>CAZILM010000011.1:0-7222 GCA_964540115.1 uncultured Candidatus Saccharibacteria bacterium | reverse complement strand
GCCGCATACAACCAAAAACCCAAAGTATTCATGAAAGGCGAAGCCAAATCACGCGCTCCTATTTGCAAAGGCACAATGAAATTAATTAATCCGAATATCAAAGCCATGGCCACGAAAAACACCATAATGTTTCCGTGAGCCGTAAATATTTGTTGGTAATGGTCTGACGACAAGTAACCGTGCGATGAACCGGACGAAAGTGCCTGTTGCAGCCACATCATGATTGCATCCAGTCCGCCGCGCAAAAGCATAAAGCCACCGACCATAAAGTACATAATGCCGATCCTTTTGGGATCAACTGAAGTCAACCATTCATTCCATAGCCACTTCCAGCGTTTGGTGTAAGTTAAAAAGCCTACGGCAATTACCGCCATAGAAACAAAGGCCAGAGACCCCGCAAGAGTGAACCATTCGTGCGGCAGGTCCTGAAAGGTTAATTTTCCGATAAGGAATTCTCTCATTCCGACTCCGTGTGGTGATGGGAACCAGCGTATTTCGACAGTATCGTGTCATAAAGATTTTCTTGGGTTTCTGAGTAGAAAGTTGCCTGATTATTCTGACTCGGCCTAAGCAAACTGCTATATTCATTGCTGTCGAGTAGGCTTGGCGCTTGCTTTACCTGCTGCACCCATTGGTTAAATTCTTCCATTGAGCCGGCTTGGGTCGTAAACCTCATACCGGCAAAACCAGACCCGTTAATTTCAGCAGCGCTGCCCTCATAAATACCCGGCTTTGTAGCCATCAGATTCAAGCGATTCTGGTGTCCGGTCATAGCGTATAACTGGCCCCCAAGCTGGGGAATCCAAAATGAATTCATAGGTGCCTCATCGGCCGTCAATTCAAATTGGACCGGTGTGTTAACAGGAATTTGGACAAAATTAACCGTCGCAATGTTTTGCTGGGGATAGATAAAGAGCCATTTCCAGCGTAGCGCCACAACCTCAATCGAAAGTGGTTTGTTCGAGGCATCAATCGCTCTTTGCGGCTCCAGTTTTTGGGTGGCCGGTAACATCAGTGAAGCCAGCATTAACATAACAACTATGGGAATTGCCCACAAAGCAAGTGTTACTAACTTGCTGTCCTTGGAACGATGGTTAACGGTAGCTTTTTTACCCGTCTCCCTAAATCTCCACGCAAAAAAATAAAGGATAAATAAAGAGGGTACAGCAATTCCGAGGAGAATCAGGGTGGCGTCCATCATTAGCCGATGCTGTTCATCTGCTATCAGACCTTTGGGCTCAAATAGCATAACATTATGGCCCCTCATCAACGCTGCAAGTAGTAGACCCAGGCCAATTAACCCAAGCAGACTCAGCCATATAGGCTTTGTCTGACCTAATCTTTTTTTGCTTTTGGACATTAACCCATCACGCCATTATTTATCATAACCATTATAGCATTCTACCACTGATAGACGCCACGCATGCTAGACTAAATGCATGAATGTCCGGGCATATTACCGGCTGACAAAGCCGGGCATTATCTACGGTAACTTGCTTACGACGACTAGCGGCTTTTTACTGGCCTGCCATTTTCACATTCACTACGCCCTGCTACTTGCTACCCTGCTGGGCGTTGCGCTGGTGATTGCCTCGGCGTGCGTTATTAATAATTATATCGACCGCGATATTGACGCCGTGATGTCCAGAACCAAAGAAAGAGCGCTTGTGACTGGCGCCATTTCCGAAACCGCTGCGACGTTTTTCGGTGTTGGTCTGGGTGCAGTCGGTTTTTGTGTATTGTTTTTGAGCGTTAATATGTTGACTGCTCTACTTGGCATCATAGCGTTTTTAGATTACGTAATTTTGTATGGAATCTATAAACGTCGCTCGGTTCACGGCACGCTCATCGGCAGCATTGCCGGAGCTATACCACCCGTAGCCGGTTATACAGCCGTGACAAATCGGTTAGATAGTGGAGCGATAATTCTATTTCTTATAATGGTCTGCTGGCAAATGCCGCATTTTTACTCGATTGCAATTTATAGACTAAAAGATTATAAATCCGCCTCGATTCCAGTATTACCGGTAAAAAAAGGTATAACCACCACAAAGCTCTACATTTTATGGTATATCGGCGCCTTTGCGATAAGTGCACCATTATTAAGCGTCTTTGGTTATACCGGTTACATATACCTGGTGTTGTCGGCCGCCCTCGGCCTATTGTGGCTTAGCAAAGGTATAACAACTCCTTCGTCGGACCCCACAAAATGGGCTAAATCTATGTTCCTGTTTTCTTTAATCGTTATCTGCGCCATCAGCGTGCTTATACCGCTTGGCGCAGTACTACCTTAGACGTTATAATGCTATACATATGATTGTAGTTTTTCATGTTATTAGTGCGCTTTTTAGCATGGCATTTGCCACATTCGCCTTTTTCTATCCCTCAGGTAAAAAATTGATCGTTTCTTACAGTTTAATCACCTCAACTATATTGAGCGGTACATATCTGGTCTGGCACACCAAAGCGCCACTTCTTCAATCTTGCCTCACCGGGCTAATATACTTTGGCATTGTCGCAATATTAACCGTCGCCACCAGTTATAAAATTGCTGCAAGCACCGACACCTAGCCGACAGCGCTAAAACCGCTCGCGAATATGTGACATTGAGTATTCCCAATTGCTGTCGGTTTTTTTATGAGGATTGAATATATCCTCTGGATCGAATATAGCTTTTAATTCTTTGAAATAGCCCATGACTTCCGGCCCGTACATTTGTTGAAGCCATGGTCCGCGGATTAACCCGTCATTATGCTCGCCCGATAAAGAACCGTGGTAGCTAAGCACCAATTCGTTAACTTCGCGCATAGCCGGCTCCAATTTGGCACGCTCTTTGGGATCCTCAATTTTCATTAGGGGGATTATGTGAAAATTGCCATCACCCATGTGCCCGGCCACTGTGGCGAGAAGCTTGTATTTATTCACAATCTCCCGCAGTTTTGGCAAAAATACCGGTAAATAACGGGGTGGTACCACCAAATCATCAATAAACGGCGCCGTGTGCTTGTCCTTAACCTTTTTTCTAAGCAGATTAAAGCTTTCGCGGCGCATTATCCGAAACTTCCAGGCTTTAGCTACAGTTTCGTCTTCCTCCATGGCCTCTAATTTATAGGGCGCTAGGATTTTCTTAAGCGAGTGGATCTTTTGAGTTACTTCTTCCTGGCTCTGGCCGCTAAATTCCACCAGCAGAATCAGTTTCGGGATTCCTTTAAAGAAAATAAGGGCGTCCGGAATAAGTTGGAGGGCAAGCTTTATTAGCCCTTTCCAGCCTAATGTCTTACGGAAGTAAGGGAAGAATTTTATGGATAAACCTAAAGTATAATTATCGAAAGATTCAAAACTAGTTGGATGAGTGACCATCACAGAATTTATAATGTCACCCAGGCCATCCATGTTTTTCATAAAGCAAACTAGCACACCGGAAAAAGGCTCGGTTGGTACCAATTTAAATTCTATATTCGTAATAAGTCCCAATGTGCCCTGTGAGCCAACGAACGCTTTGGTCAAATCAAATATGCCGGTTTCCCGATTCCAGACATCCCACAGGTTATAGCCGGTTGAATTTTTGGATACCTGCGGTTTTGCACGCTTTACAGCGTCATAGTTGTCGTCGACCAATTTAAAAACTTTTTTATAAATACTGCCCTCGAAATCCTCTTGAGCCATTTTGCGATCCAGCTCATCTTTGTTGAGTGGTTTAATTTCATAGGCCTGGCCGTCAGCTAGTACCACTTTCAGCTTATTCACGTAGTTGATAGTTTTACCGTAGCGCAAACTCATTTCACCGCCGGAATTATTAGCTACCATGCCGCCGACCGTGCAAAGCTCCCTGGAAGCCGGGAAACTCGGCATTAAAGACTTGTATTTCAGGGTTTCGGGTTCAAAGTTACGATAGTAAACACCGGGTTCGACTTGGGCGGAAGCAGCCGACACGGCGCCGATTTTATTAAAATATTTAGTGAAGTCCAGTAGGATTGAATCACCAATCGCACCACCGGACATATCTGTTCCCGCGCTTCGTGCCGTAATAGAAAGTTCCGGTAGTTCGTGCTTATGAGCGTTTACAAAACTTACCACCATCCGGACATCATCAATCGACTTTGGATAGACTATCAACTGGGGCTTAATCTCAAACAGGCTGGCATCATGACTGTACGAGTCCAGGGCAGTCGGTGAGTCATCAACTTCACCTTGTATAATTTTCTTTATTTCAGCCTTGAGATCAAGCATACGATAAGCTTAAACGGAATATACAAGCTGGGCAAGCCGGTTATGCCTAGTCAACAGGGCTCGCTCGCGTTACACTTTAGACAGTGACGAAACAGCAAATACATCTGGTTATAGTTGGCGGCGGCTTTGGTGGAATAAAACTGGCCCGTTGCCTGTCCCGAAATCGAGGCATTAAAATAACGCTCATTTCAGAAGAGCCGGATTTTCGCTACTCGCCAGCTCTGTATAGAACCGCCACCGGCCACAGAGGTAAGGAATCAAGCGTACCGCTTAAATCATTAATCGGAAATATTCCCGGTCTTACATTGATTGAAGCTAAAGCTGTCAGCATCAATCGCACAGACAGAATAATCAAAACAGCAGATGGGCAACGCTTTACATATGACTATGCGGTGTTAGCACTCGGCGTTGTAAGTACGTTTTTTGGTATAGATGGGTTGGAGAAATTTGCCTACGGGATTAAGTCAGTCAATGAAGTCGATCGTTTGCGAGCTCATTTGCACCAGGAACTCATGGCACTCCACGCCCTTGAAAAACACTACGTAGTGATTGGTGGCGGACCGACCGGGGTGGAACTAGCCGGCGCTTTGCGCTATTACCTGTCGCGAATGGCAAAGCGCCACCATATTAAAGACAGCGGCCTACATATTGAATTGATCGAGGCAGCCGACAGATTACTGCCTTCCGCCAGTCCCAAAGCATCAAAGCTGGTGACCAAAAGGCTTAAGAAACTTGGTGTGAAAGTCCAGACAAAATGCCGGGTAGAAGGCGAAACCGCCGATACGCTAGTTGCCAATGGACGCTCTATACCTACCCACACTGTAATTTGGACAGCCGGCGTAACTAACAATCCTTTTTTCACCAACAATTCCGACGAATTTACTCTGGACGCACATAAAAAAGTGGTTGTAGATGATCACTTGCGGGTAGACGAACGCACTTTTGTGATCGGCGATAATGCTGCCACGCCTTACAGCGGGCTGGCTCTGACCGCCATACATAATGCCAAATATGTTGCTCGGTACTTACAGAGAATAAGCAATGGCATAAATACCAGTCCCTACCGGCCAGCACACCCGGTGTCCGCCATTCCTGTTGGACCTAGATGGGCGGTAGTGCAATGGCGCAGTTTGAATATTGCTGATGGCATTGGCTCAATAGTACGGCTATTTGCCGATTTAATAGGATACACCGATATCATGGGCCCGGCGCGAGCTCTAAAGCTCTGGCTCAAGCGCTATAAGTACGAAGATACCTGTCCTGTCTGTAAGGCTCTGACTTTAGAAGATATTATGAACCAATAAAGCTCTGCTATACTTCTACTTGTTACAAGAGTCCAACAAATAGAGGTCAAACTGGTCTAATTATGCAACACGAAAAAGATGAACCAATCTGGCATATCCAGCTAGCTATCATAGTAGCGATTGGCCTGCAATTGTTACTAGCAGAAAATCTGACGATTGGTCCCAAATATTTAATAGCCGGCCTGGAAGTTTTCCTGCTCGCAATCCTAACGATTACCCGCCATGAACTATTCCTATCCAAAACCGGCCGCCTGCGCCGGCTGGCTGACCTGATTCTGACAGGGATTATCTCACTAGCCAATATAACTTCGCTGATCTTAGTTTTAAACTACCTACTAAGTAAAACCCACCAACTGGATGGGCGAACACTAATCTATTCGGCCATAGCAATTTTTATAACAAATATTATTATGTTTGGTTTATGGTACTGGCAGATCGATGGCGGCGGGGCGGGCGGCAGAGGTACTCACCGGCCGCCAGTGGATTTTCTTTTTCCCCAGATGACTACCCCAGCCACTGTGACCGAGCAGCCGGACTGGCACCCGACATTTTTTGACTACCTTTACGTTTCAATAACAAATGCGACGGCCTTTAGTCCGACCGACACCATGCCGCTAACTCATCGCGCTAAGCTTCTAATGAGCGCTCAAGGCGTTACTTCACTCTTAACTGTAGCTTTGGTAGCAGCCCGCGCTATTAACATCTTAGGCTAGGCCCTAGGCCAAAGCAGTTTGGCTACAATTGTTTCGCGTTCTATCCAGCCGAAGTCCTTGCTGTCGGTGCTTTTAAAACGGTTATCGCCACTCACAAAAATTTGATTCTTTTTGAAACCCGTAATGCGTTTAATTTTCTCTTTGCCTCTATGCCTAATCATTACGACGTCGCCCTCTTTGGGGTCAATAAACCACCTAGTAACCACCACGTAACTACCGTGCAATAATCCCGGCGCCATACTATGGCCCTCTACTCTACGAACGACCAATGGCCACTTCATGCTTCTATATTATCAAAGTAACCTCTCGCTTGGATGCAGCACAAGGAACGAGCGAATGGGGTCCCCACGAAGAGAGGATTCTTCGTGGGGTAAAAGCACGGAATGAATCGTTTAGGTAATAAGGTGAAGGAGTACTGGAGCTCGTGACGCCGTAATGCGTCAAGAGTGTTCGTCGGGTGACCGGCTTCGCAGGGCAGCAAGACGAACACGGCGAGTGATTACTTAGGTTTGCCGCCTTTTGTCTCCCAAAATATCTCTGCAATCTCGTCTATCATCTCCAATAGCTTTTTGCCTTCAGCCGGTTCACTGTGATGTTTGCATTCACCAGCTTGCTTAGTTGCTTTCCAGAATTTTTCATGCAAGTCCGGATATTTTTCGAGATGTTCAGGTTTGAAATAATCTGTCCATAGGACCCATAAATGATGTTTTACCATTTCGGCACGTTGCTCTTTTATGAAAATAGCTCGGACGCGGTCGTCGCCTTCGAATCCTTCCATCTTTTCTTGAATGGCTAGCACGCTTTGGGCTTCTATTCTGGCCTGAGCCGGGTCATAGACCCCACAAGGTAAATCACAATGGGCATACACGGGTTTAATTTTGAACATAGTCCCTCCTCTTTTTTTGCTTTTATAAGTATACCAAGTTAACTATCCGAGAAATCACAAACAGAGAGAAGTCTACGCAATTCATCCAT
>CAZILM010000010.1:3682-20706 GCA_964540115.1 uncultured Candidatus Saccharibacteria bacterium | reverse complement strand
TCAAGTGTTAATCTACTGTAACGCTTATGGCTTTTTACTATATAATGAGCCTAATCTATGCGAGTATCAGATGCGTTAGTTGAGAAATTGCTACTCGGCGCCAAAAAAGTGACGCAAGAACAGCTAAAAGGTCTGCGTGAACAAGTGGTGGCGGAGAAAAAGCCCTTGCAGGATATGGCAATTAAAAGCAACCTCATTTCAGAAAAGGATTTGACTAAACTTTACGCCGAGGAAATTGACATCCCTTTCGTTGAGCTCAACGCCAAAGAAATTAAACGTGATGTACTGAAGCTAATACCGGAAAGAATTGCCCGCCAATATAAGGCTGTGTTATTTGATGTCGAAAAAGACGGCACTAAGCGCCTTGCCATGGAAGATCCGGACGACATTCAGGCCATCACTTTCTTGAAAAAACAGCTTGGCGAAGACATAAGCGTGCACGTTACTACTTCCAGCATGATCCAGTCAGCACTAGATCAATACCGCGGAAACATCAGCTCAGAACTGACTAAAGTCATCAGTCCCGAGGATGAAGAAGAAGAGCAGGAAGAGGAAATAAGCGAAGAAGATCTAGCCGAAGACTCCCCGATTGCTCAGACAGTTAACTTGTTAATTGAATATGCAGTGAAGTCCGGCGCAAGTGATGTGCATATTGAACCGCGCGAAGAATTCGTGCTGGTACGTTACCGGGTAGACGGTGTACTGCGAGAAGCTAACAAGTTACCTAAAAAGGTGCTGGGTGCTTTGGTGTCACGTATTAAAATTTTGTCTAATCTTAAAATTGATGAACGCCGTGCTCCACAGGATGGTCGCTTTAAAGTTGAGGTCGGCGGTCAATTATACGCTCTGCGTGTTTCAACGCTGCCGGTAGTAGACGGCGAAAAAGTGGTAATGCGTATCTTAAACGAATCTTCTAAAGCCCCGACACTTGAAGAATTGGGTTATTGGGGAGCATCTTTAAAGAACGTAAATAAAGCGATTATTCAGCCACACGGTATGGTTTTGGTCACCGGGCCGACCGGTTCCGGTAAATCGACCAGCTTGTTCAGTGTCTTAAACATTCTTAATAGCCCAACTGTCAACATTTCTACAGTAGAGGATCCGGTGGAATACCGCGTAGTTGGCACAAACCAGACACAAGTCAATCCGGTAGCCGGTATGACATTCGTAAACGGGCTAAGAGCCCTGCTTAGACAGGATCCAAACATCATAATGGTCGGTGAGATCCGTGACGGCGAAACCGCCGGCTTGGCTGTTCAGGCTGCCCTAACCGGCCACTTGGTTTTTAGCACCTTACACACCAACAACGCCGCCACATGCCTACCTCGTTTACTAGATATGGGGATTGAGCCGTTTTTGATTGCCAGTACTGTGCGTGCAGTTGTTGGTCAGCGTTTGGTACGCCGTCTATGCGTTGACTGCCGAGAATCCATTACGCCCGACGCTCCTACCCTAAAACAACTAGCCGAAATTTTTGGAATCGATCAGCCCGCTACTATGAAGCAAATCCACGAGCTTGAGGTGGAAGCTTTGGAGGGTGGCATTGGTAAAACCAACACTTCAAAAACAAATAAGCAATCCACAGCCGAACTAAGTACCACCGAGAGTAAGGTTGTCAGACTTTGGAAAGCGCACGATAACGGCTGCGATAACTGTGGCCATAGTGGTTATAAGGGCCGCATGGGTATTTATGAAGTTCTGGATAATTCAGTCACAATTCAAAAACTTATTGTGGCCAATTCCACCAGTGACGAAATACAACAAGAAGGTGTCAAACAAGGCATGGTTATTATGCAGGTGGATGGTTTCGTAAAAGCACTGCGTGGCCAGACATCAGTGGAAGAAATCCTGCGTGTTACGAGTGAGAAGTAAATAGTCATGCGCTTTAACTACATTGCTCTAAAGGACGATAAAACAGTTAAGGGTGTTAGTGATGCACCTAGTAAAGAAGCGCTTGTCGCCAATTTATCCCGGCAGGGTTTACGCCCGCTGGTCGTAAAAGTTGAAGGCGGCAAGAGTAGTTTTCTTGGTAAACTAAAGCGCGGTAAAAAGGTCAAGTTGCACGATCTTGTGCTATTTACCCGACAGATGTCCACTATGATTTCAGCTGGAGTACCCCTTACAAGAGCTCTTTCTACTCTACAGGCTCAGACCGACAATAAATATTTTAAAACCGTCGTAGCTGGTGTCACAAAAGATGTTGAGGGCGGTATTTCGCTCGGGGATGCTTTTGCCAAATATCCAAATGTTTTTTCAGAAGTCTATATAAATATGGTTAAGGCGGGTGAAGCTGGCGGTATTTTAGACGACATTTTAAAGCGTCTGGCTTCTCAAGTTGAGCAAGACTCAACTATGCGAAAAAAAGTAAAAAGCGCGATGATGTACCCCATGGTTATACTCTGTATTACCGTTGTGGCTTTTTTTGGCATTATGACTTTTGTGATTCCTAAAATCGCTAAAATCTTAGGCGATCTTGGCGGACCAAATGCCAAGTTGCCAATTTATACTCAGGTAATGATTAACTTCAGTAATTTTTTAACATCATCTTTATTGAAAATTGGACCAATAGCCATTCCTAACGTTGTTTTTATTGTTGTAGGCCTGGTTGCAGCCGGCATTATGATAAAGCGATACATTAAGACACCAAGGGGTAAGTATAAATTTCATTCTCTTTTATTACGCACTCCTATTCTGAAAACCATCATTATTAAAGTTGCAGTGGCCAGGTTTGCTAGAACTTTTGCGTCCTTGATGTCATCTGGTGTCGGCGTTCTAGATGCTCTAGAGGTGACTGGCGGCGCTATTGGTAATAAAGTTATCGAAAGAGAGTTATCCGAAGCCGCTAAGGCCGTGAAAAATGGCAAACAACTAAGCGAACCTCTAGCACAGGGAACCCATTTTCCTCCAATTGTTAGCCAGATGCTGGCTATTGGTGAGGAAACCGGTCAGATAGATACCATATTGGTTAAGGTCGCTGATTTTTATGAAGAAGAGGTTTCTACTACCGTTGATGGACTAAGTTCCATCATTGAACCCTTGATGATAG
Organism: uncultured Candidatus Saccharibacteria bacterium; assembly: GCA_964540115.1. Lineage (GTDB taxonomy): Bacteria > Patescibacteriota > Saccharimonadia > Saccharimonadales > CAYVSP01 > CAZILM01. The sequence goes on along the minus strand of CAZILM010000010.1, from coordinate 17,660 downwards.
TAGTACTTGGCAGTCTGGTTGGATTAATTGCCGCCAGCGTCATGGGCCCAATCGCGTCGCTCAGTAAAAACATTGGAAGCAACTAGCGCTCGCACATAGGAAAAAGTGACCGCTACACGCGGGGAAATGAATGGGCCTACACCGAATCATTTCTTCGGTTGCGCTTCGCTTATAGTCACTTTTGTCCTATATACTCGCTAATTTCAGCCTAGACAGGGGTTGACCTGATTAAGCTTATGATTAATAATCTCTAACAGATACTTGCCTATCAAATGTATGAACATTGGTAAGGTCTTAAATTAAAATATAATTCAAGGAGGGTGGGTCTCCATGACTTCACTTAAAAAACAACAGGGTTTCACCATTGTGGAACTTTTAATCGTGATTGTCGTTATTGGTATATTGGCGGCATTGGTCATTACGACGTTTACGGGGATTCAGCAGAAGGCGAGGGACACAGAGCGTACTACTGACATTAAGGCGGTACACGGTCAGGTTGAGGCTTACTATGCACAGAATGGTAAGTATCCAACATTGGCTAATCTGAATGATAGTACCTGGAGAGGTACTAACATGAAGGGTCTTGATGCAGAAGCACTAAAAGATCCTAAAGGTAGTGCTCAGACACTAGTAGCTGCACCAGCTGCTAATAGCTACGCTTATGCTGTTACAGCATCTGATGGTACGGCTTGTGACAACACTACTAAGGATTGTGCGCAATATACGCTGACCGCCACTAATGAAGGCGGTGGTACCTTCACTAAGAGCAACTTGAACTAAAATTGCCTCTTTAATAATAAAAAACCGGGGCAAAAAGCTCCGGTTTTTTATTGCATATAAGATAGTTCCATTATGGATGGTAGCTTATAATAAAGCATAAGCATGGCGTTATTTAAACGATTGCACAATAAAAGCGGTTTTACCTCGGTAGAATTAATTTTGGCCAGTGTTATTTTCCCACTAATCGTGGTGGGCATAGCCAATTCTTTTGATGCGGTGCGTAAATCCTACACAACTTCTAAACAACTCAATGAAGTCTACGCGGTATTGAGTGCTTGCCCGGAGCTTGATCGTGCTCTGGACTATACTAACCTCGTCAGTAATTCATCTAATTGTTCGCCTAACAATACCTTCTCTGCAGAGGGAGGTAGTGGTATTACCTATACATATAATCCGACGCTGACTGTAACGGATACTTCTGCACTAGCTAGTACAGATCCACTGAAGTCAGTTCCTGACTCCAAGATTGTCGAAATCTCCGTCAGCAACCTCAAGGGTAACGCGCCTCCATTACAGCTTCGTATGTTGATAACCAGAAATGGAATCGCCCAACAATGAAACTTGACCAGCGTGGTTTCACCTTACCTGAATTAATCAGTGTTATGGCAGTCAGCGCTATTTTTGCTGGTCTAATTCTTTATTTTGGTTTCAGCTATTGGCGATACGCTTCCTTGCTGGAGGCCGATCAAGACACTTTCGTATCGCGCTTGAATGCCCAGGATGTGGTGCGGGAATTAATCGGCACATCCTCAGGGTTAATCTTGCAAAATAGCATCCCCGACAGTAATACTCTTAGTGCAGATCCACAGGCCGGTAGTAACTACTGGCTTAAACTGCACGCTGTGCCCGGCAATACACCTATAGGTGCTGCAAATTCTATTACGCCCCTACTTTATTTTAAGCGACTCAGTATAGATACCTCTAACGCGATCGTCTTGAACGGTTCCCAACCTTACGAAGATGAGTACATACTCTACTTAAATGGTACGGACAAACAATTGTATCTACGCACGCTGGCAAACCCGAGCGCTCCTAGCAATCGACTCAAAACCAGTTGCCCACCATCGCTTGCCAATAGCAGCTGCCCGGCCGACCGCATTATCTTGAGTAACATAAATTCAATCGATTCAATTTACTATTCACGCAGCGGTAATAATATAAATTATCAATCAAGTACCGACCCAAACAACGGGCAGTACAACGGGCCGGACTTTCCGCTAGTTGAGGCACTGCAGTATACTTTCCATCTAACCAAAAAATCTCTCTTTATCACAAGCAATGGCACTTATAACGATACGGTTGTGCGCATTGCACTGAGGAATACATGACAAAAACCTCAAAATTCAAAATTCAAAATTCAAAGTCGCAAGAAGGTATGGTTATAGTTTCTATATTGGTAGTGACACTTTTTTTGACCACTCTAATTTACAGCCTGATCGTACTGGCCAATGTCAATCTGACGCGAGCGCGCGGACGAGTACTATTACTCCAAGCCCAGTACGCTGCCGAGTCAGGTGCTGATGCCGCCATCGCCATTCTTAACAGTGGCAATGACAGCTACAGCGGATCTGGCGGTGAGGTGCAGGTCATAAGCGGCAGCCAGTACAAAGCCACCTACAGCGTCACGGTCGCAAATGGATCCAGCAGCAAAGAGCGGGTTATTACCGCCGTGGGTCGACTATATGCGCCGTCCAATCGTGCTAGCGCTAATTTTGTGCGTACTATTGAGGTGTCCGCGCAACGGACCTCTACATCTGTCGTAGTGTCGGGCGTAATCAGCCGCAATATCATTGAGATACAAAGTGGCGTAAAAAATCTGATAGCCCAGAGCGTCTATTTGAACGGCTTCATCCATATGAACAAAAATACCACCAACCTTATAGCCGAAAATATCTCGGCGGTTGGCAATGACAGCACTGCCGCTAAATGCTCAATCGGCGGCTCCGGCAATCTGGTTAAGCCTTCGTCATTTAGCGACCCTTCGCAGACTAAAACCAACATTACTCTCGGCTACAATAACTGTGTTTCACCGCCGGGCAATAGTTCAAACAGTAATTTCAATGTGCTGGTTAACCAGACCAGTTTACCTAAAGTGCAATCCACTTATATTCCCTGGAATCAGTATATGGACAGTAGTTATCAGAACTCGCCAACCGGCTGCAGCGAGTGGACATCTGGTGGTTCTAGTTCTTCAGTAACTATTCCCAACACAGGCAACACTAAAAAGACTCAATACCCGGATAGTAGCAGCAATATCAGCTCTTCTTGCGGTAGTTCTGGTGATCTGGCACTTGGTTCACGAACCTACACCATTAAGGATCACGTACATGTTCGTGCTAACTTTTGTGCTGCAAGTGCCTGCACGCCAACGTTTTATAACCCCGATACAGGTGCGGCCAATGCAAAGTATATTTTTATAGAAGGCACTGTTAATTTTGCCGGTGTGCAATCTGCGACTGGAAGCGGACCGATTGTACTTGTCGCTTACGGCTCTGATCCGGCCAGCAAGGCTAGTGCCTGCCCATACGGAGGTGCCATGTACTTAGGTAGCACCGGCACTGTCAAGGCTCCGGCTATTTACTTCCTCTCAACCAACGGTCTCTGTTTAGACAATACAAAGTTTAGTGGCGCTCCGAATTTTGGTGGTTTATCTGGTAAAAATATCTTTATATCATCCAGTCCTGGAACAGTATTTGACCTAACTCTGGATTCGACCTTTCCAATCAACATAGTGCCGCTCGATCTAGCCTGGAAAGCGCTGCGCTACAGACGGCTTTGAAGCAAGCTTATCAGGGTAATTTGTGCTATAGTTTACCATTGAAGTTGTGCTTTTTGATGGGCAGCATGCATGAATAACACATATTTTTATCAGGACAAGCCAGTATTTGGTCTAGACATAGGCTATAGCAGCGTAAAAGTTATGCAGCTGGATACTTCCGAGAAACAACGAAGTGTATCTGGCTATGGAGTTATGAATTTTGACCCCGCTAGTATTAAAGATGGCGTTGTGGTTAACCCGGAAGCACTGGCCAAAGCCATACACAATCTTTTTGACAAAAACATTGTAGGTGAAATTACTACCCGCCGGGCTACCTTTGCCGTACCTGCCGTACGTACTTTTAACCGCAACATGACATTACCAAAACTTGATACCAAGGAACTAGCCGAGGCTGTTCGCCTTGAAGCCGAACAATATATACCGGTACCCATAGATGAGCTCTACACCGATTTTCAAATTACCGGCAAGAACGACAAAGAAGTTGATCTGTTAATGGTGGCTGTTCCAAAAAAGTTGATTGATTCCTACCTGGCACTCAGTAGAATATTAGGACTCGAAGTCGTCAGCATGGAAACTACTATCGGTGCTGCCGGGAGATTGTTTGTGCAAGCCGAGCGCAGCGACGTACCAACGGTACTTATAGATTTCGGTTCTATCTCGGCAGACATCACTATTTATCATAAAACGCTGGTCGTGACCGGCACGGTACCATGTGGGGGTGATAATTTTACGGAAATGATCGCTCAGAAATTAAATGTCAGCAAGCAAGAGGCACACGTTATCAAAACCAAATACGGACTGGCTGCCAGCAAAAAACAAGCGCCTATCACCGTTGCACTAACTCCCTTGCTCGATCAGCTAGTTAAAGAAATCCGCCGTATGATTCGTTATTACGAAGAGCGATCCGCTCAAAAAGCTAAGATCGGACAGGTAGTTACTATGGGCGGCGGTGCTAATATGCCTGGACTAAGCGAGTTTCTAACCAGCACTCTTCGTCTACCTGTGCGAATGTGTGATCCATGGCATAATTTGAATTTCGCAAAGCTGCAGCCGCCAAATGCCATCGAAAAATCTATGTATGTTACGGTTGCTGGCCTAGCTCTAATGAACCCTAGGGAAATATTCACATGATTAATTTGCTTCCCCCCGGCACAAAGCAAGATTTTCTGTACGCGCGGCGCAACACAAAATTACTTAGATGGTGCGTAACTATTATGTTCGTTATAGGAGGCATAATTGTCTTAATAGGTTTTGGTTATCTCTATCTTAATAAGTCAATGAATGCTTATGCTTCTCAATTGGACGACACAACTCAACAACTAAAACTGCAAAAAGTCGATGAAACCCAGAAACGCGTTCAGGACATTAGTAATAGCTTGAAGTTAGTCGTTCAGGTGTTGTCCCGTGAAATTCTGTTCTCTAAATTAATCCAACAAATTGGTGCCGCCATGCCCGAAAATACAGTCTTGACTAATCTACAGATCAACAAACTTCAGGGTGGTCTTGATTTAAGCGCGCAAGCCAAGGACTATAAAACTGCTTCGCAGATCCAGGTTAACTTACAGGATCCGGCAACCAAGATCTTTTCTAAAGCCGATATCATAAATATAACGTGCAACAATGACGGCACAGGAACTCTAAACTCAAAGTATCCTTGCCAAGTACAGATTAAAGCCTTGTTTAACAGCAACAATACTTTTCTATTCATCAACAAGGGGACCAAACCATGAATTCTAAGCGAGTATTTCTGATTATGGTTGGTGTAATTGGCCTATTGAGTGGTTTAGCGATTGTCGGCGTAGTACTGGGTAGCTCGGTGCTACAAAAACAAGGTGCCAAGCTTTTAGACCTGAAACTACAAAATAAGGTTTTAGATTCCGAGCAGTCTTCAGTTACTCAAGCCAATAAAGATATTCAAAAGTATGCAGATTTAGAGAATATTGCCAAAACAATCGTGCCCCAAGACAAAGATCAGGCCAATGCTGTGCGCGAAATTGTCAGCGTTGCCAATAGTAGTGGTGTTAGTATAAAAGCCATAACGTTCCCTAGCTCCACACTTGGTCAAGCAGCTGCTCCGGCAGCCGGAGCCGGCGGCACCGTTAAGCCAACAATCGTTCCAAACACATCATCCCTAACACAGGTTCAGCCTGTGACCGGTATACCGGGTGTGTACAGTATGAACTTGACGATACAGTCTGATGAAACCAAACCGATAAGTTATCATGCTTTTTTAACTTTCTTGCAGAAACTTGAGCAAAACCGCCGTACCGCTCAGGTGACCAGCATAAGTATTCAGCCTCGTCCTCAAAATAATGACCTGTTAACGTTTAATGTAACCGTGAGTTTGTATATAAAGCCATCATGAAAAAACTAGACATCAACGCGATTCCCGCCAAACTTAGGCCTTTACTTCACAAGGTTCGCTACTATCTACCACTAATATTTATCGTAGTAGCAGCCATGCTATATGGATTTCTGGTATTTCGCATTAAGACCTTAGCAAGCCAGGAACCCACAGAGGACGCCGTAGCAGAAAAAATACAAGCTTCACCTCACCCAAGGATTGATCAAGACGCATTGAATAAAATTCAGCAATTACAAGACAATAGCACTGACGTGCAGGCCTTATTCAAACACGCTAGAGACAATCCATTCCAGGAATAGAAATCCACATGGCCTTGACCTGTTATGTTGATACTACGCGTTTGGGGGCGTTTGGATAGGAGGTTGAGTCGGTTGTTCTGGGTCAGTTGTTGTAGGCTGAGGCATTTGTTGTGGTGCATAAGGCTGGTTCGCCGGCATAGCTGTCATATTGAGCCGATTATTTGCTCTCATCGCGACCGATGGATCAGTTTCAATAAACTTCTGCCTGGCGTCCAGTAAGATTTTGCAATTGTAATTCGGCCTTGGGCAATACGTAAATATAAAGTTATTTTGTTCACCGGCTGTTTCAATGACCATTTTGCCATAGTTAAAAATGGTCGCGAACACACCCTTTTGAAAAGAAGATACATCCTCAATATTCGCCATCGAAAGTTCTGAAACCTGGCGGTTGAACAGAGTGTTTTGGAGTACCTGAGTTATATTTTTATCAGAAATAATGAGGTAGTTTTGTCGGTAGATGATGCCGGCGATGAAAAGTACCAGTAATGTTACGCCAACTGACAATATCGTGATTAGAGCCATGGCAGTATTGAGGGTCGATCGGTTGTCCTCAGTAATAAACTGCGGTAAAAGTAAAAACATTAACCCCAGTGCAATACTCAGCCCTATTCCTGTTTGAAGATAAAACCAGATTATACCAATGGGGTGTTTGTGGATTTCAGTTATCTTGGTTTCATTTTCGCTGACCGATTCTATCATCTTGCGGTCAGGTAAATGAGGTGGATTATCTTGAGGTTGCACCGCCCTATTATATCGCAGTCTTTACAACAATTTACTCTGTTTTTTGGAGTCGGGCTTTTTGCCCAAATGAGCGTAGGCTTTTGCTGTAACTTTGCGTCCGCGCGGTGTGCGCTCGAGTAGGCCAATCTGCATTAAGTAGGGCTCAAAATAATCCTCTATCGTGCTACGTTCATCTGCCAGTAGCGCGGCCAAGGTTTCCACGCCAACCGGTCCACCGCCGTGGTTTTCGATTATAGTCGTTAGCAGTCGTCGATCAATATTGTCCAAGCCCAGCTCATCAATTTGCAGCATTTCCATAGCGTCTATGGCTATTTTTTCATCAATGATGCCATCGCCATTCACGTCAGCATAATCCCGTACTCGTTTGAGCATCCGGTTGGCAATACGCGGTGTCAATCGGGAGCGTTGGCCAATTAAGCCAATGGCCGGCTGCTTGATTTTTGATTTCAATATCCCTGCTGAACGCTTGATAATTTCTTCAATCTCTTTAGGATCATAGAAATCCAGACGATAGATATGCCCAAATCGGTCGCGTAGCGGCGCGGCTAAAGCACCGGCACGAGTAGTGGCACCAATTAAGGTAAACTTTGGTATATCCAGACGCAGGCTGCGGGCACTTGGTCCTTTGCCCAGCATAATATCTATGGCGTAATCTTCCATGGCGCTGTAGAGAACTTCCTCAACTTGCCTTCCCAGACGATGGATTTCGTCAATAAACAAAACGTCGCCATCTTGCAAGTTTGTCAGCATACTGGCCAGATCAGCAGCCCGCGCGATAGCTGGACCGCTGGAAATGCGAATGTTAGTATTCATTTCCCGGGCAATCACATTGGCCAGGGTGGTCTTACCCAGCCCCGGTGGACCGTGTAAAAGGATGTGCTCAAGCGGTTCATCGCGCTTTTTTGTGGCTTTAATAGCTAAAACTAAATTCTGTTTTATTCGCTCCTGGCCAACATAGCCACTAAAATCCTGAGGCCGAAGTGTTTCTTCGAGCTTTTGTTCCTGTTCGTCCGTGACTTCATCGTCCGGGTTTACTATTCGTTCTATCATTTTTGTCTCAAAGCTTGTTTAACACGTTCTTCAACCGATAATGAATCATCAACTTCAGCCAGTGCTTGAACGGCATCCGTCGAAGTATAGCCAAGTGCAATCAATGCCTGCGCCGCTTCGTCTTTATTTGAGCTACCGCCCTTAAGCAAAGAAGAAATGTCGTCGGTGGCTGTTAGACCAACTTTATCTTTAAGGTCAACAATAACCCGCTCCGCTACTCTTTTACCTACACCGGGCGCCGTTTGCAGAAAGCGAGTGTCACCGCCGGCAATACTACTACGCACTTCGTCACCGCTCCCGACGCTTAGTATAGCCAGCGCCATTTTCGGGCCCACTCCGTTGACTTCTAGTAACTGTTCAAATAAGTCTTTAGTTGGTAAGGTACTAAACCCATATAAGTCGTAAGCATTTTCGCGTATATGTTCGTGAACATATAGCATAGCTTTTTCACCTACCTTCAACGAGCCGTGGTCTTCGGGCGTAACGTAAAAACCATAACCAATACCATTGGCTTCGACGACCACTAGTCCGCCGATTTTCTCAGTTACTTCCCCGCTAACCGTTGCAATCATTACGAAGTATTATCTCATGTTTTGAGTATGAGTGAGAGCGGCAGCTAACGCGTCGGCACAATCGTCCGGTTTGGGTACTTCTTTCAGTTCTAAAATCACGCGAACCATTTCCTGTATTTGTTTTTTATCAGCTCTCCCGTAACCGGTTAGTGCCATCTTGATTTGTAATGGCGTGTATTCATGTAACTCCAGCCCAGCTTGCTTGCCGCAAAGCAGCACTACTCCACGCGCTTGGCTAACAGTCATGGCAGTTGTTATGTTTTGAGCAAAAAATAATTTTTCGACTACCATAATCTGCGGCTTCGTACTGGTAATGATATCCGTTAATTCATCAAAAATTGTTTCTAGCCGCACCGCATCATCCTCTTTAACCGGAGTACGAATTACACCGGCATCAACCAAATGTGCTTTATTTTTTTTATCAATCTCAATGACACCAAAGCCTAGAATACCGGTACCTGGATCAATGCCTAAGATTCTCATTAGGCCTATGCCAGCAAATCTTCAGGGATGTCGAAATTGGTGTGAGTAGTAGTTACATCATCCAATTCTTCCAGAGCATCCATTAGACGAATAATTTTGCCGGCGGTGTCTTTGTCGGATACCTCAATTGTATTGTTGGGTACGAACGTTAGTTCCGCTTCAGTAACATCAAGACCGGCTCCGCGTAGACTTTCACGAACCTTTGCAAGCTCTTTCGGATCAGTATAAATAATGGATTCAGCGTCTTCTTCCTGTACGTCGTCTGCACCGGCTTCAATGGCCGCCTCTAACACTTCATCGCCGGTTTGCTTCACCCGCACCAGGCCTTTTCTATCAAACTGGAAAGCCACGGCGCCTTTCTCGGCAATATTGCCACCATGTTTTGAAAAAGCCAAACGCACTTCTGGATAGGTACGGTTTATATTATCAGTCGCGCACTCTACTAAAATTGCCACGCCGCCCGGCCCGTAGCCCTCATACATTACTTCTTGAATTTGCTCACCACCCAGTTTACCGCTGCCTCGATCAACCGATCGCTGAATGTTGGCCATAGGCATATTGGCCGCTTTGGCTTTATCTATAGCCAGTCGGAGGGTAAAGTTCATATCAGGATCCCCCCCGCTACGCGCGGCCAACGCAATGGCATTGCCAAGTTTAGTGAAAACGGCGCCTCGAGCTGCATCTTTTGCGCCCTTTTGCCGCTTTATAGTGCTCCACTTACTGTGTCCAGACAAAGCTTATTCCTCTACGATTACAGGGGTAATTCTAGCATTTTTTGAGCCTCTACGCCATAGCACTAAACATAAAAATATGACGACAAAGTATAGGAATAGTACCTGCCATAACATCAAGCTACTTTGGGCCAGAGCATGCGGCACACGGCTCAGTAAGTTCACGACATCGATCATATATGTCAGCAGCAAGCGTGCCGGCAATGCAAACCAGCCTGATATTGAAGCTGCCATCATACCGCCGAGTCCAGCGATCATAGACGCTAGCATGGCATAAGGCACCAGTGGCACCACCAGTAAGTTAGCAACAATACCAATTATGGAAACCTGGCCGAAAATATACATAATCAACGGCGCGACCATAAGCTGCGCCGACAGACTTTCAATAAACACCATCGTTAAAGGTCGGGGCTCCTTATGCGCTGAAAATCGCTTTGCAATTAGAGGTGCAACTACCAATACTCCGAAAAATGCTAAAAATGATAAGTACCAACCAATGTCCGACCATAAATAAATCGGATTCCAACCAGCCGTTATAGCCGCAGCCAGACTAAGCAATAAAAGCGGGCGTATACTCCGCCCGTAATACCATGCCGCTAAACTTAACATGCTAACTAATGCAGCTCGGACAATCGAGGCGCTTAGTCCAGTAATCATTAAAAATAAGCCAATGAATACCAGCGACAGTATGGTAGTTTGGTATTTTGAACGCTTGCCCAATACACGCCTTACCGCTATGGCTAAAATTGTCAGATTATATCCGGATACAGCCACTAAGTGTGTCAATCCGACTTGCGATAATCGATTATTTACCTCCTGGGGCAAAGTACTGCGTTGGCCAATTAGAAGGCCAAGCGCAAATGAGGCCAGTGGTTCCGGCAAAGCCGACTCCATACCTGCACTGAATCGTCGTCTGACGTTATCAACCCAGGTGTTATGATGCTCTCTAACACTAATGTCAGCAAAGCCTATGCTCGCTTGGCGGCTACCGCGCGTTTTGAACAATTTACCCTCTATCTGAACCCGGTCGCCCCGGTAAACCATATTGACGCCGTAACCCGTAACCTTTAGTTTGCCAATAAGTTTAGTTTTCTCTGGCTTCACAACTGTTGCATCTCTAAGGTCAAAGCTCAGCTGAGACTTATCATCATAAACACCATCACTGTCGGTCGTGCCGATAATCACGACTTTTTTTAAATTCAAGTTCTGATAGGGTTTCAACTGTTGCATAACCATTGAACCGCGCCACCAACCGATCGATAATGCAAAAAGCAGGACACAAAAGGTAAAGACTAGGTTTCTTCGTTTAGGAAACAATATTAAAGGAAGAGTGGCAGCAATAACCCAGTTGAAGTCCAAACTCCTGAACCGCGCTAGACCCAGACCGACGAGAAAAGCCAATAGCCCTACAGTAATAATCGTGGTTCGTCTGAGCCTCCACTCTACCCTCATTTATTAATATTTTAATAAAGACTCGCGCGCAAACCATGAGCACGACACAATTATGAAAAAAGACCTACGAGAGTAGATCTTTTTTCTTTGGAGGGCCCTGCGGGGCTCGCCTTACCGCCAAAACAAAAATAAGTTTTGGCAAGGCAACCCCAAAAATGCCACTGGCATCTTTGGGGCAAGGGTGCCGGGGATTGCCACAGGCAATCCCGTTCGAGCCCCAGTCAGAGCCAAAGAAAAAGTCCAACACTTGGCTGGACTTTTTCTTTGGAGGGCCCTGCGGGGCTCGAACCCGCGACACGCGGCTTAAAAGGCCGCTGCTCTACCAACTGAGCTAAGGGCCCGGTTAGGACTGCGTGATTATAACTTATTACCCCTGTTGAAGCAAACTAGAGGCCGATCGTCTTGTCGTCTAGTGCTGTAGCCGGTAATGTCTGTGCGTCGTTGGTCTGATTTAAGTGGTTACTGATGGCATCGCTGGCCTGTTGAACATCCAAAGCAGTGGCAGGATCCAATGAGACCGACTGAGTGTTCGCGCTAGTGTTGGACTTAGGAGCTGGTTTTTTGCTGCTACCAGCCACGAGCACCACAACTACAGTAATAATTACTAGCAGAGCTACCCCGCCGCCAAGGACGTAGAATAATTTGCTGGACTTTTGTGCTGGCGGTTTGGGAGGCAATTGTGTAGGAATCGTTGGCAACTGTTCTGGTGACACCACACCAGGTTGAGTGGGCTGAATTTGGTTTGGCGGCATACTACTGGCTCCCCTCATTAGCGGGTTGAAGATCATTAAGCTGACTGGTCAGTGAAGTCTTAACGGTGTCACTTACAAACGATCGGATGTCCTTAGAGCGCGCGATTAAGTCAGCATAATAAAGCCGGGTTGTATCAAGCAGAGCTTTAAAGCCGACGACATCAGCCTGACAATTGATTACCACTGTGTCATCAAGTGCCTGCTGATAGTTAGTCACTACAGTCTGGAAGTTGTTGATTTTGTCGGTCAGAGTGGCCAATTGTTTTTCAAGCTGGAAGGTGTCTTTGCCGGCCAGTTTTAGCTTACCAATGATGACCCATAGGTCAGCAGCCATGTTCTGATACTCTGTTTTGCGATTGATAAAATTTTTGTTGGTAGTGCTTTTTAGAACACCCAATTTACCCTGTGAAACGGTGCAGAATTGGCTCAAGCGCTTGGTGTCCTTGGCATCAAGTTGGACATTGCGCTCAGCCTTGCGTTGGGCTAGTCGTTGTGAGGCGTTAGAACCGGCTGGTGGAGTAGCTGGTGGAGTATCAGCATGAGCTTTGGCGGCAACCAAACAGGCAACTACTACACTTACACCCAGAATTATATAAATTGCCCGTTTCATGCTCTTGAGAGTTATTTTAGCATAAGCTTAGTTAGTCGTTTCATTTTTTCACACTTAACCGTATGATTAATCCATAAGATTGGGAGAATAAAATGGAACCAGATAATTCACAGACTAAACAAACAGGCCAAGGTGTTGCAACACTTCCTAATGTACCCGGTGCCTGGCCCGGCGGTTTTGGTTTATACAAATACTCAAAACAAGCTATGCAGGTTAACCTGTGGACCCTGGTATTTGTTGGTTTATTGTCAATTGGCGTAAGCATTCTAGCTAATGTGCTTTTAAAACAGAGGGTTGGCGATTTGCTTTCTTTTGTTATTGGGGCCTTGGAAACAGCGGTGATAACAATAATCTTTTTAAAGAGTGTGGCCGGTCAAAAAGTTTCTGTCGAAAACTCTATTAAAGAGGCGTTTCCCTTTTGGCTCAGGATGTTTTTGCTCCGTCTCTTGGTTACTGCCGTGCTGATTATCAGCGTACTGGCATTCGTCATACCCTTTTTCTTTGTCTTCCCGCGTTTGCTACTGGCAGACTATTTCCTGATCGATAAAAAGATGGAGCCGATTGAAGCCTTTAAGGCCAGCTGGCATGCTACTAAAGGCAACAGCGGCAAAGTTTGGGGAATCATTGGCGCCAACTTTGCCATGGGGCTGCTGATATTTACTATTATCGGCATTCCTTTCGCCATCTACTTCCTGATTATGTACAGCGCCGCTATAGCGCTGTTATATAGCTATCTGCTTCAGCATCCAGCCGAAAAAGCTGCGCCGGCCGCTAAGTAAGCTTCGGTTAGTGCTTTTTGGAATGTTTAGACTTACCTGTCCCGTTGGTAATCCAGGCAACTATTAGACTGGCCACTCCTGCGGCGGCAATAGCTAGATCCTGGTTTTGCTGAATAATATAGCCGTACTTCCAGCTATATACATCATGCTGAAAACCGCCGGGTAACAGACCCAGTACCAAAAGCGATAGCACAATACCGGTAGCTACTATAGGTATAAAGTGCAGAACAACCTTGGCTTTGCTAAAACTATGACGACCAAAAAAAAGTGTAAGTATTAAGGGTAAAACTAGAAGACCCAGTTTGGCGATAACTTCGTCATGATTGCCCCTGTAGGCACTGGATACGACTAATGTGGCATCTTCTCCCATGTAGCGAACCAATAAATCGCCCACAGCTACACTTGTAAACAATAAAATACTATTTACCCGGAAAAATAACGCACCTCCAATGGTAGCTGCGGCAATTGCGGCCAAGATGATAAGTGAGGTCATAATAACCCTTATCTTAACAGTAAGAAGCTTACGCTAAAAGCCAGGTTTAGAAAGTTATGTTGTCTCCTTGTTTCAAATGCAGTTCAGCGGCA
>CAZILM010000010.1:2410-3582 GCA_964540115.1 uncultured Candidatus Saccharibacteria bacterium | reverse complement strand
AAGCCAGGTTTAGAAAGTTATGTTGTCTCCTTGTTTCAAATGCAGTTCAGCGGCAGTACCTGAATTAACCTCTAGTACATATTGTGCTGGCTGTGGTGGACAGTAAGTCTTGGGGTAGGTCTTTGGCGATACCTCGGGTTCTATGTATACCACTCTTCTGTCGCTCCCTATCCAGATAATATCCAGATTGAAGCGCATGTCTTTCATCCAGAAACATTCTTTACCAGATGTTTTAAAACGAAATAACATGCTTTGGTCTTTTGCTAAACTATCCCGACCACCCAGACCTTTCTGCTGTTGTGCGGGTGAATCTGCATATTCAACACTGAACTTATGATTGTTTAGAGTTACCGAAGGATTCGGAGCCTTGGCGGTTCCAACCCAAATTAAAAAGAGTGTGATAACTCCAGCAAAAAGAAAAATACTTGGCGCGTACTTTCTGGCATATAGCTTGCGCATAACTTTACCTAGGGATTCTCAGCTGGATGCCGAAGTTGTTTTCTCGACGAGTATTCGAAGGAAATGTACAAGTGGTACTTTGACTGAGAGACGAAGTCGAAAAACAGCTCTCGGCGCCAGAAGCAAACCCAGTGTTCCTGGCCATGACAGGAAGCAGGTGTTTGCGTTGAGAATCCCTAGGCCCCAACTCTATCTTTTTTCTGTTGCTTGCTCTTAGCATTTTGTTCGACGTATTCAATAATCTTAGCAGCAACGTTTCGTTCAGTAACTTGCTCAATGCCAAAACCCGGGCTGGCATTCACTTCTAGAACCAATGGCCCGCGCTTGCTGCGCATCATGTCAACGCCGCAGATTGGTAAACCAATCGCCTTTGCAGCACGTTGTGCGATTTTACGTTCTTCTTCAGTCAGCTTTATGGAAGTTCCTGCCCCGCCCTGGTGCAAGTTGGAGCGAAAATCGTCGTCCAGACTCTGGCGTTTCATGCTGGCTACTACTTTGCCGCCAACCACGAAGGCACGAATATCGCTACCGGCTGACTCTTCGATAAATTCCTGTACTAAAAAGTTTACGCCTTCCACATAAAAGGCCTGCATTACAGCTTGGGCGGCTTTACGTGTCTCGGCCAAAACCACACCGTTACCATGTGTACCACGAGCTACCTTAATAATTAGCGGCACTCCACCAGCTTGTTCGATAAGGTCCTCTACTTCGGC
>CAZILM010000010.1:0-2310 GCA_964540115.1 uncultured Candidatus Saccharibacteria bacterium | reverse complement strand
GTGGTGATAAAGTAACGATCTTCTTCTTTACCGTTAGAACTTTTTACGTGTCTTACGGCAAACTGCTCGGTGGTAATTCGGGCTTTTGGTTTATCGAATGGGGAGAAATGTAGCACCTTGCCTTCAGGTGTCTGCTCTTCCTCAATCTTGGTGCAATGTAGTGCACCGGTGTATGCACCGGTGTCAATCTTTGCCATGACGTCCTTTAGCTTGAAGCTTGGAAAGCTCACCGCCTCAAAAACACCAATTACTTTAGGCTGCAGTTTTTCTACCATTGCGCTTGTCTCTTTACACTAGTAAAGTTGCAAAACTATATCATATTTTCTAACGTTTTGCAATGCTATTTTTTAGCATTACTGACGCGTAGAAATACTACGACAATCAGCGCAACTAGTATAGCAAGTAACGCCACGATCAAGGGAATAAACCCGGCTTCGTTTGTTTTTTTCATTTAACCGTAATTATTAAGCATAAACGGAACTTTGTACAGATTAATATTGTTCGGTGGGGTCGGCGTAATGCTCGAGTCGCCGCATCTGCTTCTGTAGGTACATACATCCATCGGCTCGAGCCATTAAGCTGTCGAGAGTATCATTTGGCTCAAGAAGCGTTACGCCCACACTTGCGCCCATATTTTCATCAAGAGGAAAATCTTCTTTACCTATATCGTATTCAATTCTTCTTTCCATGTTAATGATTTTTTCAGACAGAACTTCATCCATATTTTTGTCAGGCGGAATTGCAAAATGCGTCATAACTATCGCAAATTCATCGCCTTGCAGGTGATAGACCCGATCAGTAGGGCGCGATTGTTGAACCAAACTTTTAGCTACAACCACCAGTAATTCATCGCCCCTAGCATGACCCTCACGGTCATTTGTTACTTTGAGCCCATCTATATCAATATAAGCCAATGCAAATTTCTCTGAATCATTTCTGGAACTAGGATGTTGGGCTCGCCACAGTAGGGGTAATGTTTCCCTGCAAAAGGCTCGTCGATCTTTTAATCCGGTAACTGGGTTTAATTGTAATTCAGCAATCTTTACTAAGGCATTATGCAGAAATTCTGCAGTTTCACGATAACCTCGTGATGGATAATCTACTATTTCAACAGGAACTGACTGCTGACTATCAAAAGGTGCCTCGTGCGGCTGCTGAACCATAAACTTATTTTATAACAATTAGTCTAGTTGAGCAAATTTATCGACCAAACAGTCCTCGTTGTCCAGGTTCTTGAATCTGTTTAAGCAATTCCTGCTGTTTCTTACTCAGTTTGGTTGGTGTATCAACAATCACAGTTACTATATGGGCTCCACGAGAGTCGCCTTTTAGATGTGGCACCCCATGGCTGGATAATTTAAAATCACTGCCGCTTTGAGTACCGGCCGGCACTTTCATTTTGACCGCCCCGTCTACTGTTTCTACCTCTATTTCCGTACCTAGAGCCGCTTCTACCATACCAACGTGTTCCTGACTCAGTATCAAATCGCCCTCACGGGTGAACTTTTTGTGCGATTTAACGCGCACGCCGACGTAAAGATCGCCTTTCGGACCATTTGCGACGGCTTCACCGTGTTCGCGTAATCTAATAGTTGCCCCGTCATCTACCCCGGCCGGAATTTTAAGCGTAATTTCGACGTTTTTGCGCTTGGTTCCTTTACCATGGCAGACCGAACAAACCTTTTCAGGCACTTTGCCCGTGCCTCTACATTTGGGGCATACGCTTGCCTGCTGGATGTTACCAAATACAGTACGTGTTACATTTACGATTTGCCCTGAGCCACCACATTGGTCACATTGTTTCAGTTCATGACCTGGTTC
Organism: uncultured Candidatus Saccharibacteria bacterium; assembly: GCA_964540115.1. Classification (GTDB taxonomy): domain Bacteria; phylum Patescibacteriota; class Saccharimonadia; order Saccharimonadales; family CAYVSP01; genus CAZILM01. The sequence goes on along the minus strand of CAZILM010000010.1, from coordinate 489 downwards.
CACAGTTGTGCCTTTGCAGTGTTCACAATTGTCTTCCAGACCAAGATGTAAATCTACCTCCGTGCCAAAAACAGCTTGTTCAAAGGTTATCTCGACACCGGTTTCAACATCGCGACCACGGGCTCGCTGGTTTCCTCTACGCTGCCCGCCAAAATTACCGCCAAAAAAGCTTTCAAAAATATCGCCAAGCCCTAAGTCGCCGAAGTCAAAATTAACATTTTGGCTTTGCCCACCAAACCCGGCAAACGGATTGCCATCACTCGCCGCACTAGTCCCTACGCCAGCGTGACCGAATTGATCATAGCGTTTGCGTTTGCTGTCGTCTTTAAGAACTTCATAAGCCTCGTTGACTTCTTTGAACTTCTCTTCATCGCCACCTTCTTTGTCAGGATGCAGCTCCACTGCCTTGCGTCTGAAGGCTTTTTTTATCTCATCAGCACTGGCAGTCTTGCCAACACCCAAGACTTCATAGTAATCACGCTTGTTCAT
>CAZILM010000009.1:11491-20796 GCA_964540115.1 uncultured Candidatus Saccharibacteria bacterium | reverse complement strand
TCCATCTGTTTGTTTTACAACCCCAGATGGTGCCTTATGCGGTCGACTACATCAGCAATGACTACCTGGCTTTTTACCAGATAATCGTCTACTCCGAGAGAGGCGGCACGTTCTTTATCGCTCTCTTGGCTCAACGCTGTAAGCATGATAATTTTTAAATTGGCCGTTTCCGGCGTGTTGCGCAAGATATCCAACACGTCGAAACCACTGACTTTGGGCATCATAACATCAAGCAAAATTAAATCCGGCTTATAAGCAATGGCCGCTGCCAAGGCGTCCTCGCCATTAGGTACGCGCTTAGTCGTAAAACCTTCGGCTTCCAAGCGCGTTTGATAGACACCGGCTAGGGCGTCGTCGTCTTCAACTAACAGAATCTTTTTAGGCGTCCCCTGGGGAGGTGTTGCTGCCGGCGCAGCCGCGTTATCCATAACCATCATGCTAACGTAGTAAGCACTATTTTTCAATTTCCATTTAACATTTCACATTAATTTTACATTTATCACTTATCATACAAATGAGAAATGCTAGCTGTAAAATTGTTGATAATTGTGAACTGTAAAATGTGAAATTACTTCTTGAGACAGGCTTCGACGAACCCCTTAAACATCGGGTGTGGTCGATTGGGTCTGGACTTGAACTCCGGATGGAACTGACTGGCTAACAAAAATGGATGATCAACCCCTTCAATTACTTCTACTAGGTTATTTTGACGGTTAATGCCAGTGGCGCGTATTCCCCATCCTTCATACTTATCACGATAAACATTATTACACTCGCCGCGGTGCCTATGGCGCTCAATTATATCGCTTTTGCCGTAAACTTTTGCTGCCAAGCTACCCTTTTCTAAATGGCAGTCGTAGTTGCCAAGCCGCATAGTACCGCCGGTTTGCAATTTACCTTTTTGATCTTCCATAGTATTTATAACTATCTCCGAACTATCAGGATCGAGTTCAAAGCTGGTGGCTTCAGTAATGCCGTTATTTCGAGCTGCGCCGATTACGGCCATTTGCAACCCAAGGCATAACCCCAAGTACGGAACTTTTTGCTTTAAGCTGTATTGAGCTGCTTTAATTTTGCCCTCTAATCCACGTTTGCCAAACCCGCCGGGCACTACGATGCCATCGAAACTTTTTAAAACAGCGTCTATATCAGAATCCGGGGAATCAAATTTACTGGCATCAATCCAGCTAATGTCTATATTCGTATTGTGGAACCAGGCCGCCGATTTTAAAGCCTCAAAAACAGACATGTAGGTATCGGTATTGTCCATATATTTTGCCACAAAACCGACTTTGATTGTTCTTGGATGCTCAGCTGTCGCTCGATCCACAACCGCCCGCCATTCTTTTAAGTGCGGCTTGGACGTTTTTAGGCCTAAGCGCTCGCTGATGACATTGGCTATACCTGTATCTTCAAGTGTTAAAGGCACCTGGTAGATGCTCGGAGCGTTTGGTAAAAGCGCAATGGCCGACTCGGGCACACCACTAAAAAGGCTGAGTTTATGCTTTACGGCCGCATTAGCCGGTTTTTCGCTGCGGCCTACTAAAATATCCGGCGCAATCCCTAGACCGCGTAATTCACGAACTGAATTTTGGGCCGGTTTAGTCTTGGTCTCGTTACTGGCACCCAGATAAGGCAAGTAAACAACGTGTATGTACACGCAGTTTTCCAACCCGACTTTTACGCCCAGCTCGCGAATAGCTTCAATAAAACTCAAAGATTCGTAGTCGCCGACTGTGCCGCCAATTTCTACTATGTGTACATCGTAACCATCACCGGCCTTAATAATCCAATCTTGAATAGCCCCCGTTAAATGCGGAATAATCTGCACATCATCGCCATCAAACTTGCCGGCGCGCTCGTCTTGTATAAGTTTTAGTAGAACACGACCACTCATTAAAGAGCTAGCTGAAGTCATTTCCTCATCGGTGAAACGTTCATAGTGGCCTAGATCCAGATCAGTTTCCGCACCATCTTTAGTAACAAAGCACTCGCCATGTTCGCGGGGGTTCAGTAAGCCGGCATCAACGTTTAGATAAGGGTCGCACTTTTGGAGGTTAACTCGTAAACCGCGAGCTTTTAAGAGGTTCCCGATTGAAGCGGCTGTAATACCCTTTCCTAAACCGGAAAGCACACCGCCTGTAACAAATATATACTTAACTGGCTTTTTGGCCACAACCTGCCCCTTATTTGTTCGTTTATATCCTACCTTATAGCGCCAGATAGCTCAAGCGCTATAATTTTAAACCCCCTGCTAGCGACAACTACTTTAGGCTTGCCGTGGCGGCATCCAGCTGAGGGTCGCGGTTGTTTTTGAAGTCGTCATCAGTGCGTTTTACTTCTTTAGCCGGTTGGATGCCTTCTTTATCTATATTGCGGCCATTGGGAGTAAACCAGCGGGCAATTGTGACCTTTAATTCACTACCGTCGCCTAAGTTTACAATCTGTTGTACGCTACCTTTTCCAAAACTTTTAGCACCAATTAAAGTGGCTGCATTATTGTCACTGAGAGCGCCTGCCGTAATTTCGCTGGCACTGGCGCTACCTTCGTCTATCAATACTGCGGTTGGAATACCATTTAACACCGAATTACCGTTTGCTTTATAAGTGTGCACAATAGTGTTATCGCGCCGCTCTGTCAGAACTGTTTTGCCGGAAGGGAGCCATAGACTAGAAACACTGACAGCCGCGTCCAGCAAACCACCCGGATCATTACGCAGATCTAGTACCACACCTTTTACACCGGCTTGCTTAAACTGATTGGCGGCTTTTAGACTTAACGCAGTAGTGTCATCTCCGAAACGGCTGATTTTCATATAGCCGATATTGCCATCAAGTATTTTACTTTCAACGCTCGGAATAGTGATTGTGTCTCTGGTAATTTTGATTGTCAGCGGCTGGGTTTGTCCACGCACGACCTTAAGAGTTACGTCTGTACCCTTAGGACCGCGTATCTTATCAACTGCTTGGCTGATCGTCATATCGGCAGTACTTTTACCATCAACATCTACGATGACATCCTTAGCACGCAAACCGGCTTTTTCGGCTGGAAAGCCGGCAATCGGAGCTATAACTACAATATTATTGTTGGCGTCTTTACCAAGCTCTGCACCAATACCTGTAAAAGAGCCACTCAACTCGTTGCTGAAGTCCTTAGCCTGCTGCGGATTGAAGTACTCCGTGTAAGGATCGCCGCTTGCTGTGGCTAGTCCTTGTTTCAGCCCGTCCATCAGTTTGTTTACGTCTAGTTGGCCGTCAAAGTTGCCTTTTAGCGAATCATAAACTTGTTCAACACTGGAGTAATCCAAATTAGCGGGTGTCTTCTGAGATACAGATTTACGGAAAATTCTATCGGGTCCTATATTTATGCGACCGTTGCCCACCCCAACGCCAAAACTAAATAAAAGAAAGCCTGCCAGTATAGCAGAACCAATACGCGGCCACCGGCCAATTTTCTTAGCCACCCTAGGCTGTTTTACCTCGTCTTCCCCTTTTATTTCAGACATACCAAACAATTATACCGTAAACATGATGAGAAGCATCTAGTTAAGGTGAATTATGGAAAATGTATAAACACTAACCCGGTAGTATAACGCCAGCCTTCAGAGTACTGCCCTGTTAATTGGGCGTTGTATTGGGAAACATAGATTGAGCCGTTGCCAATCGCTTCAACATACATAGCATGCCCATATGGCCCAGAGTTGCTAATGGCGACGTCGCCAACTTGCGGGTTGCTATCTACGGGAATGCCATCGGCGCGTGCATCGTCATCCCACTGATTGGCATTGCCACGACCTCCCCAGTACGGCATGTGTCGGCCGCTATTCCAGACTTTCCAAGCTGTAAAGCTAACACATTCGCGATTATACATACCCCAGTTGTCGATCATGCTATCCTGAGCGGCATTAGCCCAAACAGCCGGATAGCCGCCATTGTTGGGGTCACCGTGCATATCACCAATGTTATATTTGGCATTTTCAATCGCCTGTTGGCGACGTAATTCGGAAATTTGGCCGTTGTTAGTTTTGATCTGGGCACTAAGAGATGCCTGCTGACTCTCATTTGCATTCAATAAAGTATCCTGCTCATATCTCTGGGCAGCTAGCTGGGTGTTCATAGAACGTTGATCAACCAGCAATTTTTCTACTTCATCTTTCTGTGCAGCCAGTTGGTGCTTGAGTTCAGTAATCTTTTGAAGAGTGGTCTTAATCTTGTCGGATACAGAGTTGCGGTATTGTTGTTTATCTACGAACTCACTTAGATCCTTGCTGGATGCCAGCATCTCGAGCGTACTAATCTGCCCCTCCAGATACATGGTCTTAATGTTCTCACCTAAAATAGTTTTCTGCTTTTCCAGTTCAGCCTCGGCTGCTGTAATTTGACGCTGTAAATCATCGCTTTTAGCCTGGTTGGCCTGAATCTGTGCCTGCAGACTATCAATCTGTTGCTGCAATTTGTTAATTGTGTCTGCCAACGATGCCGCTTCAGCCCCAAGTTGAGCTCTGGCTGTATTTTTACTGTTATTGTCTGCTCGGAGTGCGTTTATCTGATCATCAAAGCGATCAGCCTGAGCGAGGGGCACGCTTATGATGCCAATTCCAAAAACACCAATCATAATAGCTAGCGGCAATACAGAAAGATGGGAGCGGATTTTTCTAAATTTCATTTTTGGTTTTGTTATTAACACCTTCATACTACCATACTCAAGGTCGTCGCGCAAGGTGTTAGCGATTTACAAATATACCTGGTGGGCAGGCTCATATTAAGCCGGTTGCTCTTGTTCATTAACTGAATGTATACCCTCCTAGTCTATCTAGAATAGCAGATATTTCGCACATGAATGCAGCACAATGCAGAAACGAATAATTTAGCTATTTTGTACTCTTAAATTTGAGGTAGCGCCGGGTAGCCAGTACAGACGAGACCGCACCTATGAGCACGCCAATGCCCATTTGCACCGTCAAAATCTCCCAAAAATGATTGCTGAAGTAGTCGCTAGCAAAACCAATATCGAGCAGCCCAAGGCTGGTAGCTTCAAAAGTTGAAGAAGCCACCGTAAACATACTACCGACTAAAATCACCGATATTACTGATGCGATAATGCCGTAAAGCACAGTCTCTACGACAAACGGTCCACGTATGAACCAGGTACTGGCGCCCAGAAGACGCATAATGGTCAGTTCTTCGCGCCGGTTAAATATAGCCATCTGTATGGTGTTGAAAATAATCAGCGTTGAAATAATCGTAAAGACTACTACGCCAACAAAAGCCGCTTCCCTCATGAATCGAGTGGCTTGGGTAATCTTATCAATAGCCTGTTTTCGATCACCTGAGTAAGAAGTTTCATCGGATTGGTATCGCTTTACCTCTGGCTCTTCCAGAAAGTCACGAATTTCATTAATTTTATTGACGTCTTTGGGCTTGATTTGGATTGTAGCCGGTAAAGGATTGTCGGTCTGCGAAATCGCTGCTAATAGATCCTGGTTATTTTTATTCTGCTGCTGATAATCCTTCAGTGCTTCTTCTTTGGAAACATAAGTCACAGATTTCACGTTGCTCAGATGCTGAATTTGACTTACTAGTTTATCCTTGTCTTTTGGCTCAACCGTATCTTTCAGGTAGACCGATACGTCAATTTTATCTGTAATCTGGCTAATGGTGTGGCCGAAAGTGGCGTTGGATATTACTAAAAATAAGACAATCGTGAGAGTTACCAGCATCATGGCTATGGCTGCTACCGCCAACCAGGCATTGCGCAGGAAGTTGACTAATCCCGTTGTGCAAATGCGTTCCAGCGTAATAATTCGCCGTCTCATACCGGTCGGTTTCATGAGGCTTTATATTCCCCTCTAGCTCGATCAGACGCAATTTTGCCATCCTTAATTGTAATAACCCGGCGCTGTAAACGGTTAACTATATCCTGGTTGTGAGTTGTCAGTAGCACCGTTGTTCCGTATTTATTGATTTTCTCAAGCACTTTAATGACATCCCAAGCGTGCTTCGGGTCAAGATTACCTGTCGGTTCGTCAGCGATTAGAATGCGCGGCTGGCGTACAACAGCCCGCGCAATAGCTACCCTCTGGCGCTCACCGCCGGATAGCTCCAGTGGCATACGCTTTTCTTTCCCGACCAGACCGACGAGATCCAGCACTTTTGGTACTGTATGATTAATTTCGCGATTGGCGTAGCCGACCAATTCAAGTGCGAAGGCGACGTTTTCGAACACATTTTTATTCGGTAATAGCTTGAAATCCTGGAATACAACGCCAATTTTGCGCCGCAACAGCGGAATTTCACGGTCCTTTAGCTTATCGTAATCTATACCACCGACGATTATCTTGCCGCTGCTGGGACGTTCTTCGCGGGTCAGTAATTTTAAGATTGTAGACTTGCCTGCTCCACTTTGGCCGACAACAATCACAAATTCCTTCGGTTCAACGTGAAGACTAATGCGATCTAGCGCCGGTGTGGCTCCGCGACCGTATATCTTAGATACCCTATCCAATAAAATCATTAGTACTATTATAACAAGTTACTATCATTGCCATTAGTCCTCACATAAACACTAAAACTCCCTTTGGTTTTTAATTCCTCGGGGAGTTTTAGATATCTTAACTAAGCTTTAAAGTTGTCCGGGTGCTGGTGGTTCGGTAGGAGCCACAGGAGCTGGCTCATCACCGCCTTCGGCTGGAGCTGGGTCACCACTTGGTGCCGGATCAGCAGGTGGTACTACCGGTTCGCTAGGAACTGGATCCGGTGTTACACCAGGTGTTGGTTCGTCTACTGGTGGGTTTACTGGTGGATTCTGATTCTGATCATCCATAGTTAAATCATCCTGTTTATATTGATAAAACTATTTAACCTTAACAATTATGACGCCTTACTGTCAACCCCGCCAGTTAATCACCAAGCGAATAATCCAGATAGGCTTCTATGAACGGACTCAGAGCACCGTTAAGTACAGATTCTATTTCGGTCGTTTCGTGTTTTGTCCGCAAATCTTTGACTTGTTTATAGGGATGTAGCACGTAGGAACGGATCTGATTTCCCCACGCTGCCTGTTCATTAGGCCCCTTTATTTCAGAAATTTTTTCAGCATGCTGCTCAAGTTGCAGAGCGGCCAGCTTAGAGCGCAAAATGGTCAGCGCTGTTTCCTTGTTTTGCAATTGGGAGCGTTCATTCTGAATCGCAACAACTATGCCGGTTGGGATATGTGTCAGACGTACCGCCGAATCAGTCGTATTAACTGATTGGCCGCCGTGGCCGCCGCTGCGGAAAACGTCAACTTTCAGATCTTTTTCATCAATTTCCAGGTCTTTAGGGGCATCTATTTTAGGCAGAACATCAACTTTAGCAAAACTTGTTTGCCTGAGATGATCCGAATTAAAAGGACTCAGCCGTACCAGACGATGCACACCTTGCTCCCCTTTCAGACGGCCATAGGCAAAGTTACCCTCTATATAAAGAGTGACACTTTTAAGCCCGGCCTCGTCACCACTACTTTGTTCCAGTGTTTTTACTTCGTAATTTTGCGATTCGGCCCAGCGAACATACATGCGAAGTAACATCTGCGCCCAATCCTGGGCATCAGTTCCTCCAGCGCCGGCGTAGATACTCATAATAACGTCATGATCGTCGTAGGCTCCTGAAAACTTCAGAGCACTTTTTAGTTCATTAAAAGAAGCCTCAGCTTCTTCTAACTGTTTGTGCAAATCGGCTTCCAAGCTGCGGTCTTTGAGTCCGATTAGACCATCAAGCTCAAGGACATTTCGCTCTAATTCGCGCCAAGGGTTTACACGGCTTTCAAGTTGGTTGATTTGTTTCATGGTATCTTGGGCTGATTTATTATCAGACCAAAAATCCTCAGCCTGCGAAGCCAATTGCAATTTTCGCAGTTCAGCCTCTAATTCAGATAATTTTAAACGCCCGATAGCTTCAGCGATGTCGCTTTTAAGTACGGTGGCCTTCTTCTCTAACTCCTGCATATGCTTATATTACAGTTACCATCGACCATTTGGAAAATCTGAAATGAAAATTCACTTTTTCCAGAGCTGGCTCAATTGAGAATGAAGATCCCTCGCAAAAGATTCACCCGCATTGCCAAGCGTCCCGAACCCCCATATATTGTCGCTAAACAAAGCCCGACTTACGTCTATAATTCCATCTTTCGTAATCGAACGTATGCGATCTGGAATTTCATAATAGTCATCTATTTTATCGTCAAAAAAGTAGCGCATAGCGTATCCGTTAGCCGTTCCACCGACGGTCTGTCCACTTCGCTGATAACGGCCAAGAGCGTACTGCTTAGCCTCTTCGATATCATGTTCATGCAAATTACCGCTAAACACTTCGCTCAGCTCATGAATCATGATGTCAAATAAAGGCGAAACATTCTTGGGCAGCACCTGGGCACCAAACCACCAGTTGCTGGCTTGCTCAGTCAGGCCAAAGCCGGAGCTCATACTATAAACCAGGCCGCGTTCACGAGCTGTTCCAAGGATTCGTGAATAAAGTGTTTCCGTCAGCATGGCATTTATAAGGCCCAGCGCGTCTGTTTCCGGGTCGTTCAATCGCCGCTGTAAAAAGGTATCTACATAGAAGTAGAGGTTATCAATGGTTTCGTTATTAATATGCAATGGCTTTGGCAATCGTCTTGGTTTTTCAAGAGGTAGAGCGGTTCGCCCTTCCCCATCAGGCAGCTCTAGATTTGCCATTAATTGTTTGACTGCACGTCGGCGGACGGGCGGCAAATTTCCGGCAATTATAAATCGCATATTGCTGGTGGTATGAGTGGCATGATAGTGTTGGCGCACGTCTTCCACGTTGACATTGTCCATCAGTGCAAAACGGTGCTGGTCGGTCATTACCAGAAATCCGTAAGCTTGTCTGAGTGCCAGGCTCAAATGTCGAAAATGATTATTGCTGCGTGCCATTAATTCCTCGCGCACATTGCCAAATTCGGCATTAAATTCGTCTTCTAGAAATAACGGCTTAGTAATTGCTGTAAGGAGTAAACCAAGTACCCTATCCCATTCAAAATCAGCACACTCAGCTTCATAAGAAATGTCATATGTGCCGGTGCTGGCGTTACTGTAGGCGCCGTTTTTCTCAAACTCAGCCTGGAAAGCCCGCGCTTTGGGTATCAGTTCATTGGCGCCAAGCAGAAGATGCTCCATAAGATGAGGTGTCTCCCATTTGGATCTGCGAACCAGATATTCGCCAGCACGGAAGTTGAGATCGAATGTCATAACCGTAGCATCCGGAATGTGAATAAGCAGTCCGCTGGCACCGTTTTTTAGTTTGAG
>CAZILM010000009.1:9604-11391 GCA_964540115.1 uncultured Candidatus Saccharibacteria bacterium | reverse complement strand
CCGTAGCATCCGGAATGTGAATAAGCAGTCCGCTGGCACCGTTTTTTAGTTTGAGCTCAGTAACCGAATGCTTCATAGCCACATTCCCCGTACCGCGCCGACCTGCTCGACAGCACAGCCGTCGATCCCGTCAGCGCTCTTTGCGCTGAGCGTTGTTGTGACCTCCGGTACTCGTTCATCGTACAACTTGTACGTTTCACTCCGTTCCTCAGCCACGCCTAGCTCAGCATCAAAGTACGTAAAATGTGGGCTCATGTATGAATGCCCTTACTTTCGCTTTCGGTTTTTGGATTTTCGCTGGCGTTCAGCTTTACGGGCTTTTTTACGTTTAGCCTGTTCCTTACGCTTCTTTTCGGTTTCGGCGTCGCCGTCCTTAAAGTCAGTTTCAGTGAATTCTTCGGCTTCAATAATTGTATCGGCGTTATCGACAGACTGACGGGCGGCACGAGTCAATTCTGTTTCAATCGGACGGTCCAACTCTTCCTCGCTGACCGGTTCGGCATTAAATAATGCCCGTACAACATCGTGGCGAAGAGTATTTTGCATTTCTTCAAACATAATTTGTCCTTGACGACGATATTCAACTAAAGGATCCCGCTGACCAACGCTAATCCAGTGAATCCCTTCGCGCAAATGATCCATGTTCTCAAGATGTTGCATCCAGAGGTTATCCAGCACTTGCAGGTAAATGTCGCGCTCAATTTTGCGCATAATATCTTCGCCAAATGAAGACTCGCGCAGTTTATACAGTTTTTTGGCTTCTTTTAAAAGTTCCTTACCGAATTTAGTAGTGTCGCTATCAAATAATCGATCAAGTGTTTTGTCGTCAAACGGAAAGACTTCTTTAACCATATCGTCGTATTGATCACTCAACGCCAACGGTGAATTTGCCAGACTTTCAACTTCTTCTTCGATATAGATTTTTACCCGGCCTTCTATGTCCGTCTGATGCAGAATCTCGCGTCTCATCGCATAAGTTGCCCGGCGGTGCCGGTTCATAACGTCGTCGTATTGCACGACATTTTTACGAGCATCAAAATTGTAGCCTTCCACTTTTTTCTGGGCGGCTTCAAGACTTTTGCTGATCATGCGATTTTCAATTGGTGATTCATCATCCACTTTCAATCTGTCCATAATGGAGCCTATTCGATCACCACCGAAAATTCGCATCAAATCATCTTCTGTACTGACAAAAAACTGAGTTGTTCCCGGGTCTCCCTGACGGCCAGCGCGACCACGCAACTGATTATCAATCCGACGTGATTCATGCCGTTCGCTACCCAGCACAAATAACCCGCCCAACTCTTTTACACCCTCTCCTAGCACAATGTCGGTGCCACGTCCTGCTATGTTAGTAGCCAGAGTAACTGCGCCCTTTTTTCCGGCATTGGCCACAATACCGGCTTCACGTTCGTTGTTCTTGGCATTCAAAGTTTCATGCTTCACACCGGCTTTCGTAAGCATGCGGCTAAGTACTTCGTTTTTTTCGACTGAAACAGTACCAAGCAATACCGGCTGACCACGTTGTTGCAGCAGTTTAAGCTCGCGCACAATAGCCCGGAATTTGCCGTCTTCGCTTCTATAAATACGATCCGTGCGGTCGTCGCGTACAATTTTTTTGTTCGAAGGCACCTCTACGACATCAAGCTTATAGATCTGATGGAACTCTTCCTCTTCAGTCTTGGCCGTACCAGTCATGCCGGCCAGTTTTTGGTACAAACGGAAGTAGTTCTGGAAAGAAATGGTTGCAAGCGTCATGGATTCTTCCTGAACTTCAACACCCTCTT
>CAZILM010000009.1:3779-9504 GCA_964540115.1 uncultured Candidatus Saccharibacteria bacterium | reverse complement strand
TGGAAAGAAATGGTTGCAAGCGTCATGGATTCTTCCTGAACTTCAACACCCTCTTTAGCCTCAATCGCCTGGTGCAAGCCCTCGTTATAGCGCCGCCCTTTCAAAAGTCGTCCGGTAAATTCATCGACAATCACTACTTCGCCCTCAGTGGTTACGACGTAGTCTTTGTCGCGCTTAAATAGAGCCTGGGCCTTGAGAGCCTGATCCAGATGGTAAATGGTACGGATATTTTCGGTACCATACAAATTATCAATACCGAGTGTTTTCTCCATAAGCTGGATGCCTTTGGCAGTCAGAATCACCGAGCGGTGTTTTTCGTCTTTTTCATAATGTTCGTCGTCTTTAAGAGCGCGGACTGTTTTAGCAAACTGAGCGTAGGCGCTACCACTTGTTACAGCTGGCGCAGATATAATTAAAGGCGTCCTGGCTTCATCTACCAGGATGGAGTCGACTTCGTCTACTATCGCATAGTGCAATTCGCGTTGCCTGAGCTGATCAACTTCACGCACCATGTTGTCGCGCAGATAATCAAAACCGAATTCATTGTTTGTGCCATAAGTAATGTCGGCGCTATAAGCTTCTTGCCGCGTACAAGGTTTTAGATGATGAAAACGCGCATCAAAGTGCTTGGTGTTACTGAATTTTGGATCATATACGTAAGATTCGTCTGCAATTATGACCCCTGTAGTAAGACCCAAAAAATGATAAACCTGACCCATCCAGCCGGCATCGCGTTGTGCTAGATAATCATTAACCGTAACCACGTGGACGCCTTTGCCGGTTAGTCCATTTAGATAAACCGGCAAGGTGGCCACCAGCGTCTTGCCTTCTCCGGTTTTCATTTCAGCTACATTGCCTTCATGCAGCACCATGCCACCGACTAACTGAACGTCGAAGTGGCGTTGCTTCAAAACTCGAGTCGCTGCTTCACGGACCACAGCAAAAGCCTCAGGTAGTAACTTATCTGTACTTTCGCCCTTTTCCAGGCGTTTTTTGAACTCTTCAGTCTTGGCGCGAAGCTTGGCATCTGTTAGTTTTTTGTAATCATCAGCATGAGCGTTAACTTCTTTAACGCGTTTTTTAAGCCGTTTTATTGTTTTGGCTTGCGGGTCGCCTAGAATCCTTTTAAAGACCTTCTTCATCAGTATTTACGCACCACGCCTTTCTAAGTTGAACAAAGTCCAACTTCGTAAGTCGTTTTTGGCACCCAGCCCATTTTTTAGCTGCGATACTCCTGAGCAGTATTGTTTATACAGCTCAGTCCGTTTCTCGCTAAGAAAATGTCCTAGGCACTCAAATGCGTAAATCCTGTTCACTATTCGATCTCCTTTACCTCAGTCACATTAAGTCAGATGCAATAGCAGACATTGTACCCCAGTAACGGGTCTTTTAACAGTGTGATTTAATGGCCTTGCAGTCGTAGATTACTACAGAGAGCTGCGGCGGCGGACTTTGGCCAGCATTCGCCGGTGTAAACGCAGTGATGAGTGTGTTTCTTTGTATTTTTTAAGTAAATTTTTTAGCTTGGCTTCAACTATATCAACCGCTGCAAACATATTCATAGTCGATTCAGAGACAGCAATAGTATCGTGCGGCAGCTTCAAAATAACTTCGCAGGTGTACTCTTTTTTGGTTTTATTTTTACCTTCTTTTAGTATCACTTCAGCATGGGCACTTTCTCGGGCATTCCTTGGTAAATAACGATCCAATTTGCCAATTTTCTTTGTAATATAACTACGCAATTTTGGATCAGCTTTGGTGTGTACACCGCTGATTTCCAGTTTCTTAATCATAACTCTGTTCTTCCTCCCATGTATGGCACCAGAACTTCCGGGATGCTTAGTTTGCCATCTGCGGTCTGGTTGTTCTCAATTATTGCTATCAGTGAACGAGCCAAAGACACGGCCGTACCATTAAGTGTGTGTAGGGTTTCTATGCTACCGTCTTTTCGGCGAACTCGAATATTCAGGTTCCTGGCTTGAAAATCAGTGCAATTTGAACAGCTAGTTAGTTCACGGTATTTGCCATCAACTCTAGACCAATATTCAATATCGTATTTTTTTGCCGCCGGCGCCCCCAAATCACCGGAGGCAATGTTTATGACATGGTACGGTATTTTTAGCGTCTGCCAGATCTCTTCCTCAATGCCCAGTATGTTGTCGAACATCGCCTGGCTTTGATCCGGTGTGCAAAATACGTACATCTCTAATTTATTAAATTGATGTACACGGAAAAGACCATGGGCATGCTTGCCGTAGGTACCGGCTTCTTTTCTATACGATGGACTATAGCCGGCATATAAAAGCGGTAGCTTGGACTCGTCAATAATTTCATCAGCGTGGTAGCCGGTAAGTGGAATCTCGGCCGTACCAATCAAGACCAGGTCTTCATCCTTAATAAAGTACTCATCCTCTTGCTCGCTGCCACGAGGTGCAAAACCAGTGCCTTCTGCTATGCGACTATTGACCATATGCGGCACACTCATGAACGTAAAACCCTTCTTCAGTACAAAATTAAGGGCATATTGGAAAATTGCATTTTCAAGCAATGCCAGGTCGCCTTTAATAAAGTAGAACTTAGTGCCAGCAACTTTTGCGCCGCGATCAAAATCTACCCAATCGCGCTTGATCGCAAAGTCTAGGTGATTATCTGCCCCGGACACTTGTTCACCGTATTTCTTAATCTCCACACTGGCTTCTTCCCCACCGATTGGCACGTCATCAAAATGCGGGTTCGGAACATTTTTGAGGAGTTCTATAAATTCCAGCTCAACAGCACTGAGTTTAGGTTCTAGGGTTGAGAGCTGATCTTTAAGTTCTCGTCCTTTGGCCACCTGCTCTTCACTTGGCTTTTGGCCGCCACTGGAAGAGACCAGTTCATTGCGCTGGCGGCGCAATTCTTCTACTTGTTTGAGCAACTCCCGGCGTTCATTATCAAAACCAAGCAGCTGATCCAAGTCGATGTCATAACCTTTTTGTTTAGACTTCTCCCGGACTAGATCTTTGTTGTCGCGGATAAACTGAATATCTAGCATGGAGTTAGTATACCGTATTTAATGTTGCGCATAAGTTACGATTAAGGGTTCTAAATTCAGGTTTTGAGCTTTTGGATATATTCCACCAGAGCACGTGGTGTGTAATTGACTTTTAGCAGGTAGCCATCAGTTAGTTCTTCCATTTTTCGCCGCGTTTTATCGTCTTCGCCAAAATTGGTCAGAATTATAACGTGAGCATGGAAATTGGGAGATTTTTCTTTGTTTTGTAAGGCGCTCAGTATCTCCTCGCCAGACATGTTGGGTAGCATTAAATCAAGCAATAACAGATCAAAATCACCGTCTTGAGCTATTTTGAAGCCTTCGACTCCGTCGTTCGCAACCATGACTTCATAACCGGCTTTTCTAAGAACCTGGGCATACAATTCGGCAATATTTGTCTCGTCTTCTATAAACAAGATCTTTTTGATCATAGTTGTATCGTAGCTTGCTTAAGCTTGAACCGCAACTAGCCTTTTTTAAGTGACTCTAGGGTTAGTTGAGTGCGCGCTTTGGCATAACTGCAGAAATCACACTCGCCTCCCATAGCCGCGGTACCGACTGCAGGCATATCACCTTCTAAACACTTTTTCATTTTCTCAAGAGTTGGTTCTACCCAAGCGTCATTACCTTCATAAGGAATAATTTTGGTGCGAAACTCCACTTTGTTAAAGAAGCCATCCATATCCAGCCGGCCATTGGTGTATACAAAATAAGCTGTGTTGTTCACCTCGAGTCCGTTCTGTCTGAGCAACCATTGATAGACCTCCAGCTGGCGCTTGTAGCTTATCTGCCAGTCTGCGTCCAGACTTACTTCGGCTGCTTTAGCTGTAGCCTTGTAGTCCACCACAATGGCTTGCCCATTCTCATTAATCCAAATATCATCAATCGCGCCAAAGACATGCAAATTTGTCGGTTCGTGAAGTGTAAAAACCCCTGTAAAATTCTGGCGCCACTTATCCAGCTCGGGGTGTTGCATCGGGACAGCTTTAATCTCATACTCAGTCATCCAAGGATGAGGTTCGGCTTTTGCTCGAAAAACATCGAACTCCTTTTTGAGTAGTTCATCTATCGCTTTGTTAATCTGAAATGGCGGTCCATCCGGCCGTTTGATCTTGAGTCTTGCATCCAGCCAGAAGCAACGGGGACACTGTTTGAACAGCTCAATTTTAGAGCGGCTGACTTTAAAAGGTGTCTTCTGCCCCGGTCTATAAGGTTGCGAGCGTTGCCGCCAGTAGTTATTTGCCGCCATGGTGGGTTCTATTGTAGCAGGCTGGTTTCGGGTTCACCCAGACACTGAGCGTAAACCTTCAGGTCTGATATGTATGCAATACGCGCGACGTCCGGATCTATTGCATCAAAGCCATGGACAGAATTAGGTCCGATATCAGTAGTTGTGCGAAAGACGACGCTAGAGAGAGGTTGCTGCCAGTAATAATAGATATCCTTCTGGACGACAATTGGATCATAACTACCAAATTTGATCATACGCAGTAATTCTGCTGGGCCTTTATAGCGCGGTCCATCAGTGCCACGTGAACAAAAATCGTAGCCTCTTCGCTGCAATTCAAAACGATCATGTATTGTAAAATTCCGGAAAAGTTCCTCATCGTCCGGCGAAGCGGATATCCCTGGCTTCGCATTCGCGAGAGTAACCTCTGCTCCGTTATATTGATCTGCAGTATGTAACCGAAGAAACATACCAGGAAGAGCAATATCTTGGCCAGAAGCAGCTGATAGTATACGATCAACATGCATTTCTGAGCCTTTGCCCGAATAGTTTTTGTTTTCGTCCCTAAAATCTTCATCAGTGGCTATCTCCGGCTTAACTAACTCAACTGCTGCTAAGATAAGAGCCTTGTGGGCACGGTGGGCTTCAACGTGATTTGTATAATAACCACTTCTTTCAATAATGCCGAAGCCCGGGATAGCAAAATCAACCACCTGTCCCAGGTAACCAGCGACTTTTTCAAGGACGTCATCGTCGGTTACTCCCACTGCTGGAAGGTCATGATCAACTCTATATTCTGACATTCGGACTATTATGCCACTGCAAGCGATTACTTACAAAAGTTTTGCGATTGCGGCTACTGCGGCGGTTTCAGCACGCAGGGTGAAATCATGCAGAATGAGCGGTGCCAGATGGTATTCTTTAAAAAGCAATTTCTCTTTGTCCGACCAACCGCCCTCTGGGCCAATTAATATAGCTGCCTTTGAAAGATTAGTTTCTGTTTCTTTGCCGGTTTCATCACAAACGAGCATTGGTACTTTGCCGTCAAATTCCTCAATAGCTGTCTTAACAAGCATAGGTTCACGTAAATTTGGAATATCACTGCGGCCGCACTGTTCAGCAGCTTCAATTACGATTTTCCGGGCTCGTTCCAGATTAAAACCGGTCTTTTCACTCCTATCAGCCAGAAGTGGCAGAAAGTGGCTAACACCCAGCTCTGTGCCCTTTTGCAAAACCCAGTCGTTTTTATCCTTTTTTAAAAGCGACCACAGCAAATAAACATCACGCCGGGGCTTTTTGAGTTCGTAATCAGTCACCAGCTCCAAATGAGCTTCTTTTTCGCTCAGTTCCGTTATTTTATAGAGGCGCTCAGTTTGTAAACCATCAAACAAAACTACTTCACTTCCCTGTTTTAGCCTGAGCACCTTATTCCACTGGTGGAGCAGTCTTTCATCTTTCAGCCA
>CAZILM010000009.1:0-3679 GCA_964540115.1 uncultured Candidatus Saccharibacteria bacterium | reverse complement strand
ACATCCGTAATTTTAGCTTCACTGAGGGAGGCCGGTATTTTGTTCTGTACTTCAACATAACTATTAAGCTTGCCGGCTATTTCCTGGGCCTTTTTGGCAGTCTGAACGTCTTGTTTACTCTTAGTTCCTTGCACAAGTACAAAACCGGTTAAAACCAAAGCTATTATTGCCAGTACCAGGATGCCTATGTAGTATCTTTTCATTTTTAGATGCCTACTTCGTCAGACGATGTTCGTCAATCCAGTAATAGGCCAGAATTCCACCGGCCACCGCCAATACAACAAGCAGGTTCAGGAGCGATTTGCCAATAGATGGCGCGCTTTCACCACCAAACTTCTGCAGTACCATGTAAACAAAGGCTATGACGTTGAAAAGACAAGCCGCAAACGCGAGAACTTGCGTGAATTGGCTAAGACGTCGTTTGGAGGCGTCGAATCTTAGAGCCGGATTGGCCAGCTCTGATTTGCGCAGTCTGAGAAAGAAAAACGCGAAAATTGGTAAACACACTAGTAATAGCGCCAATGGGAAAGACAAAAAGCTGAACGAAGATTCGCCATTGGCTACACCAAGTAGCATGGCAATCAAAGCACCAGCCGCAAACCATAGCGTAAGTGTCATCATGGTGTATTCAACACCGCGGACGCTCAGCACCTGTAAAACCGGGACTGGCAAGTCATCTTTTGATGATAAGCTTCGCGGTACGCTTAGCTGAGGTGGCTCGACCGGTTCAGGTGGTCTAGGTGGCTCAGGATGTGCGAAAGAGTGATGCGGCACCGGGGGTTGCCAGCTGTTTTGATCATCAGAAAAAGCGCCCTCTACCGGGTGGTTTGGGTTTTGTGGGTCCATATTTTTTACTCCGTTAATATAGTTCTATTCAAGGAGTATAGGGATATTGCAAAGCAAGCACAAGTATTTCAAAAATCAGAGCGATTGTCGGAAATCGTACAACTTACTTCTTCAGACCTATTATAAGAACGGCAGCAAAAGCAACTTTGGAAACAAAATTAATGACTACGTAGTTGCGTTCCACTAGCATGTACTCTTTCCATTTAGCAGCCTGCTTTAGTTGCAGGTATTGGTTGCGAGCGCCCAAGATACAGGTTACTGCTACCACAAGATATAGGGCGTAAGCGTACCAAGGCTGCCTTACCATACCCCAGATTGGGGTAGCTACAATGCTGGCAATCAAAATGAGCCACGGCAGAATGTCCAGCACTATACTCATAGTAAAGGGCTGCCAAATCGGTTTTCGAGCGCCTTTTTGCTGCATTTCACCGTACCAACGAAGCATTGAACCCATCAATACTGTAAACGCCATTATTTTCAGCACCATGACATCTTGAACACCGGCAATCATACCGGCAATTTCGATCATGAGAGCGGCGGTAACACCTTGTGCAATCCAACGCATTGGCTGAACTTCAGCTTTCAGAGCTTTATGGTAGCTATCGTGCCAACGAGTCACAGTAAGCAGCGAAAATAAAGCGCTCAGACCTAAGACAACCACTAGCACCCAGCGTAGATCGACTTCCATAAGCATATGAATAGCCGGCGCAAAAACGGTTGTAGTCTGACTAGCCAGTTCATTGCTGGTTAGATGACCGACAACCAGCGGATAGCTGGTATGTTGCATAAGTATCCCGGCCGCGACTGCTAGTAGAGCAAATACCGCAGCAGATGCGATATGGAGTTTGTGCAACTGATTATGCAGGGCTGTCTTATTCGTCTTATTCGCCATTTTCTTAAATATACACTATTCCGCCACGGGCGCATATTGTACAGCACAGAAACCATGGCCATTTTTTTCGGTAAATTTCTGATGATACTCTTCTGCTGGATAGAATTTACTGGCTTTGGTTATTTCGGTTACTATTGGTTTTTTGGACTTATTTTGCAGTTCAGCTCTGATTTTTTCGGCGGTTTTTTGCTGCTCGCCTGAAAAATAAAAAATAGCCGAGCGATATTGATCGCCGATGTCTGGACCTTGCCTGTTCATTTGAGTCGGATCATGCATTCGGAAGAATTGTTTTACTAACGTTTCGTAACTAACTTTTGTAGGATCAAATTCAACTAAAGTAGCCTCGGCATGGCCGGTTGTGTGGCCGCAAACCTGCTCGTACGTTGGATTATCGGTGTGTCCGCCGGTGTAACCAACAGTTGTTTCCCCCACTCCAGGAATCTGGTCAAAATAATACTGTACGCCCCAGAAACAGCCAGCAGCAAAGATGGCATTCTGCATTTATGCTTCCAACCTCAGGCGATTTATAAGCCAGTCGCGGGGCAGAATGCTTAGGAACCAGCCCGCTCGCGGTCCTGCCTCTTTACCGATTAGAGTCTGGTACAGGGCGCCGAAAAGCTCTTTCGGCTCAAGCTCTTTACCCTTAAAGCCATAGATTGTCTTGTGGAACCACTCACCATCGGCATCTTTTGGAGCCTTTTCTATTTTGTCAGCCAGATTACTCAGGAAGTCCTTTTGTTTACCGCTCAGGTTTTTGGAGTCCACTTTTTTAGCCAGTTCAAACTTTACATCTTCCGGTGCCCAGTTCGCTAGCCACTGATCAATATACTGAAGTTGTTCTTTAATTACTGCTTTAGCTGCCGGCTTAAGTTCTTCATCTCCAGATCTTTGCAGGTTTTCAATTGTTTTAGCCGGATCTTTTAGGGCAGCTTGATAACTTGCGACCAGATGTGTGAAAGGAATACTACTTACCGTGGGCTTAATATTAATCAGACATAGTTCAATGAGGCGTTTTTCTTCAGTTGTCTTATCTGTTTTTGCTTGCAATGAAGCAAATTCATCAATAAGCTGAGCGACTCCATTTTCCGGGTCAAAGTAGAGCCGTTTTTGCGGCGAATAACGCAGCATTAGAAATCGTACAATTTCAGGTGGCAAAATTTTGACTGCCCCGCTGGCATCCAGTCCCGTCCCCTTACTGGCGCTCATTTTTTTGGTGTCGCCGGCCATGTTCACGAAATCATATGGTACGGGTATTATTGCTGGCTCGCCGTAAACTTGTTCGAGTATAGCCACGCCAGTGTCATAACTACCGCCCCTGGTAGCATGATCTCGCCCAAACGGTTCTACGGCCACTTTTAGCAACCACCATCTGGCCGGCCAATCAACTCGCCAATTGAGTTTTACATCGCCTTTAGCATAATTCGCAGTTTGTTCTTTACCGTCTTTATCTTTATAGACAAGTGTTTTGTCTTTGGTATTCATGTGAACAAATTGGCGATTCTTAAGATATTCGCCTTCCATAACTTGTACCACAGACCATTCCTCCCCTAATTTGTGGCCTGAAACAGTCTCAAGAATTTTTCGTATCAATTCAGCTTGCTCTATCGATTTCTCAATAGCCTCTACGAAAAAACCGTTCCGATAATTCTTATGAGAGCGAATAAACTCTACTTCCATGCCCAGAGCCTTGCTGGCATCAATTAAGCCTTGCATGATGAAGTCGGCGTAAGATCCCTTATTGGGCGCTGGCGCTGGCACATCACATAGCGGCTGACCGAGATACTTTTCAAGTGAAGCTGGCATGTTAACGGGTATTTTACGAAGGGCATCCAGATCATCTGCATAATAAACGTGCTTGGCTTTCCTGCCTCGTTTTTTTAATTCCAGCATAATTGCATCGGCAATAATTAGTTCTCGCAAATGACCTAAGTGATAGGTCCC
>CAZILM010000008.1:5577-22108 GCA_964540115.1 uncultured Candidatus Saccharibacteria bacterium | reverse complement strand
GCTGTAACACCACCATTCTGGCGGACTGATATAGAAATTCCGGAAGACATTGTTGAGGAAATCGGGCGGCTGTATGGATATGATCACTTGCCGTTGGAGCTACCCCGACGCGATACAACACCAGCAGCTAAAGAACCGCTATTTGAATTAAAGTCTAAAGTCCGTGAAGTTCTAAGCAAGGCTGGCGCAAATGAGGTCCTGACCTACAGTTTCGTGCATGGTGACCTGATGCAAAAAGTCGGGCAGGACACCAAACATGCTTTTGCGCTTAACAATGCGCTTAGCCCGGATTTGCAATACTATCGCCTGAGTTTGACGGCCAGTTTGTTAGATAAAGTCCATTCCAACGTTAAGTCTGGTTATGATCAGTTTGCCCTGTTTGAGCTGAATAAAGTCCATTACAAGGGCGAGTGGGAAGAAGATGAGCCGGATATTCCGCTAGAGGACAACCACCTGGCACTAGTGATTGCCTATGATGCCAAAAATCAACCAGAAGGTGCAGCCTATTATCACGCTAGAAAATATCTTGAGCAAATTGACGCCAATCTAGCTCAAAATTTAGTGCCGGTTGAAGAGTTTGATCTTAGTACGGACGAATGGGGACGCCAGCTTTGTGCGCCGTATGAGCCTACGCGTTCAGCCGTAGTAGTCAAAGACGATCAGATATGGGGAGTAATTGGTGAATATAAGCCAACATTGCAAAAATCCTTAAAGCTGCCGGCATATGCGGCTGGCTTTGAGCTAAATTTGGGTATACTCAAGCCCCAAAAATCTAAATATCAACCACTGCCACGCTTTCCTAGAGTGGAGCAGGATATAACGCTACAAGTACCAAGCAAAATCGTCTATGGTCAAATATCTAAAGTGCTCGTAGAAAAACTGGATGAATTGAAGCCGGCGAACACTACGGCCCATTTTGCACCATTGGATATATATCAAAAGGACGAGGCGACCAAAAACATGACATGGCGCTTGAGCATTGCCTGCTACGAACGAACGCTTACGGACGCAGAGGTTAATGGTTTGCTGGAGAGTATTTCGACGGCTACAAAAGAGCAATTTGGTGCGGAAAGGGTTTAGGTATGACTAAATTCTGGCGATATATTGCCCCGGTAATTTTGCTGGCAGTCTTTTTGCTGATGCCCAAGACAGCTAGAGCCAGTACTCAGGATTTTACTATTAATGATTTTACTGGCGATTATTATCTAACCAAAAACGACCCACAGGGATCGTTACATATAGTTGAACACATAGACCTGACTTTCAACGATTTTAACCATGGTATCTTGCGGGCAATTCCTGACTCTTATAAGAGCCATTCTCTAAAAATACACATCAATAAGGTAAGCTCTGATTCGGAGGCACCTGTACAATTCTCTACTTATGGTGATAGTGGCAATACCGTCCTTAAAATTGGCGACCCAAGCCGAACAATTACCGGCAAACAGTCTTACACCATCGACTACAATGTTGATAATGTAGTTAGTTTTTATAATGATCATGACGAATTGTATTGGGATATCAATGGCGACCAATGGCTTCAGCCGTTTGAGCACGTTACGGCTCGGTTCCATATTCCTTCGGGCCTGAGCGTAAATCAGCAAGCTTGCTATACCGGAGCCTATGGCGTTACCAGTCAAAACTGTACGATCAAACCTGAGGGTGATGGCATAGTTGCCGAAACAACATCACCGCTAACTGCTCAGGAAACACTCACTGCAATCATGGCGTTCCCAAAGGGCTACTTTGTTGCTCCGACTTTTGCCGACTGGTGGCACGATAATTATGACAAGGTTTTCGAGGTCGCTTTGACGCCACTTATTGTTGGTGGAGTGGCCTTTATGTACTGGCGCAAACGCGGCAAGGACATAAAAGGACGAGGCGTAATTATCCCCGAGTATCAGCCGCCTAGCGAAGTGAGTCCGGCTGAAGCGGGGGTAATTCTGGCTTACAAATTGAATGCACGCGATGTTTCGGCTACCATAATTGACCTGGCCATCCGGAAATATCTGCGTATTAGTGAGACGACTGAAAAGAAGCTATTGCGCGATAAAAAGGCCTACAGCCTGGAGCTACTAAACAATAACTGGGAGGGTTTAAAAAGTCATGAGGTTCAAGTACTCAATGACATCTTTACTGCCACGAAAATAAAAATTGGTTTTAGTATGACGGCTCTTAAATCACTGCAAAATAGTCTTAATGAAGCGATTAGTGCCAGCCAACAAGCTGCCGAAGTCGGTAAAGTGGTTAGCTTAAAAGAGCTCAACGGCGTGTTTTATCAGACCATACAAAGCCTGCAGAATACTTTGCCGAAAGAGCTGACTGCCGCTGGTTATTTTCCCTATAATCCAAAGTATGTCGGGGTGGGAATGTATATCATCTCAGTAGTACTGGTAATTCTTGGCTTTGCTCTGATAGGTCTCATTAGCTGGGGGGCCACCGGGCTTTTTATTGCCGCAAGTCTGGTTCTGATTTTTGGATTGCTCATGACTAAGCGAACTACCAAAGGCGTGGAAGCTAAGGAGGCATTGGACGGTCTTAAGCTCTATATGACGGTAGCAGAAAAAGACCGAATTAAAATGCTCCAAAGTCCGGACTCGCCTTATGCCAGCAAGTCCGATATGCCAAAACAAACCGTAGAACTCTACGAAAAGCTGCTGCCATACGCCATAGTGATGGGAGTGGAGAAGCAATGGGCCAAAAAATTCGAAGATATTTATAAGACACCGCCTGATTGGTATAACGGCAATTGGGGAACTTTTAATACGCTTTATTTGACAGCCAGTCTTAGTAGCTCCATCTCAGCAATGTCGAGCAGTTTTAGTCCGCCACGTAGTTCTGGTAGTAGCGGCTTTGGCGGCGGTGGCGGCGGATTCTCCGGCGGCGGTGGCGGTGGTGGCGGGGGAGGTGGCTGGTAGTATGGCTGGAACAGAAGGCAACGCTGGCCCGTTCGGAATTCATCGCATCGAGGTCATGAGACACGGACACTTTAAGCACTTTGGCAATTATTTTGAATACAAAGGGCAGACAATACACCCGGAAATTAATACTGCCTTCGATACTGCTAATGAGTGGCAAGCCAGGTTCGGCCCAGACTCAGTAATTGTCGATAAGAAGCTCTATGATTTTGAAGGTATGAGAATGAGAAATGGAGACGGTACTTTCTTGAAGGGCGTTGCTCTATTTGTAACCGTCGATAGCCTGGTGCAATACCGAATTGATCATTTAGATTCAAAGGGTGTCGAGTGAAACATATTATTCGTATTCTAAAGTCGACTTCTAGTTTATGGCGTTATTACGTAGCGGTTTCAGTTATGACTATTTTGCTGGCCGCAATGAGCCAGTTAGTGCCACTACTGACCAAAAGCGCAATTGATCATATAACATATGGAATTCAAAGCGGTCACACTGACGTTGCAAGGGTAGCTTTTCTGGCTTTCCTTATATTTCTGACCGATATAGGCCAGACGTTCTTCGGCAACATTAGCGGATATTGGGGAGATATATTAGCTATTAAACTCAGGCAGTTACTTAGCGGACGATATTATGAACATCTGCTCAGCTTGCCCCAAAGTTATTTTGATAAAGAGCTTAGCGGCACAATTATAAACCGAATGAACCGCGGCATTCAGGACATCGGCGACTTTGTACAGATGTTCAGCAATAACTTTTTGCAGTTTATCTTCAGTACGGTCTTTACACTAATAATAGTGGCTTATTACGCGTGGCCGGTAGCACTTATGCTAGGCGCGCTGTACCCGATTTTCATCTGGATGACTACTCGAACCAGCAACAAGTGGCAGAAGTATCAAAAGCAGATTAACGAAGACCTGGACATTGCCAGCGGGCGATTTGCTGAATCCATCGGGCAGGTCAAGGTTGTGAAGAGCTTTATTCAGGAAGTCCGCGAGCTCAAATTTTTTGACCGCCAACTCAAACACGCCGTTGAAACCGTTAAGCCACAGAGTCAGTACTGGCACCGACAAGACAACAAACGCCGCGCGGTACTATCGGTTATATTTTTCGGCGTATTTATTTATATATTCGTTGGCGCGGCTAAGGGCCAGTACAGTATCGGCACTATGGTGCTACTTATCCAGTACGCCATGCTGATCCGCATTCCAATATTCAGCATTAGTTTTCTGGTGGATCGAACTCAGCGGGCTATCTCTAATAGTAAAGACTATTTTGCGGTCATGGATGAGAAACCGGAGATAAAAGACCGACCGGGAGCCGAACAGCTGCACATTAATAAAGGTGAAATCGTATTTGATAGTGTTTCATTTAGCTACGACCGTAAGCAACCGGTAATTAAGGGAGTTAGCTTTACTATAGCGCCGGATAGCAAGATTGCACTTGTTGGTGAAAGCGGTGAGGGTAAAACCACGCTAACCAATCTATTACTACGACTCTATGAGCCAGAAAAAGGGCGGATTGTAATTGACGGCCAAAATATTAATGAAGTTACCCAAAATAGTCTGCGCGAAAATATTGGTGTGGTGTTCCAGGACCCGGCGCTGTTTAGCGGTACGATTCGCGAGAACATTAGCTACGCTAAGCCAGGTGCTAACAACCAGCAAGTTACTGATGCCGCCATCTACGCCAACGCCCACGAATTTATCAGCAAACTGGATAAGGGTTATGACACCGAAATTGGCGAACGCGGGCTTAAATTGTCCGGCGGTCAAAAGCAGCGTATTGCGATTGCCCGGGCTCTATTAAAAGATGCTCCAATTCTAGTGTTAGACGAGGCTACCAGCAGTTTAGACAGCAAGAGTGAAGTTATGGTACAGGAAGCTCTAGAAAGACTCATGAAGGGCCGCACAACCATAATAATTGCCCACCGCCTAAGCACCATCCAGCACGTCGATCAAATCATCACTCTGAAAAATGGTGCGATTGACGAAATTGGCTCACCAGCCGACCTAGCAAGTAGTGGTGGCATTTATTCTCAATTATTACAGCTCCAGCAAGGCAAAAAGACTGAGAAGAGCAAAAAGAGATTACAGCAGTTTGAAATAGCAGGCTAGCGAGGTATATTTTAGTTACCATGGGAAAAGCAGCTCGAGCGATTATTGTAGACAACGGCAAGTTATTACTAATGCACCGCAACAAACACGGTAGTGAATACTTTACTTTGGTTGGCGGCCGACTCCAGGAAGATGAGACGCCGGAACAGGCAGTTAAACGTGAGGTAAAAGAAGAAACCGGCCTGGAAATTACGGATGCCAGACTGGTATTTACTGAAGACTATGAAGAACCTTATAACTTCCAGTACATCTACTTGTGTCAAATAGCGCCCCATGCGGACATTGCGGTGACTGAGGAGAGCGAGGAGGGATTTATGAATAAGATGGGCATGAATATTCATTCCCCGAAATGGATGGAGATTAGCGCTCTACCGCGCCTGCAGTTCCGTACTCCAGCCTTACATAGCGCTTTAATTGAGGGGTTAAGACACGGTTTTCCTGACACTCCAAAGAAACTCTCTTAAAAGACGGGCTTAGTGTTAAAATTGAACGGATCAATATTAAATTAAGGAGTAGCCGAAGAAAATGGCCAAAACAAAACTAAGTCACCGGGCGTTTGCGCTTTCTTTAGCCTTACTTTTTCTGGTTACATCACTGGGATTCAGCGGCTTGGTAATTTGGCAAATGATTCATAGTAAAAACGACCAACCCGCTCAAACCCAATCAAAGGAGGGACAATTGCAAGGTACAAAACTCAATAACTTTACGCCGGTCGCAAAAGTCGATCAGCTGCAGAAGATTGACATTAAAGAGGGTACTGCCGAAGAAGTCAAAGCCGGTGCTTCGGTAACCGCCCACTATACTGGCGCGGTAGCAGCTACCGGTATTATCTTCCAGAGTTCGCATGACGGACAGAACCAACCTGTCCCATTTTCGTTGGACAGTGTTATTGAAGGCTGGACGCAAGGTGTGCCCGGTATGAAAGTCGGCGGAACACGACGTTTGCTCATTCCGGCGGCTCAGGCTTATGGTGGAAGTCCTCCCCCAGGATCAGGCATTCCGGCTAATGCCGATTTAGTGTTCGATATTGAGCTTGTCAGTGTTCAAAATAAGTAAGAAGTTAAGTTTAAGCTAACACCGTGAAAAAGTGTTATAAACACAACATGTATGGTATTGCATTAGCGGCTTAGCGCTATATATAATAGCTTTCATAAGGAAAAAAACATAAAACTAAGGGGAATCCACAATGGTCAAGAACATTACTATTTTCACCACTAATACATGCGCTTACTGCGGCATGGTGAAGAAATTCTTGCAGGCAAAAGGCTACCAGTACGAAGAAATTAATTTAGACACAGAACCGGAGCGACAGGCTGAAGCCTATCAAATGAGTGGGCAATTAGCCGTACCTGTAACAGTTGTTACTAAACAAGACGACTCGCAGCAAGTTGTTGTGGGCTACAATCTAGCCCAACTCGTGCCTGCTATTGCTTAAATTTTCATTTCACAATAATTTCCCAGGTAACATTTTTAAATTACCGGAGTGTAGGCTGTGAAATGCAAAATGCTAAATTAATGTAAAATGTAAATTGTTAAATGGTAAATAAGAATACTCACGATCTCGTTATTATTGGAGCCGGGCCGGCTGCTTTGTCTGCAGCCGTCTATACGACGCGCGAAGATATAGATACAGTTTTGTTCGAAAAGGGAGTTATTGGCGGTCTGGCAGCAGTTACTGACTGGGTGGACAACTACCCCGGTTTTCCTAAAGGAATTGCCGGGCTGGAATTAGCTGAAAACTTGCAGCAACAAGCGGAGAGGTTTGGGGCAGTTATTGAACTGGGCGAAGTCAGTGCCATCAAGGACGAGGGCTTATACAAACACCTGGTTACAACCAGCGGCGACTATTATGCCAAAGCGGTTCTAATTGCCACCGGCAGCGACTACAAAAAGATAGGAGTGCCAGGCGAAAAGGAATACTATGCCCGCGGCGTGCACTACTGCGCGACCTGCGATGGTGCCTTTTATAGGGATAAGCGTCTGGTGGTTGTCGGTGGCGGCAATTCGGCCGTGCAGGAAGCCATGTTTCTAACCAAGTTTGCCAGCCATATTGATCTGCTGGTACGCGGGGACAAATTCCGAGCATCGGAAGTTTTACAGCACGAACTGGAAAAACACAAAGACAAAATCACAGTTCACTTCAACACCACAACCGACGAGATTACTGGTGAGAACAACCTCGTAACCAGCGTGACTGGTACTGATAAAATTACCGGTAAGAGAGTGGTTTTCCCGACTGATGGCGTATTTGTGTTTGTGGGCTTATCACCAAACACTGAATTTTTGAGCGGCAGCCCTATTGATCTAGATGAAATCGGCTTTATAAAAACTGACGCCACACTACATACCAATATGAAGGGTGTGTTTACTGCCGGCGATGTCCGCAGCGGTGCCACCATGCAGGTAGCTAGTGCTGTTGGCGAGGGAGCTACGGCCGCTCTAATGATACGCAAGTATCTGGATGAGCTTGAACAAGACAATCCTATCAAACTTACGAACCAACCCAAGCAAGCACCAGTAGCCTAGCCAGTCAAGCGAATAATTCATTTACAGACTGAAGTTTTGGCAGCAAGCTAAGACGCATGATGGAATCGTCTGAAGTCTATCAATTTTGTATTGCACATACCCAGGCCGATAGGTGGTTGCGCACGCAGATCGCCCAGGCCTTCGGTGCCTCCAACATGACCATGATGGAATGGTTATTGCTTCAGAGTGTAGAGATGAGCGACAAAATAGGACTCAGTATTACCAAGGCAGCAGAACTCTTAGGAGTTAGTTTGCCGCAGGTTACAGCCTTAACCCAGGGTTTAGTGAAGCAAGGATTGCTTCGTCAAAACGTTGACCCGGAGGATCGTCGTAGCCGACGGCTATTCATCGAAAAGAAAGGCCGCCAGGTCTGTAAGGACGCAACACACTCAGTAAAGAAACAACTCCACCATAATGTACGAACTAACACTCGCATACTCGATTACGCAGCGATGCTGCATGTTCTTACCGGGGGTGCTATATTTCCGTATAACCCGGGAAGAAATCAGTAACTAGACGGTGCTTGTCTACATTATTATTTAGCAGTTCTTTTTCAAAAACCTCAACCATCGGTTCCGGACCCGATAAATAAAAGGTCTTTTTCTGGCTTTTGCCCGCCAGCTCAAGAATTTTAGATGCCGAAAGACCGCCTTTAGCGCCTTGCCATGAGGCAGATGGATTTTTTAATACGATGGTTAGCGTTAAGCCATATTCTTCAAATAATGGGCGAAAAACAACTTCACCCAGATAATTAGCGCCATAAATCAATTGAATGTCACGTTTTTCCTTCGTGTCAACCAGCCACTGGACCATGCTATGGAATGGCGTAACGCCAATGCCGCCAGCCACAAAAACCAGTGGAATCGACTTATCTTTAGGCAGCACAAAATCCCCCATCGGGTCGGCCATGTGAAGACTAGTACCGGGCTTTAGTTTCCAGAGCGCTTTTTTAAACGTACTGCTTTTGTCACCGGCAAATTTAGTAGTAATGCTTAGTAACTTGTTGCTGGGTGAGGACGAAAGCGTGAACCAGTGCTTCACCCCGCGTTCGTCGGGTTGATCGTGCGGTACCGTAAGCTCGGTGTATTGGCCGGCACTATAACTCACCACGCGCTCTGGCTTAAACCAGAAAGTGCGGATATGATCGGCGATATCTTCGTGGTGGTCCAAGGTAACTTTCATATGTGAATCTAGTGTACAATAAAGAAAAATGAGGAGTAAGTATGGCCGATTTTAATAAAATTCTTGACCAAGGTGATGTTAGTAATGGATTAGTCAACACAGTTATTGAAATACCCAAATGGTCAACCTTAAAAATTGAGTGGAATCGTAAGAAAGCCATCTTTCAATTAGATCGTGTCGAACCCAGTATCTTTGCCAAACCATGTAATTACGGCTTTATTCCGCAAACGCTTGATGAAGATGGCGATGAATTGGATACTTTGGTGCTGACAAATGATCCTATCCCAACTGGGGTCTACCTGGAAGCTAAGGTGATTGGCATTTTGAACTTTGAAGACGACGGAGACAATGATCATAAGGTTGTCTGTGTGCCGGCCGATGACCGTAATACGGGAGACGCCATTAACTCGATGGACGACTTACATGAACAGTGGAAGCAAAAAATAGAACACCACTTTAATCATTACAAAGACCTCAAAAAACCCGGCAGCACCAAAGTGCTTGGCTGGGGTAGCGCTGAAGACGCCAAGAAAATCATTCAAGAATGTGCCGACCGCTACAAAAAAGAAGCGTAGATGAAAAAAGTTCTGCCTTCGAACGCGATTACTATTCCAGATAAAGCTGAACGCGTATTCAAGGGCCAGATTTTTGATGTCTACCAATGGCAACAGAAGATGTTCGATGGTTCCATTAAGACCTATGAGATGGTCAAACGGATAGATACAATTCAGGTCATAGCAATTGAGGGTGATAAGCTGATTCTGACTGTTGATGAACAGCCAGGTCGTCCAGCACATTTGCAGTTTCCGGGAGGACGGCCGGATCCTGAGGATAAATCCTGGCTGGATACCGCAAAGCGCGAGCTTTTGGAAGAGACCGGGAAGACATTCGGGGACTGGCGGTTAATTAGCGTGGTGCAAATTGCTCCTAAAATAGAGTTTTTTGTGCCTATTTTTTTGTGCCAGAACTTGCTTGGTCAGCAAGCTCAGTCTTTAGACGAAGGCGGCGAGAAAATTGAAGTAAAGCTTCAGGATTTTGACGAAGTGCGGCGGGTTGTAATGAACGTTGAAGATCAAGCTTTGAGCTACCTGGCACCTTTATTCAGTCAAGTTGACAGCCTAGAGAAATTAATAGGACTTCCGGAATTTGTAGGTCGGATTGTCGATAGGTGATATTGCGCAGTGAGGTCTTAACTCGTACAATACCTCTATAAAGTACTAATGCTTAATGGGGGCGAGAGACCAACATGAAAACACGGGTGGCAATTAATGGATTTGGCAGGATTGGGCGCAGTGCGTTTAAGATTGCATTTGAACGGGCCGATCTGGATATAGTAGCTATAAATGACTTAACAGATACGCGCACGCTTGCTCATTTACTTAAACACGACAGTAACTACGGCGAATATGATCAAGAAGTCAGTTACGACGAAAGCCATATAGTCGTAGCCGGACAAGCTATAAATGTATTAGCCGAAAAAGACCCCGCCAAGCTGCCATGGAAAGACTACGACGTTGATGTTGTGATTGAGGCCACCGGTTTTTTTACTAAACACGAACAGCTTCAGGCACATGTTGAAGCTGGTGCTAAGCGGGTAATTTTGTCTGCTCCGGAAAAAGATGACACTCATCACGATACTTACGTTATGGGCGTGAACGAACAGGATCTAAAGCCGGAGCATCAGATTATTTCTAACGCCAGTTGCACCACAAACTGCATCACACCTGTGGCAGCGGTGATTGAAAGCGTTTTTGGGATTGAAAAAGCTATGATGACTACTGTTCATAGTTACACGGCCAGCCAGCGTTTACAGGACGCACCGGCTAAAGATTTACGTGAAGCCCGTAACGCGGCAGAAAATATTGTGCCAACAACCACCGGTGCCTCAGTTGCAGCTGCTAAGGCATTACCAGCCCTAAAGGGTGTATTTGGCGGACTATCGGTGCGAGTACCCACACCGGTTGTTTCGCTGAGTGACTTCGTTATTATCACCAAGAAAAATGTCACCGTTGAAGAAGTAAACGAAGCCTTCAAAAAAGCCGCCGAGGAGCCGTTCTACCAAGGCATCCTAACCTTTACCGAAGAAGAACTGGTCAGCAGTGACTTTATCGGCAATAGCCATTCAGCCATTGTGGATCTCAAACTGACGGCGGTGATTGATGGCAATATGTTAAAGGTGGTGGCCTGGTATGACAACGAATGGGGCTATAGTAATCGATTGGTCGAAATGACGGCAGAAGCAGGCAAACAACTCCAAGCATCATGAAGATTTATATTGGTGCCGACCACCGCGGTTTTCAGCTGAAGCATGAACTAGTTAGCAGATTACGCTACGATGGTCATGAGGTTGTTGATGAAGGTGATAAATCTCTTCAGCCCGACGATGATTATCCAAAATACGCCGCTAAAGTGGCCACAGCTGTACTTGGTCATAATGACAGTCGGGGCATTTTGATTTGTAGCAGCGGCCAAGGCGTTTGCATGGCTGCCAACCGTTTCAAGGGTATTCGTGCTGCTATGGGGTATGATCGTGAAGCAGCCCGCAGCTCACGCCACGACGATGATAGCAATGTACTGTGCCTGTCAGCCGATGAGCTCAAAAGCGAACAGGCATTTGAGATTGTCGATTTATGGCTGAGTACTCCCTTTGCAGCTGCCCCGAGGTATATAAGGCGCATACAAGAACTAGACAACTTTTAAGGAGCTGATAGTGGCTGATATTGTACCCACGATTACCGCCGAGGATTCTCACCACTACCGCGAACAAATGGAGCGTGTAGCCGGGTTTGCCAGCCGTATCCATATTGATTTCGCCGATGGGCAGTTTGCTCCGACTAAACTGGTCGATATCCAACATGCTTGGTGGGGTGAGGATAAGATTGTTGATTTTCACCTTATGTACAAACGGCCTGAGTTATATATAGAAGAAGCTCTTGAACTGCAACCGCAGCTTTTGATTATTCACGCTGAGGCTGATAACGCCCAAACTGTACTGAAGATTTTGCCTGAAAAAGGTGTTAAGAGGGGTGTGGCACTTCTACCTGACACTCCTGTGGAAGCCATAGGTGAATGGCTTACACAGGTTGATCATGTATTAGTCTTCGGGGGTCGTTTGGGCTATCAGGGCAGCGAAGCTGACCTTTCTTTACTAGACAAAGTTCGAAAACTTAAAGAAATCGGCGGGCATATAGAGATTGGCTGGGATGGCGGAGTGAATCTAGATAACGTTGCCAAAATAATGGAAGCCGGCGTGGATGTGATAAACGTTGGCGGCTTTATTCAGCATGCCCAAGACCCGCCCGACGCTTATGCTAAACTGTTGAAGATAGTTGGAAGATAGATATGGCTAAAAAATTGAGCATCAAACAATTGGAGTTAAAGGCGAATGATATCCGCGAGGACATTATTCGTATGCTTGAAGAGGCGGGCAGTGGCCACAGCGCCGGTCCGTTGGGATTAGCTGACATTTTTGCGGCCTTGTATTTTGATATCTTGAAACATGACCCTAAAAGGCCTGATTGGGACGAACGCGACATCTTACTCTTAAGTAACGGGCATTGTGTACCGGTGCGTTACGCCACGATGGCCAACGCCGGTTATTTTGACCGAAAAGAGCTCAGGACATTACGAAAGCTTGGCTCGCGTCTTCAGGGGCATCCGGAACGGCTAAAATTACCCGGACTGGAGAATACCAGCGGCCCTTTGGGATGCGGTCTAAGCCAAGCCTGCGGAATGTCTCTAGCTATGCGCATGGATAAGAGCCAGCATCGCTGGGTTTACGTCGTCATGAGCGACGGCGAGCAAGACGAAGGCAATGTCTGGGAGGCGGCTTTACTGGCTGCCAAGTACAAACTTAGTAACATAATCGCCATCACTGATCGTAACAACATTCAGATTGATGGTCCTACCGAAGTTGTGATGCCGCTTGAAGATCTCAAAAATAAATGGGAAAGCTTCGGCTGGCACGTCATTGAAATTGACGGCAATAATATTGAAGCGGTAATTGATGCATGCGCCATGGGGCGCGCAATTGTCGAGAAACCAGTTATGATTTTAGCTCATACTGTACCCGGTAAAGGTGTTGACTTTATGGAATATGATTTTCAATGGCACGGCAAGCCGCCGAATCACGAGGAAGGACAAAAGGCACTACACGAGCTTCGTACCCTACAGGGCAGAATCCGGAGCGAACATCAATGAGCAGCGATATGTACTTGATTTCTAATGTTATGGCGCGGGATGTCGAGAGTGAGCCAATCCGTAAAGGTTTCGGGCGCGGCCTGGTGGCCGCTGGTAAAAAAGACAAGAATGTCGTAGCCGCTTGTGCTGACTTGACCGAATCAACCCAGATGCACCTGTTTAAGGAAGCTTTTCCGGATCGCTTTATAGAGATTGGTGTGGCAGAGCAAAACCTGGTTACTGTTGGATCCGGCATGGCGGCTATGGGAAAAGTACCTTTTGTGAGTAGTTATGCTGCATTTAGTCCAGGTCGCAACTGGGAACAGATTCGTACTACCATTTGTCTCAACAACCAACCGGTTAAAATCGTTGGCTCTCATGCCGGCGTATCGGTTGGCCCGGACGGAGCCACCCATCAAATGCTTGAAGACATTGCCTTAATGCGCGCTCTGCCTAACATGGTTGTACTTGCACCAGGTGATAGCGTTGAGGCTGAAAAGGCAACGCTCGCCATGGCCAAAGACAAGCGACCCAACTATATGCGGCTGGCCCGCGAAGCTACGCCAATAATTACGACGCAGCATACGCCTTTTGAAATTGGCCAGGCCTACATATTTGAAAAAGGTACAGACGTTAGCATAATTGCTACCGGTACAATGACCTACCAGGCGCTGGTAGCGGCCGAAATGCTATACAAGGACGGAATTGATGCCGAAGTTATTCATGTACCAACGATTAAACCCCTGGACAGTGCCACAATCCTTAAAAGCGTGCGTAAAACTGGGGCTGTCGTAACGGCCGAAGAAGCGCAGATAAACGGCGGTTTAGGCGGGGCTATTGCTGAACTTTTGGGCGAAGAACTACCAGTACCACTCAAGCGTATTGGCATGCAGGATCGCTTTGGTGAATCCGGCCAGCCTGAAGAGCTGATGGAGCATTTCGGACTAACTGGTAAGCACATTGCTATGGCTGCTCACCACGTTGTGGAGCGTAAGGGGTAAGCTATGGCGATTGATATCAAACAGATGAGAGCTAACTGCGAAAAAGCTCGTAATGCAATGAATCGGGCGCGAAAGGAACATTTCGCTCTAGGCGCGTTTAATCTTGATAATCAGGAAACTCTGAAAGCTGTCGCTCAGGCAGCTGCAAAAAAGAAAGCGCCGGTGCTGGTGGAAGTCAGCAAGGGTGAAGTTGACGCACTGGGACTCGATAATGTGCGCGATATGGTCGACAACTACAAAGCAGACTACGGCATCGAAATGTACATAAATCTCGATCATTCACCTTCTGTTAGTGATGCTATAGATGGTATTGCCGCCGGTTTTGAATTTATTCACATTGACGTTTCTCAAGCCAATCATAATGCGACACTAGAAGAAATTATGGAAGCCACTAAGGCGGTAGTGCGGGCCGCTAAATTAACAGGTGCTATGGTGGAAAGTGAGCCGCATTATTTTGGCGGCGGTTCGAACGTTTTTACTAAAAAATTTGACTATAAAGAAATCAAAAAGACTTTTTCGACTCCAGATGCTGCCAAAAAATTTGTAGAAAAAACCGGCATTGATACTTATGCCGCGGCAATCGGTAATCTGCACGGTCATTATCCTGTGCCAAAGGTTTTAGACCTAGAGCTGCTCAAAAAAATCAGGTCTGCAATTGATTGCAATATAAGTTTGCACGGTGGCAGCGGTACACCTGGACACTACTTCATTGATGCCGTTAAAATCGGGGTCAGTAAAGTAAACATTAACACTGACATGCGCATTGCTTACCGGAATACACTAGAAAGGGTACTAAAAGAAGAGCCGGGCGAGTTTGCGGTTGTGAAACTGATGGGTAAAGTAATTGACGCTGTCCAGGCCGTGGTGGAAGAGAAGATTGATACATTTAACGCCAGCGGGAAGGCTATGTTAGACTAAATTTAAGATGAGTGGGCATGACTTAAATTTTGATGTTCTGGCAGTCGGAGATGTAGTAACCGATGCGTTTATCAGACTGCTTGACGATCAAGCTAAAGCCAGCAAAGACGAAGATGGAAAGTGGTTGACTATACCTTTTGGGGTCAAGATACCTTTTGACCATGCCGAAGTAATTGAAGCAGTTGGCAACGCCAGCAATGCGGCAGTCTGTATGTCTAGACTTGGCCATAAAAGTGGTTTCGTGACTAATGTCGGCGGCGATCAACATGGCCGTGACATGATTAACAGCTTGCATAAGGACGGTGTAGATACCCGTTTTGTGCGCATTAACCCTGACAAAAAGAGCAATTATCACTATGTGCTTTGGTACAAAGACGAGCGTACTATTCTAATAAAGCATGAAGAGTATGACTACCATTGGCCTCATTTTCGTCCATCCGAAGTACCGGAGTGGATTTATTTCAGTTCGATTAGCAAACATGCACTCGATATGCACGATGACATAGCCGATTGGCTGGCAAAGCATCCAGAAGTAAAAATGGCCTTTCAGCCTGGTACATTCCAGATTGATATGGGAGCGAAGCGCTTAGCAAAGTTATACCATCATACTGAGGTGCTGATTGTAAATCGTGAGGAAGCTGCTGAAATTTCCGGCGGTAAACATAGCGATTTGCATGATCTGCTCGATAAACTGCATGAGCTTGGGCCAAACATTGTGGTCATCACGGACGGACCCGATGGTGCCTATGCCAGCGATGGTGAGAAACGCCTGAAGATGCCCGCATACCCGGATCCAAAACCACCGTTCGATCGCACAGGCGCTGGTGACGCTTTTTCGGCTACTTTTGTAGCAGCGTTAATGA
Source organism: uncultured Candidatus Saccharibacteria bacterium (assembly GCA_964540115.1). Taxonomy (GTDB): domain Bacteria; phylum Patescibacteriota; class Saccharimonadia; order Saccharimonadales; family CAYVSP01; genus CAZILM01. Next base: position 6,409 of record CAZILM010000008.1, on the reverse strand, counting down.
AGGGAAGTGACATTGAGGGTGCTTTGCAGTGGGGTCCGATCAACTCTATGAGTGTAGTCCAGCAAGTCGGTGCTCAAAAAGGTTTGCTGACTGAAGAACAACTTGCGGCTTATCTGGAGAAATCCCCGGATTGGTACCGAGCCAGTGAATTTTAGCAAGCTTTGTGCTGTTAATGTGCTAAAAACGCGCCCTGAGCGGGGTTTACCCCTGAGCATAAGCATGATAATCTTTGATTAAGATGTCACGATTACTTGCCGAACTACTCGGCGCGCCAGAACCTGCGTTTAGCTTGACGCTAAGGCGCCTGGAGCAAACCAGTGGCCGGCCCAGCGCAGATGTGCGTCTAACAGCCGATATTCTGTCTAAGTCTAATGGCGCATTACGAGAACTTGGTTTTGACCCAAGCGATACAACAGCTCGTGAACTCTACCATGCACTGATGTTGAAAAGCGAACAGGACGAAAAGCAACTCCGTAAGCACCTGAAAATCAAAGACCAGGCGAAGCTAAATAAAATTATTCCGGCAGTTGTTAAAAGCCTTAGCCAGCTTAATTTACCCCGTAGTGCGTGGGTGATGAAAAACAGCGTAGCTAAACGATTAATTCTGGCAAATCCACCCAAACACCTCATGAAGCATCTTGGTTACCGGTCAGTCGATTCATTGCTCAAGCGCGAATTACCGGCTGCGATTATAGCCGGAGCTCTTATGAGCGAAGGCAGCAGCTGGCGGGAGCGGTTTCACTCTAAATATAGACAGCTTAAAGTAACCGATTGCGAAACGCGCGATATTAGCGTAGTAATTCTAGAGGAAAAGCGTTGGCAAAAATTCTTT
>CAZILM010000008.1:3869-5477 GCA_964540115.1 uncultured Candidatus Saccharibacteria bacterium | reverse complement strand
TGTCATTCATCGTCATTTCGCCAACCGATCGGTCGAAGACTACCCGGAGCTATTCAATCCGCACGTTCAACCAGAAGATTTGATTCAAGCCTCGCCCGCTTCTGTGCTCGCAAATATTGACCCGGCCTTCGGATTTTGGCAAAGAGCCGAACAGTGCGGTGTCAGCAAGTACACTCAGCCGGTCTCATTAAATGCTCTTGATGTTGCTTTTAACTACTGTAACCAGTTGGCATTTCCGCGTCGTTCTCTAGCTTTCATGCAGGAAGCCTTGGGGCAAAAACTACTACTGCGCTACATTAGGCAGCCGCGTTTGATGCAGCAACTACTTGATCAATTGGAATCTGAGCCATCATTAGTATTCCAGACACAGGTGATGGCATGAGCACTGTTGAAAAAATGCGCAAGAAACTTCAATACTCAATCTGTATTTCTGGTGCAGCGGCTGGAAAAACGGTTCAAAGCTCCAGTGCTTTGGCGGAAGAGCTTGGTACCGCCATTGCCAAAGCCGGGCATGTGCTGACTACCGGAGCCACAGTAGGTTTGCCATATTATGCAGCGCGCGGCGCCAAACTGGCAGGAGGCACCAGCGTAGGCTTTTCACCGGCCAGTTCTTTGCGCGAGCATCTAAGGAAATACCATTTACCATGGGAGTGTTTTGACTTCATAAACTTTACCGGCATGAATTACGTCGGGCGGGACTTATACCTGGTGCAATCCAGCGACGCTGTTATTACAGTAGGTGGTAGGTTTGGAAGTCTTCATGAATTCACTTCAGCGCTCGAAGCCGGCAAACCATGCGGTGTACTGATTGGCAGCGGCGGCACGGCCGATCTAATTCCGGCACTGCTTAAAACGCTTGAACCACCGCACGACGAACTAGTTATATACGATGATAATCCACAGCGTTTAATCGATCGCATAATTAAGATTATTGACAAAGAGTATGTTGATATTAAAGAACACCTGGCTTTGCGCGATGAGTATTGGTTTTTAGAAAAGCCTAAACTGCCGCGAGCAGGGTAATCAAGGAGGAAGAGTATGAGTAATCAAAAAGGTTTCGGCGTTGTAAGAATAATCTCAGTGGTTGCGATTGTTGGTTTAATAATTACGGCTGGTTGGTTGGTCTATGATCGACAAAAATCGCCTAAGTCCAGCAACACTCCCGCAGCAACTTCGACTACATCACAAACTACAGCGGCGGCAAAACCGCCTGCCAAGGTTGATATTGCTGAGTGGACTGCTTATTCGAGTAAAGAGGGAAAATTCTCTCTCAAATATCCAGCAAATTGGGCCACAGCATCAAATCCAGAAAACTGTTCGCCAAGTCTGTTACTACTTGGTGCCGACAGCAAGTCAGTCGGAAAATGCGCTTCAGAAAGCGTTGGCCAAATGGGTGTAGCATCGGTAGATGGTGATCAGAAGGCTTTATATCAGCTTACTGACGACGGTTATACTGGCATAAAGACTGAAACTGTCACTGTTAGCGGGGTGAAAGGCATAAAACAAACCGCTATTTTTAAGAATTCAGGAATTGGTGATTTGCCGGACGGGACAAAGGTAACTTTTTACCTCTTCTATACTCAAAATCACACTTACTGGGCACGATAT
>CAZILM010000008.1:0-3769 GCA_964540115.1 uncultured Candidatus Saccharibacteria bacterium | reverse complement strand
ATGGCTAATGTCATCCAAAACATGCAGAAACCAACGCTAGTTTTATCGCACAATAAAACTCTAGCAGCTCAGCTCTATGGTGAATTTAAGAGCTTCTTTCCGGACAATGCTGTTCATTATTTTGTAAGTTATTTTGATTACTATCAGCCAGAAGCCTATATTCCGCGGTCTGATACGTATATTGAAAAAGACTCGCAAATAAATGAAGAAATTGATCGCCTACGCCACGCTGCTACAGATGCCCTGCTAACAAGACGCGATGTAATTATTGTGGCTAGCGTTAGTTGCATTTACGGCATTGGCTCAGTAGAAGACTATGGCAATTTAGCTGTAGTAATTAAGCGTGGTGAACGCAAGATTCGTGATAAATTATTACGTCACTTGACGGACATTCAATATCAACGCAATGACATTGATTTTCACCGTGCCACATTTCGAGTGCGTGGAGACGTGGTCGATGTTTATCCGGCGGGTGAGGAAATGGCCTATCGTATTGAGTTTTTTGGCGACGAAGTTGAGCGCATTACCAAAATCGATCCACTAACGGGGGAAATTTTAGCAAATATTGATGAGCTTCGAGTATTCCCGGGTAGTCACTATGTAACCCCTGAATCAAAACTCAAAGTGGCGCTTGGCAAAATTCAGCAGGAGCTTGAAGAACGGCTGGCCTATTTTAACAAAAACGGCCTGCTTTTGGAGGCTCAGCGTTTGCAGCAACGAACTAAGTTTGATTTGGAGATGCTGGAAGAAACCGGTTTTGTTAAGGGAATCGAAAACTATAGCCGTTATCTTACTAACCGGGAACCAGGTGAACAACCGGCCACGCTACTCGATTATTTCCCGGATGACTATTTAATGTTTGTAGATGAATCGCATATGACTTTGCCGCAGGTACGCGGCATGTACAACGGCGATCGGGCGCGTAAAGAAGTTCTGGTGGAGCATGGTTTTCGTTTGCCGAGCGCGCTTGATAACCGGCCACTGACATTTACTGAGTTTGAACGTCATGTTAATAAAACGGTCTACGTCAGCGCCACCCCGGCGGATTATGAGTTGTCGCGCAGCCCTGAACCGATCAGGCAAGTCATCCGGCCAACAGGATTGCTTGACCCAAAGATTGAAGTAAGACCGATCGAGGGTCAGATAGATGATTTGATTGCCGAGATTAGAACTACGGTTGAAAAACGTCAGCGCGTGCTCGTAACGACTCTAACTAAGCGAATGGCCGAGGACCTAACTGAGTACTTGAAGGAACTTGATATAAAAGTGACCTATTTGCATAGCGATATTGAAACGTTAGAGCGCACCGATATTTTGCGGGATCTGCGTTTGGGCGTTTATGACGTGGTAGTCGGTATAAATCTTCTGCGTGAAGGGTTAGACTTACCCGAGGTTAGCTTAGTAACTATTCTGGATGCCGACAAAGAAGGCTTCCTGCGCAGCGAACAGGCTTTAATCCAGACCGTCGGAAGAGCGGCTCGCCACGTAGAGGGCCGGGTATTAATGTATGCTGATCACGTAACTGGTAGTATGGAGCGGGCTATTGGCGAGACTAATCGCCGGCGCAAGATACAAGAAACATATAATAAAGAACACAAAATCACGCCGATCGGTATTTCTAAATCGATTGAAAAAGGAATGCGGCCGGATTTGCCTGAAGAAGCCAAAAAAGCCAAGCTGGATCTTAAGAAAATTCCTAAAGACGAATATAAGCATCTAATTCGTGATCTTACAGGTCAAATGGAATTGGCGGCCGCAAATTTAGAATTTGAAAAAGCAGGTGAGCTAAGAGATATAATTACGGATATTAAAAGCAAGCTTTAAGCGGTTTCCTGCGAGTCTGTAATATTGAGTAGATTGATGCCCTCCAGTGGAATCTGTTCTTTAGTATAAGTCTGAGCTATCGTAATGCGGCCAACGGCGGCTCGCCGCACAAATGGACTCATTCCTGACGTATGCAGCCCCCGCCTGTCACCAACGTTAATATTTTGGTGTCCAGCAAGTTTTTGCTTAAGCTTGTCCCCCTGGTTGCCCAGACTTCCTTTGTACAAACGTACAGAGCCGGTTTTGTCTTTAGGTATGTGGGGCATGGCTTTGCCTGTCTGACCATCAAGAATGGAACCACCGACAGCTACGTGTTGCAATAAGGCGTTACGACCAATCTGTAGTGTTTTTAGGAGTAGACGTTTTTCATGCCTGGAGTGTCTTTTAATGGCTTCACGGCCGGCCATTACTTCTTTAAATAGGTACAGGTAAGTGTCAGGGTCGCTTAGGTCTATATCATCTGCCGAAAAAGGTTCGACCAGGCAGGGATCGTTGGAGTCAAAGTAGACAATCTTTAATCCGTAGCTATTTTCATAACCCAACAAGAACCATAAGATCATACCACCACGGGAATAGCCGGTTGCCATCAGACTCTCGCCGTCAAATAACCCGTCTTTCGCCGCTTCTTTAAATAGAGTGAGTTGCGCTGCCGCATCGTGCTCCATATCGAATTGGCTGAGTATGTGGACTAGTGAATTAAAACTGAGTTCAAATTCCTGCGGACCGACCAGATCAGAGGCTATCCCATTTACGGCTAATTCTTTTTGTACTTCAGTGGCATAGCCTGGTATACGTACCCACCACGGCGTAGTCATAGTGACGCCCAGATCATATTGTTGCTCTACGGGCATGGCCCGTTGTTCCTGGTAGTGGCTGCCGTCGTCAAAAGTTACGTCGTAGCGTTCAAAATGGCCAATACCAGCCATAAACCTTTGCCAAATAAGATGACGGTCAACAACTTCCAAGTTATGCTGAGCTAAAGGTTCTAATAAAACACCCCCGTTTTCACGGGGGTGCATGCTTTCTAAACCTGATTGTGTGGCCTCATGGCCACCGTGTCTCGTGCGAAAAGGTAGTACTACATTCATTTTTTGTCTCTCGCTTTAACGCTCAACCTTATCGTATTCTTTCTTTTTTTGTTTGTAAAGAATTTTTATAAATTCTGTTCTTAGATATGCATTGTATCTCTGTTATACTTACTCAAATGGCGGAGCTAACAACCAAAGATATCTTAAAATTGGCTCGTCTTGCCCGGCTTCAGCTAACAGACCAGGAAGTCGAACAATTTCGTGGTGAAATCAGTGCTATTTTAGGGTATGTCGAGCAATTGCAGAAAGTCGATACCAAGGGGCTGGAACCAACCTACCAGGTGACTGGTCTTAAAAATGTTACACGCCCGGATGAGATCAAGGATTATGGCGCAACGACTGAAGAGTTATTGAAGAACGCACCAGCCACTGAAGAAGGCCATTTTAAGGTCAAAAGGATACTAGAGTGAAAAGTTCAAATTTCAAAGTTCAAATTTCAAATGATTTGGATTTTGATTTTTGGTCTTTGAATTTTGCAACCGGAGGTTGTATATGAGCCAGTGGCCTGCAATTGAGATAATCGCCAAAAAGGTTCAAAGTGGAGAACTTAAGGCGGTTGATCTGGTTGATCAAGCACTGAAGTCGATTGAAGATAACAAAGAATATAACGCCGTTATCGCAACAATTAAAGATCGTGCGCTCGATCGAGCCAAAAAAATTGATGACGGATCAGCCAAAAGCGAAAAGAGCGGACAACTAGCGGGCGTGCCTTTTATCGCAAAAGATAACTTCTTAACTTTTGGCAGTGAAACGACCGCCGCCAGCAATATATTGAAAGGTTTTGAAGCGCCTTATCAGGCAACTGCTATTGAACGACTTGAGGCTGAAGGAGCTATTTGTGTAGCCAAAGCCAATCT
>CAZILM010000007.1:20517-24864 GCA_964540115.1 uncultured Candidatus Saccharibacteria bacterium | reverse complement strand
CCAACGTCTTCATAATTCTTAGCCACGCTTAAAAGTTCACGGACGTTTTCCTGGCGGGCTTCGCCTTGCGGCGAGCCATCATCTAAATAACTCAAATAATCCAGACGCCGGATCAGACTATCAAGCAGTCCGCTTAGACTGGCCTCGTCTAGCAGCTCCCGGAACTTTGTTAGCAACTCACCAAGTTCCAGAAACGCTTTTTTTGCCTTAGGTGTTAAGTCAGGACACTCTGCCACCCTCACCAGAGCCGTGCTCAGGCTGGAACCTTGAGCTGCCCATCTTGTGAAAGTATCAAGCGACTTAGCACCGATTCCACGCGTTGGCACATTTACGATTCGTTCAAAACTAACACGGTCATCGGGTTGGAAAATTAACCGCAAATAAGCCATTAAATCTTTTATTTCTTTACGATCATAAAATCGCACATTACCGACAATCCGATACGGCACGCCATAGCGGATAAATGTTTCCTCTAACGAGCGGCTCTGGGCGTTAGTACGATACAACACCGCAAAATCCTGGTAAGCACGTAGCCGTAAATCGGTAGCCGTCCGGATTCGTTGCATAATGGCTTCGGCTTCAGCCCGCTCACTACCGACCTGCATAATCTGCACCGGCATACCATTTTGCGCTTCCGTCCATAGTTTTTTATCGGAGCGTTGCTGGTTTTTGGTAATTACAGCATGCGCTGCGTCCAAAATGTGCTTGGTACTGCGGTAATTCTGCTCTAGTTTGATTACTGTGACGTTCGGATAATCTTTTTCAAAATTCAGGATGTTGCGAAAATCAGCCCCACGCCATGAATAAATACTCTGCCAATCATCGCCGACCACAGCAATGTTATGGTGCTCGTTGGTTAGTAGTTTTACCAAGCGGTACTGAGCGGCATTAGTATCCTGGTACTCATCTATCAAAATGTACCTAAACTGTGTCTGCCATTTCTTTTTTATTTCGGCTTGGCTTTTAAGCAGGTGCACTGTTCTCCCGATTAAATCATCAAAATCCAGAGCACCGGCCTCTTTTAGTACCTTTTCATACACGGGAAATACTTGAGCGGTTGCGCGCTCGGCCGGGCTGTTTTGTAAACCAGCGTACTGAGTGGGTGTAATCAATTCGTTTTTTGCACTGCTTATCAAACTGGATAATAATCTGGGCGGGAAGCTTTTTTCATCAATGTGTAGTTGTTTGGTGGCCTGTTTAATGGCCGCCAGCCGATCGCCTTCATCAAAGATTACAAAATTGCGTGGTATGCCAATGTGCTCGCCGTCCTGTCTGAGAATTCGCACGCAAATGCTATGAAAGGTGCCCATAAAAGGCATAAAACTGCGGTTTTCAGCGTTTTCCCCGAGCAAAACGGCCACTCGCTCGCGCATTTCTTTGGCAGCCTTATTCGTAAAGGTAACTGACAATATATTGAATGGTGTGGCTTTATGACTCTCAATCAAATGAGCAATGCGGTGGGTCAGCGTTTTGGTCTTACCCGATCCGGCACCGGCCAATATGAGCAGTGGTCCCTCGGTCGTTTCGACGGCTCTTTTCTGCTCCGAATTTAATCCAGTTAATAAGCTCTCTAGCACTAGATTATTCTAGCAGAGCACTTAGTTCTTTATGAGATCAACCGGTGGATTGAAACTAGTCTTTATAATTCCGGCATCAACCAGCAGGTCAACCGCCACGACGGCAAAGAGAATCACAAACACTAGAAGCAGCAACCAGCGTTGACCATTACGCCGTTTTTTGGCCTCGCCAATCGGCACAACGTATTGCTTACTTTCAATCAATTTCTGAACGGCTGCTTGCTTGGCAAGCTCTTCTTCATTTTGCTTAATTTGCTTATCGGTTGGTTTGGCTTCACTAGGTGCAGCGTCACTGGGTGCTTCTTCTGCAGGTGCCTCTTCAGGAGTGGAGGGAGAAGCTTCGGATTTTTCTTCAGTAGTCTCTTGAGCTTTTTCTTCAGGTGGTGGGGTTGCTTCAGCCGCTGCTTCCGGCTGTTCAGCATCGGCCTTTTTGAGTGGTTCTATAGTTTTGGCCTGACTAGGTTCAATTTTTGTATCTTCATGACTAACTACTATAGGTTCACCCTCATCACTGCTCTCGTCCTTTTTTACCGCCAATGTAGCCGAAGCTTCGGCTTTAACCATAGGATCTTCGATCATGTTTTTATGTCCAATGATCAGAGGACGCGAAGTTGCATCCGGCCGTTTTTTGCCGGACTTTGCTACGTCAATTACGCGCTCATCGTCGTCGCTTTTACTCTTTGTGGGCATCTGTCACCTTTTCCGATTGGTGTAATAATTGCTCAGCTCGCTCCACCATGGTGCTAAATTCATGATAGTTCAGACTTGCGCCACCAGGTAGCAAGCCATCAATGCCTTCAATACTCAAATATGCGCTGGCATTTGCGGCGTCGCTGCTGCCGCCGTAGAGCACCCGTACACGCTCGGCTGCCTTAGCTCCGTAAAGTTCATTGATGTTGTGTCTGATAGTTTTGACTGCTTTTTCAACTTCATCCGGTTTGGCAATTTCATGATCTGCAAAATCCTTGCCGTTACTGATTGCCCAGACCGGTTCATAAGCTACTACCAGTTTTTCGACTTCTTCGGCCGTAAGATCGCTGATAGCTGTTGTTAGTTGATCGTGAATCACCCGGCTGGTTTCGCCCATTAATTTTTCGTTTTTAGTTTCACCTACACACAGAATTGGTACAATCTCGTTGCGAAAAGCGGCCGACACTTTATCGCGGATTGTCGACAGCGATTCTCCAAAAACATGACGCCGCTCTGAATGGCCAACTAAAGCGTAGTGCACAATATCTGTGAGCATTTCAAAAGATACTTCACCCGTATAAGCCCCTTCGTCCTTAAAATAGGCGTTCTGGGCGCATAAACGGAATTTGTGCCTGTCAATTTGCACACTTAGTGGTTGCAGAGCCAGCATACTGGGTGCTAAAACAACCTCAATTTCACGGTGCGCTTTAATTGACTTCTCCAGATGGTGTAATAGCAAGCTGGACTGCGCCACAGTCAAGTGCATCTTCCAGTTACCGACTATTAGGATTCTTCTCATAATGCTTATGGTTTATTGTACCTCATTATTATTTGTCCAGCAGCGATTCCACACCCGGCAGCTTTTTACCAGCCATTAGCTCCAGGCTGGCACCGCCGCCAGTGGAAACATGATTAAAACAATCCACCATGCGCCGCTTCTCTATGTAAGACACTGTGTCGCCGCCGCCAACCATACTAAAAGGACGGTGGCCGTACTCGCCAAAAAGCGCATCCATAATCAGTTCCGTGCCGTGAGCAAACGGCCCGACCGGACCGCGCAGAGAGTCAGTTTCCGTCACGCCCATGCTGCCATTCCAGATAACAGTCTGTGCCAGCTGCATACCACCTGCTATGAAAGCGCCGCTGAATGGACCTATATCCAGTATCATCTCATCGGACGCAATCCGGGCGCTTTTGCGCGGAGGCCGCTTAGGATAATTCTCCACGTCTGCAATGACGTGTGCGTCCCAGTCCACAATGCGTGTCTTGGCAGTTTTATCCACTTTGTTAGCAACTACCCCGTCTTGCGGAAGATAAAAAATGAATTGCTGCTTCTTGGCTTTAGCTCGCGCTTTATCCAGAATATCTTTAGCCAGATGAATATCGGTCTTATCAATTTTACTGCGCCCGGTTTTTATGCCTTCGGCATACAAAAATGTATTGGCCATAGCGCCGCCGATGGCTATAAAATCGGCGATCTTTATAAACCGGTTGATTACATCAATTTTATCGGCAATTTTGGCACCGCCGACTACAGCCATCAAAGGCCGTTTGGGGTTTTCCATAACATCGGTAATTGTATCTACTTCATTCTCTAGCAACAGGCCAGCTACGCTAGGCAAATGCCGTGTGATTGCTTCGGTTGAAGCGTGAGCCCGGTGTACCACACCGAACCCATCCTGGACAAATACATCGCCCAATTTAGCTAATTGTTTGGCAAACTTGTCATCATTGGCTTCCTCTTCGCTGTGAAAACGCAAATTTTCCAGCAAAAGTATCTGGCCTGGCTTTAATTTAGCGGCCGCTTCTTCAGCTTTAGCTCCTACGCAGTCCGCCTCGAACGCCACTTTTCGTTTCAATAGCTCTGAAAGTCGTTTGGCCACCGGTAGCAAACTGGTACTTTTGTCGCCGGGCCCTGAAGGTCGACCCAAATGAGAACAGATAACGAGCCGACAATCTTTTTCAAGCAAGTAACGGATAGTCGGCAACGATTTTTCAATTCGATAATCATCGGCTATTTTGCCATTTTTGGCAATCGGCACGTTATAGTCAGCCCGCAGCAGTACCCGCTTGCCTTTGA
>CAZILM010000007.1:0-20417 GCA_964540115.1 uncultured Candidatus Saccharibacteria bacterium | reverse complement strand
TTTTTGGCAATCGGCACGTTATAGTCAGCCCGCAGCAGTACCCGCTTGCCTTTGATGTTTATGTCTCGGATTGTCTTTTTAGTAAACGCCACCCTGCTCTCTCTATAAAACTCTAACCTTTATTGTATCAGTCGTGCCGACCACACCGGGGTATTTTCCAGAAGCCGTAACAATAATATCGCCCTTGCTCAACACTTTGTGTTGGTGCAGCCAGTTGGTTAGATTGGTTGCTGCCCGTTTATCGGCCGGCCGCACATAACTCTTGGTACCGTAAACCAGTGCTAGTTGCTGCGCGGTTCGTGCATCTGAAGTGACCGCAATTACTGAAATTGTCGGGCGGTGCGAGGCAATCTGCAGAGCCGTCGCGCCCGACTTAGTCTCGGCTACAATCGCCCGCGCTTTCATGTTATCGGCCAACTGTATGACAGCCAATGACATAGCACGCGACTTGTCAATATCAGCCGGATCCAAAAAGTCTACCTCAACCATGTTGCTGGCTTCCGTAAATCCAATCACCCGTTTCATCACCTCCACAGCTTGAAGAGCAAACCTGCCATTAGCCGTCTCGTCGCTCAACATCAAGCAATCAGCACCTAAAATTACAGCCGTGGCGACATCTGAAACTTCAGCTCTGGTCGGTTCTGGGGCGTCCACCATGCTGGCCAACATTTGGGTGGCCACAATCGTAGGTTTGGCATAACGCAAACCCAATGCAATGATTTTACGCTGCACAACAGGTACGGATTCAGGCGAGGTCTCTACGGCCAGGTCACCGCGTGCCACCATGGCTATATCAGTGGCCTGCATAATTTCTTCTAAATGCTCGACCGCCGCGCTGGTTTCAATTTTGGCGATTATTTTAGCTTTGCTGCCCAAATTGTTAATGATTGCGCGCAGTTTATTAATGTCAGCTACGGTCTGAATAAAACTTAAAGCCACGTAATCAATGTCGTGCGTAGATCCATAAGCCAAGTCCTTGCGGTCTTTGTCGGTTATAATATCGCCGCCGAAGTCCGTATCTGGTAGATTTATGCCCTTTCGTTTTATCAAAATACCATCGTTTTCAGCGCGGGCGTGTACTAAAGCGTTTTTTACGCTGGTGATTACTAGTTTCACTTTGCCATCGAAAATATACATACGCTGGCCGCGTTTAACCTTTTTGCTCAAATCGTATTGAGTAGGTATCCGGCCGCTATTTTCGTAGTCAGCATCGTAGGCAAATACCAGGCTTTTACCCTTTTGTATGGTAATAATCCCCTCAAAGTCGCCCAGTCGCACTTTGGGGCCTTGCAAATCCTGTACTATTGCGACCGGTTTGCCGTATTCGCGGGCAGCTTTGCGAATCCATTTAATCTGCTGGGTTCGGACTTCGTAGGTATCGTGGCTAAAGTTCAGCCTGAGGCCGTTTGCTCCAGCTTTAATAAGCCCCAGAATAGCTTCATAACTATCTGTTGCCGGTCCCACCGTTGCTAAGATCTTAGTTCGTTTGAATTTTGCCAATGGGACATTAGGAATGCGATCAGTCGTTTGCACTCCTATCAGTGTACTTGCTTATGCTTATGAGTGACAAGCAGAAATTCTTTAACTAAATATCAACCTTGAGCGTACGAAGGATTTCTTTGACAGATTCGCCTTCTTTACTTGTCAGAAATGCTTCAGAATCACTTACTGAGTATGCATAGATATATGGGTGGAGCTTACCTTTTGCGTCATAAACTGTAATCTGTTCATAATCAACTACCAGACCCATGGTCGGTTTATGTAATTCCGGCGGCCAGTTAGGAGAAAGATCAGTCACGCCAATTGTATAGGAGGCTTTTCCTTTAGGATCTCCGAAATGCTTTGTTATTAACGCTACTTTAACTGGCTTGTAGGTGAAATTTACTTCACCATTCAAGCCACTGGAGCTTTGTGAATAATAGAGATTCTGTATAGGCAGGGTATCCGACGTTAAGTATTCTACTGTGCCACACTGATTGCCGGCTTTAAATGGTTTGTCGCTATCGTCTGGCTGACAGTCGCCTCCCTTGCCACCCCAATCTGAATTCAAGTTTAACACTGTGCCAGCCGGTGATGTTAAGGTGGTACGTGTGTACGGGGCATCCTTATCGCTACTTGATTCAGTTTTTACCTGCCAGTTTTCAGGGTATTGCACGCTAAAATGACCAAAAGCATCGGTGTAAGTTTTCTTTTCTACGGGTGGAACAGGCTTATCCGCTACTTTCGTTTGATTCACCGTTGCCGACGAAGTTGTAGATTTAGTTTTATCTTGGTGCCGTTGCCACACCAACCAACTCGCAAATCCAATCAAGCCAAGTATTGCAATAACAGCTAGTACCTCTACCGCACTGAATCCTTTTTGATTTCGCTTCATTTTATTATCCTTTTAATTCAGTATGCCATAAGCAAAATAAAAAAGCACCAAGTTGCTTATGCTTTGAAAGGCGGAAAGTTACGGGCTGGGTACGGCTTCGAACTTCTTTATTAGAGCACTAGTTGTTGCATTTGCCTGATTTTGCTGTTCAGCGGTAACGCCCGAGCCGCAAGCTGCCTGATCATGCATAAAGCTGTAGTAATACTTGCCTATTACTACATAGTGGTCAGGGTTGCTTTTATAATCTTCGGAAACTTTTGATCCATATTGCGCTGGCGAGGCATAGTCATCTGCAGAAAGTCGTCTTATTTGTCCAGCACCAAACTTCGAGCAAGCCTTATCTTTGGCGGCTAAATCAGCCGATATGACGGAAGTTACGTTAGCGTTATCAGCCAGATCGTATGTTAGCGTGTCCTGACCGTCGTAAGGAGCACGAATTCCCCATTCTTTAATTGTGAAGTATTTTTGAGTAGACGCCTGTGTAGTTGAGGTAGCTTGTGGTGTATTTGGGGCTGCTTGCTGTGAAGGGGTTGTATTATCAGATTTTACGGGTTTATTCTGATTTCTGTCATAGACCATCCAACCCACTGCCCCAGCTAAAACAACAACCGCAATACCTAACAAAACGACGGCAACACCAAATCCTTTCTGGTTATTCTTCATTGTAATCTCCTTTTATTTAAGTATGCCATAAGCAAAATAAAAAAGCAGCAACAGTCTTTTCGGCAGCCGAATATTTCTATTTTACGCTATAGCTTAGAATAGAAACATTTTTGATAACTCGATTGTTGAGCTGTCGTGATATGGGTTTTGACTGGCTATTTCTTATCTGTTATGGTAATATTTTTTGGTCAATTTAATACTGTTTCATGGTCCCATCGTCTAACGGTTAGGACACCAGGTTTTCATCCTGGCAATAGGAGTTCGATTCTCCTTGGGATCACCAATGAAAAAGGCCGATCATTTCGGCCTTTTTCATTGTTTTTACAGAGGTAGAAAAGGAAATCCCCGCCTGTTTAGCGCGGGGATTCATCTAGATTTCGGACGGTCAGTTTGTCTTGCCTATCCTAGCACAAATTTGCTTATCTTTCCAGATGCTTTTCCACAGGTGGCTTTAGCGGCCGAACTTGTGGAGAGAACGCATTTTGTGCAGTACTGTGCCAACTATTGTGGTAGCGGCAAATATGCCTACTACATCACCGGCTCCAGTATCTACCAGCTTGGCTGGAGGTGTCTGAGGAGTCTGTGGTGGTGTTTGTGGAGGAGCTTCACCAAAGGTGATCTGTTTTACACAGTTGGCATCGCTAACAGTCGTTGATTGACCATTTACCGTACCAGTTACACTTCCACGAACAGTATATGTACCATTGCTTGCGTAGGTGTGATCTTTTTCCTGAACATTTTCAGAAGAGTTGTCACCCCATTCAATCTTGTAGCTACTGATAGTAGTGTTCTGAGCTGAACCAGTTACTTTGGCATGAACCTTACGGCTCTTATTGTCTATGGCAGTCAGGTCAAGCAGGGTGCATGACAAGCTCTGTTGTGGCTGTTGAGGAATTTCCTGAACAGTTACCTGGTAAACCACTATGACGCGGTAGTCCCAGCAACCCCATACAGCGCCACTACCTGGTGTTGGGCTGCCAATAGGCATATTAGTGTTAATGACGTTATCGTTTAGATCGCGCCAACCGTATTGCTGGCTATAGACATGTACAGAACTAGGTGAAAGGCTCAGCTTAACCACTTTGTTACCACAGTCAAGGTTAGCTTGATCGGTAACACTAGATGCATTGCTGGCACTTACAGTACCTTCAAAACGGAAGGCAGAACCTGGTGTGTTAAGGTGGGCTACAGTTTTATAGGCTACGTCGTGTGCAACTGAAGTACCACTACCGTTGTTGTTGTTGTTCGGAGTTGCATCGTTGTGGATGTAATTCCAAAGGTCAAACTTGTCGCCTGCATTACAAGCGGAAGTTATGGTTGTGCCGGTAAAGTTCGGGTTGTTTTGATTGTCTTTGACATCACCGTTAGAACTCTGTCGAATGCGGACAAAATCTGACTCATTGCCAATGTTTGGCACGCCACAAATGTTGTTAAACACTGGTGTAGTCGGTGTGTTAAATCCGTTTGGATCGTATTGGATACAAGCCGCTGAGGCTGATCCAACGAATCCAACTGCTGCCATGGTTACGGCCATTACCGCAACGGTAGCTGTTGAGATTAGTTTGTTAAGTAATTTCATGCTTAATTCTCCTTATATACTCGTCTTATTGATGACAGTTAGGGTTAGTTGGATCGTCACAGGGGTTGGGGGTTGTAGTAACCGGTGGTTTGTTGGTGGTTGGAGTAGGTGTAGTCGTTGGTGGGGGAGTAGTTGTAGGAGGTGGTGGTGATGTAGTGGTTGGAGGACGAGTTGTTGGAGTAGTGGTATTAGGAGGAGCAGTTTCAGGAGTGGTATCAGGAGTAGTGCCTGGGGTAGTGTTAGGTGAACCAGGTCCTGTCGTACCGGGACCGAAACTAGGTGCAGTACCAGGGGTACTACCTTCGTTACCACCGCTCTCAGGTACATTACCAGGATGGTTGCTTTCACCATTATCCGAACTGGTACCAAATGTACCGCTGCCGCCGCCTGTAGCACTGGAACCACTCGAAGCAGTGGAACTGCTTGAGTCTGAGCTACCGGCATTGCCTTCACTAGATTGAGAGTCACTTAAGCCACCGCTTGCTTCACCTTGGAAAGTAGCTGAACCGTTTATAGCAGCGTGACGGATGATGATTTCTCCAGTTATAGGGTCTTCAACCGCATCGTGCTTAAACTGCTCTATGAAACTTTTCTGTTCATCTGATAGGCTGCGATCATCAAGGTTACCACCAAATACCCAACCCTTGATGGTACGGTCAACAGTTATCGCCTCAAACGTAACCGTTGTAGTTCCGTTGCTTCTTGAAAAGAAAATTTTAGTAGCGTCACCACCGGTAACGGCAAAATTATTTGATTCTTCAACGAAGCCTTGCTGCGAACATATATAGCTAATTCTTTTCTTAGCTTCTTCATCATTATTTTTAAGGTTTTCGGCAGAGTCAACTATCCCCTGTGGGGTTAGTTCTTTAAGATCTTTTTTACCATCGCGGAAGCCGTACAGCTGGTCAAAGATTGCAGCTACACGAGCGTCATTTGCAGTTTGTTCATTAAGAATTGGAACGACGTCTTTCTTCTCAAATAAGGTAACCGAGCTGTTGGACTCTTGTTTACCGAGAGCTGGTGTAATACCGGTGTTCCCAGCATACTTTTCATCGGCGCGGTTGGCTTCCATATTAGGAGAATCACAAGTTCCAGGAGTTGTGTTAGGGCTTGATTCAGAGCTAGCTGCTGAGGCGCTAGAACTACTATTAGGTTTACTGTCCGAGCTACAACCCGCGACAGCCAAACCACCTACAACTACTATGGCCGCAACTTTGCGTCCATTCTTTTCAAGCCAGTCTTTTCCAAATTCAACTGCTACACCAACAGTTTGGCGCATCTGTTCTACGACAGAGATATGATAATCAGCAGTACTTAATTCTGCTGGCATTGTAACCACTTCACCCATAAGATCTCCTTAAAGACTTACCTTTTCAAAACTTCTACTGTCCAATTGTACAACATGTACTAATAAAAGTCAATAGTTTTTATAACATTGCTGCCGAATAGCAAGAAACTTATGTTTATTACTGGTTAGCTGCCAAAAGTTGCTCATATAAAGAAGTGCGCCAAAATGGGTTGGCGGTTGATAGTTTTATGTGTGTCACATTAGCATCTTGTAAATTACGATCAATTGCCTCTTGCTGTTTAGCTGCAAGCTCAATATATCGTTCACGAATGGCGTCACCGGTCTTACCGTGCAGAGAAACAGAGGCACCATTTAACCTAAACCTCTCGACTGACTCAGGTAACTTATCATCCCACGGATTTTTTACTTCTAGTGCAATCACATCGTTACCTTCATTCGCTAATTCCATCACAGATTGCGCCCAGCCATTAGTTTCATTTGCCGGATCCACACAATATCTAAAGTCCGAAACAACAGCAACCACGCTTTGGGTGGCTAATCTGCTCACATGCGATAAAGTATCACGTAAAGTTAGGTCAGTTTCTACTTTCGGCTGCATCCTATTCTTTCTGCGACTAAAGAGCCTTCTTTTATCTCGGGTTTGTGGCATCTTAGCCTCAACTAGAGAAGTTATTCTAGGGCCCATTGCAAGCAAATTTTCTGCGCCAATAACTGGTTCGGTCTGAACAAAAAGGTCATGATCACCATTTGCAGCTATAGCTATCGGGATACCCTGTGCTTCGGCTGCCCGCATTATGGTTAAAATGCCTGACGCTGCCAGGCCAAATTCTGAATAATAGCCGGCGCCAGTATTGTAGCGTTCCTTCGAGATATCGGTAGCTACCCACAAGGAAGGAGTTATATCCGCATATTGTTCCCGCACTTGTAGCGTTTGCTCAGGATGTCGAGCAGTAGCGTGCCAGTCAATCAGACGTATGTCGTCTCCAAGCCTATAGTCGTGTACTCCATTAATCGCAAAGCCGCTACCAAGACGATTAGACCCAACCTCACCGGCTTTCCAGCTACTCAAATAATCATATTGAATAGGAAGTACCCCATCTAGGCCATCTGCCAGATTTGATAGGTCTATTAGTGGTTCTGGTGCAAGCAGATTACTCATCGTGCTTTTTCCTTTGCTTTATTCAGAACTTGCAGAACGCTTGGCATCCTCTATAGCCTGCTGGACGGTATCACCCCGATTGAGTGCACTGAATGTTAGGGCTGTGCGATGACGCAATACATATTCTGCTGCCTGGTCGATATGTTCAGGCTCTACCTTGAGATGTCCTTCTCGAGCTGCCAGTATTTTAGAAAACTTCAGCATATCCAAAACGGGGCGTTGACCGCCAAGACTACTATTGTTTAGATCTACAATCTCCAAACTTTGTAGCGCAAGATGAAGGCCCGTAGCCCGTCCTATTACTTCTAGCGCGCCAGCTTTTACTGTTCTGTGGATTGCGTCAGCTATGACAGGCAAATCTTCAGGTTCAAGAACTTGTTTGGCAGTTTGTCCCTCTTTGCTAAGAGCTGTAAAGTGGTCTAGCTCCGTAAATCTAGGTATCTCTATACTAATTCCAAATCGGTCACTATTAGCGTTCGTCAGGGGGAAAGTACCCTGCCTTACTTCTTGACGGTTTTGGGTTGCTATCAAAAAGAAAGGTGTGGGTAACGTGTGAGTCTCATTAAAGGAAGTTACTTGACCCTCTTCCATAGCTTCAAGTAGAGAAGCTTGGGTTTTAGGGGGATTACGATTTATCTCATCAGCTAAGACAACATTATTAAATATTGGCCCCTCGTGAAACCTAAAAGTACGCGTGACTGGATCGAAAATGTCGCCACCTGTGACATCGGCCGGCAATTTATCAGGCATGCCCTGGATGCGTCCAAAACTACCGCCTATGGCTGTAGCAACAGATTTAGCAGTAAGAGTTTTACCGGTACCTTGAATGGCTTCAAGTAGTACGGGTTCTCCTAGACAAACTGCACCAACCAACATAGCGCGATCGCCCTTTGCCATATGAATTACTCTGTCGAGCTCATTATCAAGGCTCTCCATCGCACGGGTAACATTTTCGAATTCCAAATTATCTTGTCTAAAACTCATAATAATCTCCTTTACTTAAACTACGTTCCTGGCAGACTGTTTGCCGCCTCTTATCCATCCCCAAAAAGCAACTAACGCACCCGCGGCTGCCAGAGGATACCAACTGTGCCGGTGAGGTTCTGTCCCTGAGGCATGAATGACCGAGTGAATTGAATCAGTTACTTTATCGGCCGTATCAGCTACAGTAACGTTTTCACTACCGAAAGCATTCATCAGGTCGGTGTTAGTACCTGAAGGAACCGGTTGTGAGCTTCCCTCAAGGGTATATGATCCCTTAGGCGTACCAGTTACGATTACTTCAACATGCGTACCTTGCTGTTTCAAAGCTTGAGCCTGTGCAGCCAGTTCTTCAGGTTTACTGTCAACTGTGCCGTCAGTTACGATGACCAGCGTGCCGTCCCGCTGATTTTCGACGGTCCCAGACAATGGTAGAAGTGACTCCCCCAAGGCTACGGTCTCGGCCAAGATCCCACCATTAGCGTCAAAGGGCGGATTGCCGTTTGGATCACTCTTAAGCTCACGTAGTTTGTCAGACTCTAGCTGGCTTTTCCAATCAGGGGACAGCTGTACACCCACAAAGTTATCTTTACCAAAAATACTTACCGCCATACGCCCCTGGAAATCTGTGCTTGCCAAACTTTCGCGAGAAGCCTCATAGCGAGTACTGCTGGAGCCTAAGTCTTTGCTCTGCAACATACTGGTTGAAGCATCTAGAACTACGCTTACGTTGGCTGCTCTATTTGCTACTGATGATTCAAAGGTAGGATTGGCGATTAGGGAGCCAATTCCTAGTGCAAAGCCGCTGGCCATAAGAATGCGCGAGCCTAAGCGGTGCCAGGTGGAGTCCAGAACCTTTTTGCCTACCGACTCGCCGGTAACGTCATTTATAGCATCTTCAAGCAAGGCAGGATTGCCAGACTCTACTGAATAGTCCTCTAAGTTAGCAGGGTCACCGTTTTTCTTTCTGTAATCATAGGTTGTTCTATGTTGTAACCATTTTTCATAAGCTAATGATGTTACTGTAGCGGCAACAAGAAACACAGCAGCGGCTGGACGCTCCATTGCGCTTGGTACATGTGTTATCTGGTCTATGACCTGATCTACTGCTTCGTATGCCATTGCTTAAAACACCCAACTTATTATTTAGCAAGGCTATATTAGCATATTTTTGACAAATAAGCAATAGCTTTTATACAGGTGTTCCGCTTATGTTTTTGCGGGTTTTTTTGCGCCCAATAGAACTGGTTCTGTTGGAGCTTTTGGGGCAGCTTTGGCGGATGCCTTGAGCTTGGATTTATTGAAACTAAAGCCAAAGGTGCTGCCCTTGCCTTCCGTACTACGAAATATAATAGAGCCGCCCTGGGCAACAATCACTTTCTTGGCCATAAAGAGTCCCAGACCCGTTCCATCTGGTCGGGCTTTCTTGGCATTGCCGGCGCGGTAGAACTTGTTGAACAGATGGTGTTGTTCCTCACGTGGTACGCCCATGCCATCATCCGTCACCGTAAATTCAACTGATTTAGGGGTGTTTTTCACTTCAACGTTTATGTGGCCGCCGGCCGGGGTGTAATAAATAGCGTTATCGGCAAAGTTCATAACAACTTGTCGGATTTTGGTTTCGTCCAGCATAACATCAGGGAAGGTCTTGGGCTTTTTATAGGTTAGAGTTAGGCCGCGGCCTTTAGCAGTCTCTACCAGCTGGTTTATCTCGCCCTTAACCACCTCTGCCAGATTAGTCGGTGTGGCTTCAATAATAAATTTACCAGTTTTAAGTCGCGATACGTTCAAAAGATCGGCAATCAGGTATACCATGCGCTGAGAGCTTATGAAAGCCTGCTCCAGCAGTTTGGCCTGAGTTTTACTGACTTTGCCGGCATCACCTTCCAAAACCATGCTCATGTAGCCTTTTACGCTCGTAAGCGGCGTACGTAACTGATGCGAGGCCATGCTAATGAAGTCATCTTTAGCTTCATCCAGTTCGCGCAGCTTCTCGTTTGATTTCTGAAGCTGCTTTAAAACATGCTGGTTCTCCTCAAACAGTAAGCGGTTATCGAGTGCGACACCAACGGCTTCGCTCAATCGATCAAACAATAGGCCGTCATTATGACTAAGACTATGTACTGGAGTATTAAAACCAATGGCCATAACCCCTACCAGGCGTTGGCGAGCCATGAGTTTAATCAGATAGACGCTTTGGATTGGCACTGCAGCTCGGAATTGAGTCACCAACTTGCTTTCACTGCCCAAAAAACTGGCCAACCTTCTATCTGTTACGTGGCCTATTTGAACCATGCGGGAGCGTTCCGGGCTATCAAACCACTTGTGAGTTGTGGAAACTCGAATGTTTTGCAGGGGGTTTTCCTCGTCTGATTTAAATGTACCTTGCGCACTCCAGCCAAAAGATTGTAGATATGGATGGTGCGAAACTTTTCTGGCAATTGCTACAAAGGAATAATTGGAATCCTTGAGAATAGCTTGCGTAATCTGGTGACCAAGTGCTTCAAGGGATTCATGCGATTCAAGAACTAATGTATCGATCGTTCTTAACAGCGAGAGTGTACGATTAATCGCAGCCAGCTCAAGATTACGGCGGTACATTTCCTGAGTAACATGCTCGAGATCTTTCTCAAGCTGTTTACGTTTTGTTTGAAATTTAGGTTTTAACCTAGCTGTTACTTCAGCCATGTACTAATTGTAACCGGTTATGGTTTTTATTTCAGGCTCTGTGGCATTTGATCAGTTGGCAGCTGTGATAGATAACGAGAAACCGCTTCTTTGCATGTCTCAACAGCTATTTGACCAAAGAGTTCTTTATATTGTTCTACGAGCTCATCTATAGCAGCTTGTGGGTTACCGGAAATATCAACATTGTGTTGGGGCCAATTGATTTTTAATTCTTTAATCTGTTTGGCTTGCTGCACTGCTACAGGTCCAATAATATCTTCTTGCCGCTCAATAATCTGCTCAGCTATCTGGTCGAACAGTTTTCGTAGATCGTCAGCCGGCGATGAAGTTGATGATTGCGCTGGCTTATCCATTATTGCTTCCAATGCCTGTAGGAAGGTTATCTGTAGTATTCTCAGCTATTTCGCCTGAACCTTCTTCTGTTGGTCTCAATGCAAAGCTTGCAATCCCAAAACTCATTAAGAATAAAGCTGTAGTAAAGAATAGGTCAGCGTAATTACCATTGTAATAGGTTTCTATCGTTGTTGTGTAAGAAAATGCCATGTCCGCAAAAAACATTGCCACAAAACCTGCCAGAAGAATATGAATTGGATTTCTGTACATGCCACCGAGCAACTTCAAAG
Organism: uncultured Candidatus Saccharibacteria bacterium; assembly: GCA_964540115.1. Taxonomy (GTDB): domain Bacteria; phylum Patescibacteriota; class Saccharimonadia; order Saccharimonadales; family CAYVSP01; genus CAZILM01. Next base: position 9,041 of record CAZILM010000007.1, on the reverse strand, counting down.
TAAGACCGAATATTAAAAGCGCTATTGTTATTATTATGACGTCTCCTATCGGGTAAGCGAAATCGAAGAATACTTTTACAAAACTTCCCCCATCGGAAACTGAACCATCTCTGGCAACTGTAACCAACAGATAATACGATGCCGCTAACGAAACAATTGGCAAGAAGAACAAGTAAGCTTTGCCTGCTTTATTCTTTAATGCGTACTTAACACCGGTTGCCTTCGCAAGAAAGAACATACCAAAGGCCCATAAAGGCACGGCAGCAATAAATCCTACATCTGACAATGATGGGTAAGGTACCTCTTGGTGAAGAATGAAATTGTAGTAGGACCATATATACCCGCCTACAGCTCCCCATGATATTAGACCCAAAGACATAAGAAGTAGACCTTTGCCCAGTACACTGCGAAAACCGCCCCACTTAAGTGAGACAAAAACACCAATAATGCCTCCTACGAAACTTAAGGTATTAAGGCTAAAACTATAGAGGAGGTTTATGTTTTGATCAGTTTTACCCGTGAAGTGTAAACCAACCCAATATACGAGCATCAGACAAAAGTAGATGAGAACGATTAAACTAAGTTTGTTTACTTTGAGATTTCTTATCATAGAATAATTAAAGATAATGTTAGACTGAATATAGCATTCAGTCATAAACATTACAATAATTTCAAGTTATATATCTAGAATATTTATAGATGATAAACGAATTAGTATCAACTTCCTTTGCACCATACAGTGCAATAGATTTTGCTGAAGTTCAAAAGCAAGCTAGAACATTAGCTGACTCTATAGAAAGTCAGCATGACAAGCTTATAGACATCCTCTTAGGTTATGAGACTTTCGAGGTCGCTGAAGACGAAACTGCACGAACCTTAGATCTACTAAGACATCTGGATGAAAATGAACAATACTTTAAATTTCGCACTGGCGCTGTGGCTTCTTTTTTACCAAGAAATCAACCTCTATACGCATTTACTTGTTTTGTAATCGTTCCTTCTTTAATGGCCAGCGAAGTTTATTTTCGTATACCTCATACTACAAAACACTTTTTCCCAGATGTTCTAAGCCTGTTAAATATTTCTGACATTTTCCCAAATGTTATTGTTTCTTCTCAAGAACGGCTTGAATTTTTAGAAGAAAGAAGTTCTGTTTCAGAAAACCCAAAAAATGGGGAAACGAGACCAGTTACCGACGTAGTTATATTCACGGGCACGTTTGCTAATGCGGGAAAGCTTCGCATGGTTTTCGATAAGCGAACACTGTTCATCGCCAATGATGCCGGACATAACCCTGTTGTTATTAGTAAAGAGGCCGACCTGAACAAAGCAGTCGAAGCAGTTACGACTCTTCAGTTCTATAACCAAGGTCAAGATTGTGCAGCGCCAAATTCAATATTGGTACAAGAGAATGTTGCAGATAAATTTCTAGAAAAACTTCGGCAAAAAGTCAAAGATACTAAAGTTGGGGAGTATCAAGACAAGTCTTGCCGTGTTGGCCCCATAAGTGACCCAGAAGATCTTGTAAGAATACAAAAATTCTTCATAGAACAGCGGAAGTTTATAGATTCAGCAACTTCGGGAATTATAAATGCACGAAATTCATTAGTATATCCAACTGTTATCTGTAAGCCACTATCAAATGGTGGAAATTTTGAAGAAATATTCGCTCCAGTATTGTTTGTCCAGGTATACAAGGATGATGACGACCTAAAAAATTACTTTGAGGATAAGCGTTACGCACAGAATGCCATGTATGTAACTTTATATGGTTCAAGTGCTTATGTTGAGAGTTTAATAGACAAGCCTGTAGGCGGCAAGATATTACACGATAGATCAACATTCATTCATAACACGCACTTGCACGCTCCTGGTATAGAAAGAGGTACACAACCATATGGAGGGTATGGTTATGGAGCATCCAGCTTAAGCATCAACGGAAAAGTTATTGCATTACCTACTCTGCCGCAGAGGGATATGTATGAATGGTTCATAAAACCCTTGTTAGATGATGGAACGCTTCAGCAATACGATCCATCTGTTTATACGCAAACAATACGGCGTAATGTAAGTAAGCTACTCAAATTAAAACTTCCCCCTGTTGTCGCTCCAAAAGAAGAAAACTTTTCCATGGGCGACGAAGTGTATATTGATTTAGAGCAGTTCAAAAATAGTATCTCAAGGTATGCAAAAGTTAGCGCCAACAAGCTCTATCCCCTGTTGGAAAAGCCTAATACGAGCTATATAGCTACCTTGGAAAATTATCAGTTAGTTCACTTCAGTAAACTTTTGAACCTCTTGAAAGAAAGGGCCCAACTATCATTTAAGGAGTTTGAGACTAAACTCTTTGCCATTCCTAAAGAAAAGGAGGCTGATAATAATCAGAATAGAGTTTTGCAGAGAGGCTTCTTTCACAGCATTTATCAATTGTTATTCGGTAGGAATGACGGGCCCAGACTTGCAGAGTTTCTGTGGTCTTTAGAAGAAGAGAAGATCGATAAATTAATTGGAAGTTTAACGGAAACCCAAGCAAATAAATAAAAGTTTAATATGCTATTGCTTATTTTCTATGTTCATGTTATAATAACTACATGTCAGATTCATTTTCTGGACAACCAACCGACGCCGTTAATCCAACAATTCCTAACCGGCCTCTGTTCGCTGCGGGACATGAGCCAGAACCTGTAGTACCAACCCCAGAAGTTGATTCTGCTATCTTTCCTACTGATGCTTTAGGCTTCGATGTACCAGTTGATGCGCCTGAACCAGGTCCTGAAGTTCTTGACCTTCCGCAAGAACAAGAGATTGGCCAATTTTCTCTAAATGCATTAAAAAAATACGCGAATCCAGTTACTGCCGCCAAAGCATACGGGCGTTTCGTAAAAAGAACTTTCAAAAGATTTGGCTGGGCTGAAGTCAATGGAACTGCTACTGCTTTACTTGGAGCCCATTTTGCAAATAAGTACGGATACAACGCCTTGGCAACCTCCGTTGCAGGGGCACAGGCGGAAAATGTCGGTTTTTATGGCACGACTTTATCCCAGAGATATAGGGAGTTACGAAAAAATGAGAAGAGCCCTTATACCAGGACTGAAGCAGCAAAGGAAACACTTAATTATCTTGTAGGTGCATTTGCTATTGCTGAAGCAATTGATGCACCCGTACGGCCTTTCTTTATGGATGTCGCGCAACATGCTGCCGAGAGCGTTCCTACTGTTCTTGCTGTAGGCGTGGGTAAGTTTGCGGCCGATAATGTTTACTATGGTGTAGTCGACCCCCTAGTAAAAAGACATTACAAAAAAGCTGAGAAGAGAAAAATGCGAAAACTCGAAGCAGAAGCAAATGCTAATCAATCACAGGACATTTAATTCTCAGTGTTAAATTGAGAAAAATTGTACTTTTGCGACTACTTCTCTTAGCATATAAGTAAGCAATGGCAAAAATAGCGATTATTGAGGATGACCAGGCAATTAGCCAAATGTACCGCATCAAGTTTGAGGCGGAAGGCTTTGAAGTAGAAACAGCTGATAACGGCAAATTGGGGCTGGCCCTATGCGAAAAGATGAAGCCGGATATCATTTTGCTGGATCTGATGATGCCCGAGATGCGGGGCGACGAAATGCTGGCAGAACTTCGTAAAACTGACTGGGGCAAGAACATCAAGGTAGTCATTCTGACCAACATGGGTGAACAAGAAGTGCCTGAACAGGTCAAGAAGATGGGTGTAGCGGCTGTTATCCTAAAAGCCGATATGACACCACGGCAGGTCGCTGAACTGGTCAAAACTACTCTTAAAGCTTAGTATCAAAGTATGCGTATAGCCATTTTGGGTTACGGCGAGCAGGGCCGTGCTGCCTATGAATATTGGAATCAGGCTGATAACGAAATTACCATCTGTGATGCTAATGAAAATCTGGAAATACCAAAAGGGGCTTTGAGCCGCAGTGGAACTGATTATCTAGCAAATCTTGATGAATTTGATCTGTTAGTACGAACTCCGGCGCTGCATCCGCGCGATATTGTGGCCGCAAACCCAAAAAGCCCTGATATTTTGGGCAAAGTTACCACTGTTACTAATGAATTCATGAGGGTATGCCCTTCCCGAAATATAATTGGCGTAACCGGCACCAAGGGAAAAGGCACCACCAGTACGCTTATTGCCAAAATGCTTCAAGCTACCGGCAAATATGTACATTTAGGCGGAAATATCGGCACTCCGCCCTTAGATATGCTCAAACCCGCCATTAAGCCGGAAGATTGGGTAGTCTTAGAACTTGCCAACTTTCAGCTGATTGACTTGAAGCAGTCGCCGCATATAGCAGTCTGCCTTATGGTTGTGCCTGAACATATGGACTGGCACCCGGACTTGCAGGATTATATTCAGGCCAAACAGCAATTGTTCGCCCACCAGACACCTGAAGATATTGCTATTTTCTATGGTCTAAATCCTACCAGTGAACATATTGCCGGTGTAAGCGCCGGGCAAAAGATCCCTTACATGAAACATCCCGGAGCAGACGTAATTGAAGGCGTCATAACTATAGAAGGTCAGCCTATTTGTGAGGTTGAAGAAATAAAGCTACTGGGCAGACATAACTGGCAGAACATCTGCGCTGCAATTACGACAGTTTGGCAGATCACTAAAGACGTAGAGGCGATTCGTTCCGTACTCACCGATTTTACGGGCTTACCGCATCGCTTAGAATTTGTGCGTGAGGTTAGCGGCGTAAAGTATTACGATGACTCGTTCGGCACCACACCGGAAACTGCCATTGTAGCAATTGAAGCTTTTCGTGAACCGAAAGTAGTAATCCTAGGCGGTTCAGACAAAGGTGCAACCTACGAAGAACTAGCCAAGGTAGTCCAAAACAACAATGTCAGAGCTGTCGTGGCTATTGGTAAAACCGGACCGGAAATCAGAAAAGCCCTGAAAGCGGTTGGCTATGAAAACATCGTGGATGGCGGGCATAACATGAAAAGTATTCTGGAGGCAGTTCAACAACAGGCAAAACCAGGAGATGTAGCCCTGCTCTCTACAGCCTGCGCCAGTTTTGACATGTTCAAAAATTATAAAGACCGCGGCGAGCAATTTAAGGCTGCTGTTTTAGCACTCTCTTAAGCTGAGCTATAACCGGCAACTCCGGCTGCAGTACTTCAGCTCTACCGGCCGAAATTTGATTGATTAATTCCTCTATCCAATGATAATGTGTGCAGCCTAGCACAATAACATCCGCCCCCGCGTCGCATGCGGCGTCAATCCGTTTTTTGATGTGTTCTTGGTCAACCTTATTATCCTCAATCATGCGCGTCCAGTCGCTACAATCCGGCTCAATGATTTTAACTCCGTTGGCATAGGTGTCCTTAAGCCAAGCATAGCGTTTGCTTTTAAGCGTGGTAGGTGTAGCGCAAACGGCAATGATTTTTGATTTGGTCTGTTCAGCTGCCGGTTTGACCATGGGCTCCATAGCAATTAAAGGCACGGCAATGATTTTGCGCAGCTCTTCTATCAGGATTGTGCTGACAGTATTGCAAGCTATAACAATTACGCTGCATCCCTGCTCTACCAGGTTTTCGAGAATGGGCACAACGTAGCCAAGAAGTTCCTGGGCGTTTTTCGTACCATACGGCACGTGCTGGCTATCATTTACAAAAATTACTTGATGCTCCGGAACTGCCTTTTCTATAGCGTGCGCAACCGATAAGCCACCTACACCAGAGTCAAAAACGCCTATTTTTGTCATTTTCTTTCGACCCAGACGGCTCTATCTCCATGAAGCTTAAAGAAACGTTTCTGTCGTGAAATCATATTCGGTATATGTTCATCTACTAATGGGTAGACCTGTATTGGTAATGGTTTTTCATCTCTTAGCAGGCCCCGGCGCCACCCCATTCCGATTGCTACGGTTGCACGTGCCATGCGTCTCAGTTGAGGGCTCAAACGAAGAGCGCCATATAATGATGTCATCTCCGTACCAGCGTCTTCGAAGCCAGCGAGACGCTGAGCATGGTTAGCTAATTCTTTATCCTCGTCAGATACGAAGTGATAAGTTTTAAAGCCAGGTTTGTTTTCGGCTTTTTTAAGTTTTACAACCGGCAAATCTAAGCGTTCACCAAGCTTAACGGCATATTGCTGCCCACCGGTAACTACACCCCACAAGACATCTGCTTTTGATAATTCAACTACTTTGGCTAGGGGGTTTAGTATGGCATCTTGTATTTCTGCCGGTTGGTCATCGCTTACCAAACTGTCCATCAATAATTTATTGTTAGCCCATCTGCCACTAGCAAATTGAACCCAAGGTCCAAGATCTTTTACTATTTGCCAAGCTCCAGCCTCAAAAACGGCGTCTCTGGCTTTCTCGGTTTCTTCAGTGCTAAACAGTAGCTCGCTCAACTGTTCTCCTGGCAGATTTTATAACATTTTCAAATAAGGCGCAGACCGTCAGTGGACCAACGCCGCCTTTTTCCGGCGTTATGGTAATTCCATCTAGTTCGCGTACCTCGGCTGCTACATCACCTACAATTCCGTTACTATCTGTCGCTACTCCGGCGTCAACTATTACTGCATTAGGCTTAACCATGTCTCTCTTGATTAGTGCGGGGTGTCCTGTGGCCGTAATCAGTACATCAGCTTCCTTAGTTACTTTTGATAAATCAGCTGTGTGCAAATCTGCTATTTCTACGTTTAGATCAGATTTTTGCCAGATGTTTGCTAGTGGAGCGCCTACCAGCCGGCCGTGGCCGACGATTACCAAGTGTTTGCCGCGTAGCTCTACGTTGTAACCGCTAAGCAGCCAGTTAATAGCCATCGGCGTAGCCGGATCGAATTCAGTTTTTTTGGCCAACCCGTCAACGTCTTTATCTGAAGAGACGGCATTGAGAATTTCATCCGTCTGGGTTTTATCCGGCAAAGGAATCTGCACAATAATGCCATGCACTGTTTCGTCTTTATTTAATTGCTCAATCCTCTGCATAGCTTCACTTTGCTCGACGGTATGAACATCTACTTCAATCTGTATATCTTCACCGTAGCCTTGCTTGAGCTTCATGTAGCTATCAACTACCGGATCGGGGTTTGTGCGAATAATTGCCAGCTTGGGCTGCACATGATGGGCTTGAATAAGTCCGCGTACTGCTTTGGCTTGGCGCTCTTTTATAAAACCGGCCAGCTCTCTACCGTTTAGAAGTTTCATACCCGTCCATTCTACCAACCAATAATAGATACCCCTAGAAAACTCCGCCGAGATAAGCTCTGCCATGCAAACCAACATTATTAAACACTGGGTAAAACAAACTCATGCGTGACTCTTTTACTGAGCGGATAATTGGGTGCGAATGTGATCTTTTACAGAATCCGGAGTGTTTTCAAGCAGAGTAAACCCACCTAGCTTCTGTTCTATATCCTTAAATCTTGGTTCTCTTTGCGGAACGAAACCAAGAGCTTCCTTAATAGTAGGTTCAAATTTCACAGGTAACGCAGTAGACATACATACCATTGGTATTCCGAAATAATTTTTTCTGCGAGCAACCGTAACAGCATCAGCAGTATGAGGGTCTATAACACCCCCTCCTCGCGCATATGTCCAGCGGATTGCGTCTATTCTATCTTTAGCAGTGGAAGTACCACTGTCGAAGCCCATCTCCAACAGTAGAGTATTAGGCAGGCCGAAATCTTCAAACGCAACTTTCCCCATCTCTGCAAACGTATGCATATACTGCCTGAGTGCTTCGGGGTCACCTTCTAATAAATCGAAAGCTAGTCTCTCATAATTCGACGCGACCGTGATATCCATAGAAGGACTCGTAGTAACTTGGGCTGACGCGGGTCGAATATACTGTCCGGTTTGAATAAGAGTATCTACTACGTTGTTTTCGTTTGTAGCGACAATTAATCGTCTGATCGGAACACCCATTTCTCGAGCTAAATATCCGGCTAATACGTTTCCGAAGTTACCTGTCGGTACAACGAAATCTACAGGTCTGCCGATGGCTCCCTCTACTGCCTGCAGATAGCCGGCAACATAATATGGAACTTGAGACGCAATTCTGCCCCAGTTTATTGAATTAACTGCACCAAGCCGTGCGAATTCCGGGTCTCGTTTGATTGCTTTTACAATATCCTGACAGTCATCGAAACGCCCTGGAATACTTATATTATGGATATTGCCCCCTGATAAGGCCCCCATCTGTGCTTTTTGGAATTCACTCATGCCTATCTCAGGACTCAACATGAATAGGCTGATATTTCCGAGTCCTTTGACAGCGGCTTCCGCAGCAGAGCCGGTATCCCCTGACGTTGCGCCTAGTAATACCAAATTATCGCCTGAAGCTGAGAGGACATGCTGCATGTCTTGCCCCAAGGGTTGCAGCGCCATGTCTTTGAACGCAGCTGTTGGCCCTAGAGAAAGCTCTTGAATAAAAAATTCATCAGCAACTTGTCTGAGTGGGGTTATGTTGCCCCCTTCTGCTTTTGGAAACTTTTCTTCTGTGTATGCATTACGAACAAGTTGAGTTTGTACGCTAGGATCAATATCTGATCCAATGAACAAGCCTTTGACGTGTTCAAATACCTGCGCATAATCATAGCCAGACAGAGCTTCTAATGTAATCAGGTCAAGTTGCGGTAATTCTGTGGGTACATATAAGCCTTGATCAGGTGCAAGTCCTTCAAGTAATACTTCGGAGTAAGTTCGAGGTTGTTGGGTTATATCTCTTGTACTAATATATTCAGCCATTCTGAAAGACTAGGATAGTTTTACCTCCTAAGCAAGCATGAGCAAAAACATTTTTTTAAAAAACAGTCCCCCTTGGGTAAGCCATCGGTGACGCTCTTGTAGCGCAATATTGCTAAAACAGGGGTAATTTGCTAAAGTTGCTGAGTTGCGGGCCAGTAGCTCAGCTGGTTAGAGCACCTGCCTCTTAAGCAGGGTGTCGAGGGTTCAAGTCCCTCCTGGCCCTCCAATCCGCCTATGTTTCAGAGGCGAAGATTACGATTCTTTCCGTGAAGTCATTGGTTCCTTTTATGATGTCGCCCGTACAAG
>CAZILM010000006.1:25093-26494 GCA_964540115.1 uncultured Candidatus Saccharibacteria bacterium | reverse complement strand
ATAAGGCGCCACGCATTCTTTCGCTCATCGGGTGTGTTCGTTTTGTAGCCGGCGCATCGAACTGGCGACCGCTTAAGCTCCCGGCAATTACTCTCATGGTTTTATCAGTCCGGCTTCATCAAGTGCTGCATACCAGGTAAGGGTAATGGTCTGAACGAGCGACGGCCCAAGTTTGTGCCGTACTTGATAGGCTAACTTTGGAGTCCAGCCCTTACGGTAATAAACATCATACATATCCAGGATTGCCACTTCTCGAGCCGTTCGTTTAAACCACTCTTGCAGTCCCAAAGACATAAATTTCTCGACATCAGTTTTTTTCGGTTTAGCCTCGCCGAAATTTAATGGTTTTATGAGCGTTGCAATTCCGAATTCGAACCACCAGTGTGTCATTAATAGTCCTTTTGCACCCCACATCTTCCAATTATTTTTGACTTTTTCAAGCCTGGTATCCCCAGGCATAACGATTTTTTTGCGAATTGTGTCGCGCGTATCCATGTCTTGTCCCTTGCGTATTTCACTCAATTTTTCTTCGTATGGATAATGATGAGCAGGTGTTAGGCCATCCACGATTGCGTGCGCCAACCAGGCTGCTTCAAATGCAGTTCGTTCTTTATCATCCTTTTTAAGGTTTTGAACAAGCTGATTGTAGTGGCTCATAATAAGTCCCAAGATTTCACCTTCTTCGTCATTAAACGGTGCGTAGAAGTGCCATGGCTCGTCTTTAGCGGGGCCTTTTCGTTTAGCGCCGTCCGGGCCATTCTTTCCTTCAAAATGAAGTATCTGGCTAATAGTTGGGAAGACGCTGTCATCCGCCAATAGCTTAGCTAGGTGGCGCCGGGCAACACTGTCAAGTTTCTGGTGCGCACCGAACAGGCGACCTGAAAATCTCGTAAGTGTGGTACCTGAATACATAGAATCATCAGCCTAATTTAAATTAGTGATAGCGCGGAGACGCTCAACTCGGTTATATAGCTGCTTGTATTTTAACAAATCTTCTTTCTGGTCAATGAAAGCCTGCGCTGCTTGACGAGCGCGTGCGATAAGTTTTACATCGCTCAGTCGCGCAACCCGCAAATCCAAAGCGCCATGTTGTTGTGTCCCATAAATGGCACCCGGGCCGCGTATTTCCAGATCTAGTTCTGCCAATTCAAATCCATCTGACGAACTCTCCAGTGCCCGTAAGCGCCGGCTAGGTTGTTTGGCGTCACTCAGCATAAGGTATGCATAGCCTTGCTGGTCGCTTCGTCCGACACGTCCTCGTAATTGATGTATCTGAGCCAAACCAAAACGTTCAGCATCCTCAATCAGCATGACCGTGGCATTCGGAACATCGACTCCAACCTCTATAACTGTTGTGGCTACGAGCATATCCAGCTCATGCCTGATAAAGCTTTCCATAAC
>CAZILM010000006.1:22149-24993 GCA_964540115.1 uncultured Candidatus Saccharibacteria bacterium | reverse complement strand
TAACTGTTGTGGCTACGAGCATATCCAGCTCATGCCTGATAAAGCTTTCCATAACTCTGTTTTTAACTTCGCTTTTGAGCTTGCCGTGTAGCAAGCCAATACGCCATTGCTTGAATGAACCCCTACTAAGCTCCTCATAAACTTTTTCGGCCGATTTACCCAAGAAGCTTTCTGAATCACTTATTAGCGGGGTTACAAGGAAAGCCTGACGACCTTTCGTCAGCTCCTTTTCAATGTTTTTGTAGAGCTGTAATCTGGAACTGGGCGGGACTAGTTTAGTTATAATCGGTTTACGGTTCGCGGGCTTTGTGTCAATAACTGAAATATCCATTTCACCATACAGCGTCAATGCCAGACTACGCGGTATTGGCGTAGCCGTTAACGACAAAATGTGCGGCATATGTCCGGCTTTGGCTTGTAATTTTTTTCGCTGCTCTACACCAAAACGATGCTGTTCGTCAATAATTACTAACCCGAGTTTATGCATATCAACTTTATCTTGAATTAAAGCATGCGTGCCTATTATGAAACGCACCTCATGGCTTTTAATACGTTCCTGAGCTGCTTTTTTTTGCGCCGGTTTAAGACTGCCCACCAGCAGGCTAACTTGATCACCAAAACCGAGCGGCTCCAATAACCCGAATATGGTTTCGGCATGTTGGCGAGCCAGTAATTCTGTTGGCGCCATCAAAGCAACTTGAAAGCCTTGCTCCATCGCCATAAGTGCAGCCATCGTCGCAACTACTGTCTTGCCGGAACCCACATCACCTTCGATAAGACGGTTCATTGGATGTGTCTTCTGCATATCAAGGTAGATCTGCCAAACAACCTTTCGCTGAGCGTCAGTTAGCTTAAATGGCAGATGACCAACAAATTCTTTAGCTAAATTCTCCTTAAAGGGGATCTTTAAACTATGCTCCTTAAGAAGTTCGTACTTGTTCAGGAGGGCTGCTAGGCTTAGTTCGAAAATTTCTTCAAAACCAAGGCGTTGTTTGGCTGCCTGTAATTCAGTGTTATCGGTGGGAAAGTGCATCATCTGTATAGCCAGTGCGCGGGACATCAGCTTTTCTAGTTTTACTAAACGTGTTGGCAGGGTCTCTGGCAATTTTTGGATGATTGGTAGCACGGAGCGTAAAACACGACGGATCTGATGAGATTTTAACCCTTTAGTTTCACGGTAAATCGGGACAATTCTGGCGGTATTTACTGGGAAGCTACTCGCCAGTTCAGCTGACGGATTCATTAAGCTAAGCCTTTGATAACTAAGTTCAAAAACACCAGAGATAAAGTATTCTTCACCAGCTTTAATTGCTTGGGCACGGTAAGGCTGATTAAACCAGATAAGGCGAACACTAGCGGTTTCATCACTGGCAATCGCTTCTGTAATATGCAAGCCACGGCGTACATAGCGACCCTTGGCTTGTTTAATGACAGCTTTTATTGTTACCGGCCCCGGTTTTATATGGGCGATTTCCTGTAAATTTGAGTAATCATCATACGTACGTGGATAGTAATTAATAAGGTCCGAAACTGTCTTGATGTTAAGCAAAGCGAATTTACTAGCCAATACTTCTCCCACGCCTTTCACTTCCGCTACCGGACTATCTAGGGTCATGTTGTTTAGTATAGCTGCTATTTGGCCTTGCGGATAAGAAAGAAGGTACTCGGCCCAAAATAGGTTTTGGCCAACCAAAACTGCATAGGCTTTTCGAAAGCCAGCATTGCCTTTACCGGCACAGCTTTCTTCAAAGCCGGACTGCGCAGATTCGAAACAGAAAGGGTGCGCTCGACTCTAAGACCAGCGTGAGCGAGCTGCTTAATAACAGTTTTTGGATTGTGATTTACGAAGTTTATTTCATCAGACGTACGATTTTTGGCCGAACGAATATCAACAGGATCAGCCGGAAATCGCTTAAACTTGGCAATCTGTTTTAGACGGTTACGAAAATGAACATAATTGGCCACTTCCAGTATGAATACGCCATCCTTGCTTAGTACCCGGGCGATTTCACTAAATTCCCGTGCCGGGTTTGGTAAGTGGTGCATAACTCTTATCATTGTAATAAGATCCACGCTGCCAGATTCAAAGGGCATGGTATCCGCTTCAACTAACTTACGATCAATTTCTGGGAAGTTTTTTAGGTAATCTGCGGCAATGTCGAGCTGCTGTTGTGATGGCTCAGCCAGGGTTACCTTACTGGCGTAATCAGAAAGCAGAATGCATAAGCGCCCGTAACCACCGCCAATATCTACAGCGTGACGAAAACTTTGTCCTTTTAATAAACGTTTGAGTGCCATAACTTCAGCCGCATTTTCGTAATCACGACCGTCCCAGTAATGCAAATAATTATGACTGGGGTCATTGTACTGGGTCGCATGCAGGCTAACTTTGGTCATGTCGCGACGTAGTATACCAGATAGTCTAAAACTGTATTATGGCAAATCTATTCTTGCCACGTTTCAGCAAATTGTCACCCTTTTGAAAACTTGGCTGTTGATTTAAACCCACCTTCTGACCATTCACATAGATTGCCCCGGCAACTTGGAAGTTTCGTGCTTCGGTTTTAGATCCAGCCAGGCCGGCTTCAACCAGGTTTTCTGCTAAATCTGCCTTGGCCTTTACTACTGGCAGTTCACCTTTAAGCATGCTAATCTCGTCGTCTTTTAGATCAGTAAAATCACCCTCGCCAAACAGTACCCCTGTAGCTTTCTTTACACTGTCTGCCCGATTTTTGCCATGTACCAGCTGAGTCACTTCATAAGCCAGAGTTCTTTGAGCAGAACGACTGGCGCGGTCTTTTTCAAATTCTGTCATAAGTCTGCTATGTGACTCTTTATCCAATT
>CAZILM010000006.1:13599-22049 GCA_964540115.1 uncultured Candidatus Saccharibacteria bacterium | reverse complement strand
GCGCGGTCTTTTTCAAATTCTGTCATAAGTCTGCTATGTGACTCTTTATCCAATTCGGTAAATACCTTTAAATAGTCGCCGACACCGCCGTCATCAACATTTAGCCAGAATTGATAAAACTGGTAAACGCTGGTTTTTGCATCATCCAGCCAGACGGCTCCAGCTTCGGTTTTGCCGAATTTCTTACCAGTCGCTTTGTTTATAATCAGCGGCAAGGTAATAACATGCGCTTCCTTGCTACGAGTCTTTCTAATAAGTTCGACACCCGAAAGGCAATTCCCCCATTGGTCCGATCCACCTAGCTGTAGAGTCACGCCATACTTATCAAACAAGTGCAAAAAATCCATTCCTTGCAATACTGTGTAACTTAATTCTGCGTAACTCATGCCACTGCCGCCCTCGCCCAATCTTTTAGCTATGTAATCGCGCTGAATGAGCGGCGTCATAGAAAAATGCTTACCGTAGTCTCGCAAAAACTCAATCACGCCCAATTGACTAGTCCAATCCAAATTGTTGACAAGATTGAAAGAGTGGCCGGTAAAAACACGTTTTAGTTGTTCCTGAGCATTTTTTACATTTTGGGTAATCGCTTTTTCATCCTGCAGAGGTCTTTCTTCATCTTTACCTCCCGGGTCTCCAATTAAGCTTGTGGCTCCGCCCGCCAGAATAACTGCTTTATGGCCATGGCGCATAAATACCTTGTCAAACATCATTGCCGCTAAATTACCGATTGTCTGAGAATCAGCAGAAGCGTCAAAACCGTGGTAGAAAGTCCACTTCTGCTTATCCAAGTCTTTAAGATCGGCAAAAGTCGTCTGGTTAATAAACCCTCGCCACTGCAACTCTTCAGATAAGGTCATAGCAACAGTGTACTACAGACCATATTTTCAGTCATAGAGCTTCTGCTTGAAATGCTTAAACTTTGCTATAATAGTGCAATGCACAGGAGCTATAACAGGTAAGTAATGGCTGGAACTAATCGACGTCGTCGCGCTAATGTGCATATTACGAAGAGTGGCAAAGAGATAAAAATGCACCGTAATTTATTGCAACGTTTTGTGGCACACCGCGACAAGGTGGAGCGCAGTAAAGCAACGCGCATGGCTGGCATGCCTAAAGACCGTTTACATCGCTTTATGTATCGTATGCAGCCTAAGCGTTTGTATCACTATTGGTTCAGCCGCGAGGGCGGTATTATGGCTCTTAAAATTGTTGGCATCAGCATAGTAGCGATGTTCATTCTTTTAGTTGGTGTTTTTGCCTATTTCCGCAAGGACCTGCCCAATATCACAGATATCTCCGGTAATAATATTGGCGGCAGCGTCTTATATTACGACAAGACTGGTCAGACTCTTCTATGGGAAGATGTTAACGGCGTTAAACGCATACCGGTTAAGGACGAAGACATTGCGCCTTCGCTTAAATTAGCGACCGTAGCCGTTGAAGATAAAGACTTTTTCCACCACGGCGGCTTTGACGTTCGCGGTATTGCTAGAGCCGGCCTCAATGATGCCTTCGGTCATGGCAGTAGACAAGGCGGCTCAACCATTACTCAACAGTTGGTGCGTCTAACCCAATCTAAGGTCGGCACCCAACAAACCATACCCCGTAAAATTAAAGAAGTTATCTTAGCGGTTGAAATGGAGCGGTCTTATACAAAGCAACAAATTCTGACAGGATATCTCAATACTGCACCTTATGGCGGTATTGAATATGGTGCTGAAGCCGCTGCACGTAATTACTTTCAAAAAAGCGCCAAAGACTTGACGCTAGATGAATCTGCCTTTCTGGCTGCAATTCCAAAAGCACCCAGCCTTTATTCGCCATACAGCGAGAATTTCGATAAACAGGGCGTAGTTGGCAGACAGCACTACATTTTAGACGTTATGGAACAGCAAGGTTTAATTAAAGCTAAAGAACGTGATGATGCTAAGAAAGTGGATACTCTAGCTAAGGTTAAAGATCGTCCTACGCATTACGCTGGTATCCGGGCCCCTTATTTTGTTCTGGCTGCCAAAAAAGAACTGGAAGCCAAATACACCGATACAGCAAACCGTAGTGGCTGGAAAGTTATCACAACGGTTGATCTGAACCTTCAGACTTTAGCTGAAAAGGCCGTACAAGATGATCAGGCCACACTGAAACGAGCCGGTGCGGATGAAGCAGCTTTTGTAGCAGAAGATGTCAAAACCGGCCAGATTGTAGCTCTGGTAGGTGGCGTCGACTTTAATGATCCGGATCACGGTAAGATCAATTACGCCCACGACACATACATTGCACCTGGCTCCAGTTTCAAACCTTACGATTACGCCTCGCTGATTAACTTTAATAGCAACATTGGAGCTGGTTCTGTCCTCTATGACAGTCAGGGGCCCCTGCCACAATACCCATGTACCAAGAAAGGTCTGCCGCCTCCTAAGGGCGATAGCAACTGTCTGCAGGACTATGACTTCCGTTACCCGGGGCCATTAACCCTGCGTTACGCCCTGGGCGGTTCGCGAAACGTGCCAGCTGTAAAAGCTATGCTACAAACCGTGCCGACAGATTCAACGGCTTCAGTAAATAAAGTAATCGATACTGCATCCGCCATGATGGACAATCCAAACAATAAAAAAGCTTATCAGTGCTACGAAACCGGAGATACTACATTTACCAAACCAACCCAGTGCTACGGTGCCTCAGCCATTGGCGATGGTGCGTTCTTGCATCTTGATGATCATGTAAATGGTTTGGCTACTCTGGCTCGGCTTGGTAAGGCCATACCCCGTACTTATATTCTTAAAATCAGCGACTCTAACGGCAAGACAATTGATGAATGGAAGCAGCCACAGGGCACCCAGGTTATAAAAGAAGATGCTGCCTACATCGTAAATGACATGGCGTCTGACCCGAACGCCAGCTACCTGCCTTCTGGTTACTACAAATTCCATCGCTACAATGGCTGGAACTTTGCCGTTAAAACAGGTACCACTAACAATGGCTTTGACGGACTAATGACTAGCTGGTCAACTCAATATGCTGCAGTCTCGTGGGTCGGTTACCACACCCGCAATCAACCTCTAAGAGGCACTATGGAAACGCTAACCGCGCCTATTACACGTACCTGGATGTTAGGCGCGCATGATGCTCTCAAAACTAAACCGGTTAATTGGACAAAGCCTTCAGGCATAAAAAGTCTGCCGGCATACGTTGTCCGCGGACATGTTGGAGTCGGCTCTATAGAGCCCAGCCCAAGCACTGATTTATATCCCTCTTGGTATACCGGTAACAATAAAAATACCAGCAACCAAACCATAGACATTGTTTCTAATAAACTGGCCACTGACTGCACACCTAGCAGAGCTAAAAAAACCGGCAGCAATGCCGATTCTAATGCTTTTTCAATTGATATTTTCCTTGGAGCAAACAGTAGCGGTCAAATTAACACCAACCAAAAGGATGACGTGCATCAATGTGATGATTCAAAACCGTCTGTGAATATTGTTAATGCTCCGTCCAGTTGCAGTGGTAGTTGCACGATTTACGTCAATGCCGATGCCGGTACTCACCCGCTGACCGATTCTCAGCATGCTCAATTCCCGGGCACACTGAACGTGATAATTGGTGGGCAGACAGTTCAGTCCTACCAAATTGATGGACCGGTTAACAATTACGCCTTGGCCTTCAATTATAGTGGCACCGGGTCGCAGGATGTGACCGTGCAAGTAATAGATAGCGTGCTCTACGATGCGACTAGCAGTGCGGCATCAATAGACTTTGCTGGCGCAGGAGGCGGCAACACAAACGTCCCTTTAAGCCTGAGCGGGACAAGAAGCGGCGCTAATGTAAGTTTCACCTGGTCCGGCGGCTCTGGCGCGGTAACCATATATAGAAAAGCTGGCGATACAACGGTTTGCTCTTCTTCCAGCACGACTTGTTCTGGCGTCGACGGCGGCCCCAAGACCAAGTTCTATGCTAAAGATGCCAACGGCAATACTTCCGGCGACTTGGAGATTTAATTCTTCTCTAGAAACTGGTTCAGCGCCTCTCGCACGTTGCTGACACTTTTTAGAAAAGCTGGTTTCTTGCCACTGCGCATGACGGGGCCTATAGCCGAGGCAAAACCGAGCTTTTTAGCCTCACTCAGACGTTTTTCTAAATGCGGTACGTGGCGGATTTCACCGGACAAGCCGACTTCGCCGAACACAACAGCATTGGCTTTTAATTGCATGCCTTTTGCGGCTGAGGCAATCGCCATTACTATTGCAAGATCAGCTGCTGGCTCAGTAATGCGAATACCGCCGACTATATTTATATAAATGTCCTGGTCGGCCAGATTTAGTTTTGTCCGGCGCTCGAGCATTGCGACCAGCAGATTTACTCTATTTAAGTCATAGCCGCTGGCAGTTCGCTTGGGATAGCCGTAGGTAGTCTTGTTTACCAGCGCCTGCACTTCAACTAACAAAGGGCGACTACCCTCCATAGTGGCTAGAACAACCGATCCGTCGGTTGCCTGCCGCTCAGCCAAAAGCGCCGCCGATGGGTTTGGAACGGGCTTCAAACCTTCATCGACCATTTCAAAAATACCGGTTTCGTTTGTTGATCCGAAGCGGTTCTTAACTCCTCTAAGCAGCTTAAAGCCGCCGTAACGGTCACCTTCGAGTTGCAAAACGACATCAACCATATGCTCGAGTATCTTAGGGCCGGCAATTGATCCTTCTTTAGTTACATGACCGACAATTAAAAGTGCAGTGTTGGATTGTTTGGCGACCGCCGTGAGCAGTTGAGTACTATTGGTTATTTGGCTAACACTGCCTGCGGCGGCACTCAAGGCACCGACACTCATAGTCTGAATCGAATCAACTATCACTAATTTATAACTGCCCTCCGAAATAGTTGCCGCTACGTCATCGGCACTGCTGCTAGTGGCCAGCTTAAGATTTCCGCCCTTAACACCCAGACGGGATGCTCTTAGACCAATTTGATGTGAAGATTCTTCGCCGCTGACATATAAAACAGTCTCTTTTTGACCAATTAACTGGGCGATTTGTAGCAATAATGTGCTCTTACCGATGCCGGGCTGCCCGGCCAGCAAACTAACGCTGCCTGGCACAATGCCTCCGCCCAGCACAGTGTCCACATCAATCAATCCAGTCTTTAAACGTTTTTGCGTGTCGGTTCTTGCAAGTTTTGCGACCTCGCCTGCCTGCAATACTAATCCGCTTCCAGAAGACACGGCTGCATTCACGTCAAGCTGCTCCTGCAATGTGTTCCATTCGCCGCACTGGTGGCAGCGACCGCTCCACGTCGGGGAGACTGCACCGCAATTGCTGCAAATGTACTTCAGAGTGGATTTCTTGGCCATATAGAGAGTTTAGGATGTCTGTCAGAAAAAACCAAAAACAAGACTACACTTATATGGATCTAAATTATTTCTGTTGCTGGGTATCTATGCGACTATCAAGCGCTTTAACAAGAGACTGCTCTTCAAGTGCTAAGGCATTCCGCTGTTCAACAATTTGATTATATCGTGCGATTTGCTGCTTAGTGGTGCTGGCTAGGGCATTATAGGCTCGTACCTTATCGTTAAATGCCGACACACCGTTATTGTATTCACTATAGCGCTTGGCTGACAGTAGTCCGTCCAACTGGGACCGCTGCGCATTCAGGTCAGTCTCCATATCATGCAGGGTCTGTTGATTGGCGGTAACTTGCGATTTTAACGAAGCCAGCTGTGTATCGTAATCAGCTATCTGGTTTTTTCTATCGTTGAAAACTTTTTCATATTGCTCGGAGTAGTTAACTACCTTAGCGCGATCCTCGAAGTAGCGCTGGTAATATTGCTCTAATTCAGGTGGGAGATTGCGGACCTCGGTACCTAAAATAGAATGCAGCTCATTGGTGACATCGGCACCGTTTTTACGATAATTCTCCACATTGGCCTTTATACGCTCGTCTGTAACCTGCGCATAGGCGTGATTCACCATATCGTCAACGTGCTTCTTATCACTCCCTCTCAAGCGTTCATAGGCGACGTGGAGAGTCTCATGAGCGGCTGTTACTTCCTGAACCCCATTGAGGCGTTCATCTTTTATGTCAAACAGATAAATCCCATTATGGCTAACATAGCAACCAAGCACTATGGTTTGTTCAGTATTTTCACGACAGTGGTCATTGAAGGTTGACCGGTCATCAAGTTCAGGATGATAGACATAGAACAAATGACGGGTCGATGGGTTCATTGTCGTATGATCAGCCAGTACGCTAATGGCCGTTGGTGCTGTATAGCCGCGCAATCGCCACCAATCATAAATTGCTATGCGTTGTAACCAAACAAATACCACAGCACCCAGTAGTACCAAGCTAAATACAAGACTGGAAACACGTTTGAAAGTATTTTTCATAGGCTTTTAAGTATACCAAATGGTTAGCGAACCGTGGATGAACTATTCGCTGGCGGAGCTGTAGACGAGTTCTTTATCTTTGGTGCCCACTTCTACTATATCGCCCTTGCCGTAGCGATTATCCAGTATTTCAAGCGCGATATGGTCTTCTATGGTGTCTTGAAGCAAGCGCCGCATCGGCCGCACACCATTGTGAGCGTCATAACCATTCTGAAGCAAATGCTGTCTGGCGGCCGGGGATACTTCCAACCCCAGACCGTGTTTTACGAGTCGTGTTTTTAGCTCGTCTATTTGCAGATCTAAGATTTTCAGCACATCTTTTTTAGTCAGTGCTCTAAAAACTACTATCTTATCTATACGGTTTAATAGTTCCGGCCGCATGGTCTTTTTAAGCTCATCAAGCACCTTGTCTTTATTTACACTATGTAAATCTGCCAAATCCTTTAGTTCGCTCGCATCGGTGGCATGAAAGCCTAGACTTGCTTCTTTCTGGAGCTTTTCGGCACCAATGTTACTTGTCATGATAACTATGGTGTTAGTAAAATCTATTTTCCGTCCTTTAGCATCAGTTAAAGCACCGTCTTCCAGTATCTGCAATAGCATATTGAAGATTTCAGGATGGGCTTTTTCGATTTCATCAAATAACACCAGACTATAGGGCTGGCGGCGAATCTTATCTGTTAGTTGCCCACCATCGTCGTAACCGACATAACCGGCTGGTGCACCAACCAGACGAGCCACGTTATGATGCTCACCGAATTCGCTCATATCAATTTTGATCATGGCTTCAGCTGATCCAAAAAATTCACGAGCTAGTACTCGCGCCAGCTCGGTTTTACCGACGCCAGTTGGTCCCAGGAAGATAAACGAGCCAATCGGGCGCTGACCGCCGCTTATACCAGTACGGTTACGCCGCACAGCCTTGGATACCGCGGTAACAGCTTCACTTTGGCCAATCACGTGTTTGCCAAGCTGTTTCTCCAGGTTCAACAAATACTTAGCTTCAGATTTGATAACTTTGGTGACCGGCACGCCCGTCATGCGGGCTACTACCTCGGCAACATCGCCACTGTGCATGGTCAACTTGTTGGCGTTTTTGCCGGCGGCTTGTAATTTTTTCAAATCTTCGCTGATTTTAGAGGCACGCTGTTTCTCCAGCGCCGCCCTTTCGTAGTCTTCGGCATCGGCCGCCTCTTCCCGCCTGGTATTAGCCAGTTTCAACTCTTTTTGTAGCTTTCGAACTTCCGGGGGTGTCTTACCTTTATCAACTCGCAAATAGGCGGCTGTTTCGTCCAGTAAGTCAATGGCTTTATCGGGCATGAACCGATCATTAACATATCGTTTAGCCAGTGTAACGGTATCTTCCAACACTTCGTCGCTTACTTTAACGTTATGAAAAGCCTCATAGTGTCTGCGCAGACCCTTTAATATGGATAAAGTCTCAGACGGCGTGGTTTCCGGTACCTGAATCGGTTGGAAACGGCGCTCCAGAGCAGCATCCTTTTCAATATGCTTGGTATATTCAGCCGTGGTGGTGGCACCGATTACCTGAATTTTACTGCGCGCCAGAGCCGGCTTTAAGATATTGCCGGCATCCATAGCACCTTCAGCCGCTCCGGCTCCCACAATCAGGTGCAACTCGTCAATAAATACTATCGTTTTCTTATCGTGTTCCAGCTCCGTCATAACTTTTTTGAGACGTTCTTCGAACTCACCGCGATACTTAGTGCCAGCAATCATACCCGCCAAATCGAGCATCATGATACGTTTATCAATCAGACTATCCGGTACGTCTTCGGCAATAATACGTTGAGCCAGTCCCTCAACGATTGCTGTCTTACCTACTCCTGGCTCCCCTATTAGAACCGGGTTGTTCTTAGTCCTACGGTTCAAAATTGTAACTACACGGCGAATCTGGGCTTCACGACCAACAACCGGGTCCAACTTATTCTGGCGGGCCATAGCAGTTAAGTCAGTACTAAAGAAATCGAGAGCAGTTTTATGCTGTTTTTTACCACCTCGCCGGATTCGCGGCTCGCCGGCATTTTCGTTGCTATCTTCATATTG
>CAZILM010000006.1:0-13499 GCA_964540115.1 uncultured Candidatus Saccharibacteria bacterium | reverse complement strand
TACCACCTCGCCGGATTCGCGGCTCGCCGGCATTTTCGTTGCTATCTTCATATTGTTGACGATTTAAGAATTGTTCAAGTTCATTTACCATGGTATCGACACTTACGTTCATATCGTGCAACAAGGTCGTAGCCCGGGCGTTCTTTTGCGTCAAAATACTGTATAAAATGTGCTCAGTCCCGCAGAACTCCTGGTTGAAATCTTGAGCTATATCATAGGCCATTTTGAGCGTCAGCTTAGCAGTTTCGCTCAGGCCTTTGGCTCCTAGGTTAATTACCAGTGTTTTAGGTGTCAGATTTAATGCCAGGCGGGCGCGATCGAGCGTTACCCCCTGATTTGCGAGTATCTTGGCGCCCATACTGGAGTCTTGTGCCAGCACGCCTAAAAGTAGGTGCTCGGTACCAATGTATGCACTACCAAAGCTGCGGGCAATGGCATCGGCATGCTTTAGACTGGACAGAGCATTGTCTGTAAGATGGTTCAAAAATTCCTGAAAGTCAGGACTGTTTGGCATCAATCTATTTTCCTACCCTTCAGCGAAAGTTTTATAGTTCGCTAAATCTATAATAGCAAATCTGGCACTCTCATTGCAAGAGTGCTAACGAAGCCTTTCTATAGGTCTTTAGGGCAGGCTTGGCTACTCTTTAGTATTGTCTGTGCCGTGTTCTTCGATGGCTTCGAGCAAAGAACTTTCCAGTTGTTCTTTTTTCTTCAATTTAGGCATTTTAGGTTTTTCAGTGACTGGCGAATTGATTTTTTCGGCTGGCGCAGCTTTTGCCGGGGCTTTTTCGGTTTCGGCCGTAATATCCAGATCATAACCGGTCAATTTACTGGCCAATCGAACATTCTGACCATTTTTTCCGATTGCAATACTCAACTGATCCTCCGGCACTATTACCGTAGCCTTCTTGTTCTTTTCGTCTAACTTCACTTCAGTAACTTTTGTTGGGCTAAGTGCATTGGTTATATATGGAAGAGGATTTTCATCCCAGACAACAATATCAATTTTTTCCTGTTCTCCAATTTCGCTCATAACTGCGTTGACGCGGGTGCCATGTCCGCCTACGAATGTGCCAACTGGATCCACACCTTGTACTGTACTGTTTACAGCGAGCTTGGTGCGTACCCCGGCTTCGCGGGCAATATCTTTAATTTCTACAGCGCCGCTTTCCATTTCTGGGACTTCACCTCTGAATAACCATTCAACAAACTCCGTGCAACCGCGCGAAACAATCAATTGGGGGCCACGAAAGCCTCGTTCAACGTCTTTTAGGTAGACTTTTAACCTTTGTCCCGGGTAATAACGCTCGCCTTGAATTTGTTCGCTCATTGGCATAATGCCCTGGGCTTTACCCAAATCAACCCGAACCAAACGTCCTTCTACGCGCGCCACTATACCGTTAATGACGGTCCCAATTTTGTCTTCGTACTCGGTCATAATAATTTCACGCTCAGCTTCGCGTAAACGTTGCAATATAACCTGTTTAGCCGTCTGCGCAGCGACGCGTCCGAAGTTTTCGACTTTTTCGGTGACTTCAACAGTCTCGCCAACTTTGGCGCTCTTCTTCATTACCCCAGCGTCCTTAACGCTAATCTCAAAGTGTGGATCGCCGACCTCATCGACAATTTCTTTAGTGACATATGCGGTGACATCTCCGGTGTTAAGATTCATCTGGACGCGCACTTCCTGCTCGCGTTCGCCATAATCACGACGATAAGCTGCCGCAAGGGCTTGTTCAACCACTTCTTGAACAGTTTCTTCGGGTAAGTTTTTTTCCTCTGCGATAGTTCGTACCGCCAATGCAAGTTGCTTAATGTCCAGGTCCATTTTTATCCTTTCTTTGGTATGAAAAAATCCGACCACTTGGCCGGATCTGGAATGGTTATAAGTATAAAGTTTCACCCTAAAATAGTCAATGACTTGAGAACACTTACAGGCAAATTTCTGATAAGATAGTTCTAAGATGAAAAAAGTTCCGAGGCTCTATGCTCAGTTTGTCCCTGAAAACTATAATTTAAGCCTGGATGTTGACCCGAAAGCCATGACTTTTGAGGGTAGCGTGGTTATAGGCGGTAGAAAAACCGGCCGCCCCAGTAAACGTCTGACATTTCACCAGCATGACCTAAAAATAACTGAAGCCACGGTTATATATCATGATAAAAAAGATGAAAAAACCATAGTAATTGACCGTATAAATCATCATGGATCCTATGAAGAGGTGCGCCTGCACAGTGAAACAACCCTTTTCCCCGGGCGCTATGCTATTACCCTGCGCTTCAAGGGCAAAATTACCAGGCAAATGAACGGTATATACCCTTGTTTCTTTGAGGAAGCTGGCAAACAGAAAAAAATTATCGCGACCCAGTTCGAAAGCCACCATGCACGTGAGGTTTTTCCGTGCATTGACGAACCTGAAGCCAAGGCTACATTTGAGCTTGAGCTATCCGCGCCAGTTGGCTTAACCGTATTGTCAAACACACCCATAAAAGAACAGGCCATAAAGAATAAGGTTCAAGAAGTAGTATTTGAGAAAACTCCGAAGATGAGTACTTATTTGTTAGCCTTTGTTATCGGCGATCTTGGCTACAAGCAAGCCAAAACCAAGGATGGGGTATTGGTTCGCACCTATGCCACCAAAGCCAATACCGAATTTAGCCAATTTGCACTTGAAACGGCTGTTAAGTGTCTTGAATTCTATAATGATTACTTTGGTATTAAATACCCTCTTGAAAAGTGCGACATGGTGGCCCTACCCGACTTTGCCAGCGGCGCTATGGAAAACTGGGGCTTAATAACCTACCGCGAGCAAACTATGCTGGTCGATCCCAAAAATTCAACCCTGTCCACTAAGCAATACGTAGCGCTGGTGGTGGCCCACGAGCTGGCTCACCAGTGGTTTGGCAACCTTGTCACAATGCGTTGGTGGACTGACTTGTGGCTAAACGAAGGTTTTGCCAGCTGGATTGAATATTTGGCTGTAGACAAACTATTCCCTGACTGGCAGATGTGGACGCAGTTTATTGTGGATGAACAGCAGCAGGCCTTAAAACTCGATGCCCTGGAAAACACCCACCCGATTGAAGCCGAAGTGAATCACCCCGATGAAATCCGGACTATTTTTGACGCCATCAGCTACAACAAGGGAGCTAGTGTAATCAATATGCTCCACAATTATCTTGGGTCACAAGCTTTTCAGGCCGGTCTGCGTTACTACCTGAAAGAGCATGAATACAGCAACACCGATACAGTTGATCTATGGCAAGCACTTGAGGAAGCTTCAGAGCGTCCGGTGCGCAAGTTCATGCATGCCTGGACTAGTCAAAGTGGCTTTCCGCTTGTACAGGCAGAAGTACAAGAAAAAGAGGTTCACCTAAAACAGGAACGCTTTTTCGCTAATCACAAGAAATCCGATAGTCTTGCTCATTCTCAAAATTGGCCAGTTCCCCTACTCAGCCACGACAAACTTCCTGAAACCCTAACTGGCAAAGAAGCGTCATATAAATTCAGCGGAAATGGTCCGTTTAAATTGAATAATCTACAAAGCGGCTTCTACAAGGTTGTTTATAACGCCAGCTACATGCAACGACTCGGTGAATACATCAAAGAGGGTAAGCTATCGCCCGCGGATCGCTTAGGGTTACTGAGCGATGCGGCCGATGCTGCCAAAGCCGGCTACATCGATACGCTTAGCGTTTTGCATCTGCTCGAATCTTACAACCAGGAAGATAATTACGCAGTATGGGACGTAATGGCTGGTTTTATAGGTTCAATCAGACTGGCCATGGATGATGGAAACCTGCGCGAAGCCATGAAGCCATACATTCGCAATCTGATTGAGCCAGAATTGAAAAGGCTCGGTTGGGAGCAAAAAACTAAGGAATCACATTTCGACACGCTAATGCGACCGATCGTTCTGGGCTTGGCAGCCAGCGCCGATGAAGCCGAAGTAACTAAGCGCTGTAAAGATTTATTCGCCAAAATTCACCATGTTGAGGAGGTGGCACCGGATTTACGGACCACTAACGCAGCTCAACAAGTAAGACGTGGTATAGATATCGATCCGGATCTTCGCGGCGTGGTGTTTGGTACCGCAGCCCGGCACGGTGATGAAAAAACGTTCAATAAACTCGTAGTGCTGCACAATAGCTCTACTCTGAGCGAAGAAAGAACGACACTTTGTGCGGCCATTACCGGCTTTAAACAGCCTGAGCTGATCAAAAAATCACTGGACATGATTAAGTCCGACGAAGTACGGTTGCAAGACGTAACATACTGGATAGCCTACAGTTTTTTAAACCGGCACGCTAAAAAGCTAACTTGGGATTGGCTTACGAAAAATTGGGATTGGCTGAAAGAAAACCTAGGCACCGATCTGAGCTTTTACCGCATGCCAATTTACTCTGCCAGAGCTTTTAGCAACGCTGATTTTCTAGAAACATTTAAAGAATTCTTTCATTCTGTAAGATCGCCGGCACTGGATCGCTCTATCAAACAAGGTATTGAGATTATAGAGTGGCAGTCAGCCTGGAAAACCCGCGACCTCAAAGCGATAAAGGCCTTTTTCAAGAACTAAGATAGATTAGCGATAAAATTTGTAACTCTAAATTCCGGGCCACTAACTTCTATTGCTCCTAAACAATAGTCGCCCAGCCAGTTAGAATCCTGCACCCACATATCAGCCGCAAACCGCATCTGCTTGAGTTTATATGGTGTAATATAGTCCAGCCCACTGCCCTGTTTATCATTCAATCTGTACTTAACTTCCATGAAGTGGATAGTTTTAGCTTGTTGAGCAACAATATCAATTTCGCAAAACCGCGTTTTCCAATTAAGTTCTTTTATCTTGAAACCGAGTCGTTTCAAATGCTCAGCAGCTTGTTTCTCGGCTGTATGACCACTTACGTAGTTTGTTTTCACAGGAATGCTTGTACAGGCTTGTAGCTTTTACGATGAACTTTGCTGACGCCATGAATTTTCAGACTACTCCTGTGAAGCTCCGTGCCATAACCAACGTGTTGCTCAAACCCATAAAAGGGATGGAACTGCGCCAGCCTTACCATATAACGATCACGGACAACCTTAGCGTAAATACTGGCCGCACTGACGATCGGATAGTTAGCATCGGCTTTTATTTCACAACTGGATTTAGTAAATTCAGCCGGACAATAATCTATGTTGCCATCAAGAATAATTTCATCTTCAAAATCGGCGCCCAGTGCTAAGAGTGCTCTGTGCACCCCGATACGCAAGGCCTTAGCCAAGCCATCGGCATCAATTTCTTCAGGTTGGACCCAACCCTCGCCGAAATCACAGACTTCATCGAGTTTATTGTATAAATTTTCTCTTCTGGACTTACTGAGAATTTTAGAGTCCGCGAGCCCTTCTGGCAGTAGCCCCCTGGCGCGAGCGGCGACTACAAGTAGCGGGCCAGCCCATGACCCTCGGCCAACTTCATCTATCCCAATAATAAGGCCCATTCTTCAATATTAACAGAACAGAATTGCTTATGCTGCAGCAACAGACTGTAGATATCGACGATACCGCTTAATAACTAGCGGGGTTTTCTTTATAATTTCGTCTACAAAACTTTCATCCTGTGGCTTATTAAGATTGCCCCTTTTGTCGGCTGCGACAGCAATTAAGCTGTGCCATTGAGTAATAAAAACAGGCAGCTTATCCGGCCCTTCTCCAGTCCTTTCGACAAAAGGAGATATAGATGCAATTCGCCCCACTTGACGCCCTGCTTCTGACTTATACATAGTTCGAGCTGATTTATAAAAAAAGGCAACCTCTCTATCCTTCATTGTCTGTAATCCTAGCGGAAACATATAGTTGTTATGCCTGGGATTGAATACGGAATCATCATAAATATGCGGAGCTGGTACAAAGTCCAACTCTTCTGCGAGCTGAGTTACGGCAATCAATTTAGCGTTTGTAACAGTCATATCACGCGCCTCTAACTGATCATCCGGTCCAATTACTACCAACCTTGTTATGTCATATTGGCCCGTAATAATACCACCCAAACGGCCGAGCGCCCGGCGTCGTTCCTCAACTGCGCGCGCACGTGTAAATTCCGCATCGACATCTAACTCAGGTCTCTTATCTACTGACTCGTCTTGTAGTTCTTCGGGCTCAAGCTGGGGATCGCCTAGTGCATCCGCTAACATGGCATCAATCTCTGCACTACTGGCCGTCCGATCAGAAGACGTTGTTATTTCTAATGGCGCTCCCTCAACATTATCACCTAATACCTCTGCCAACTGTGCGTCAAAGCCAGCAAGTTCGCCCAATAACGCCTGACGTACTACTTTAACATCATGAAATGACATTGTATGTTTTCCCGATAAACTTACGGTTCACATATATTATCTCACGTATGGCAAGCCTTTAAACTGTTTGTACTAAACTGTCTAGGCTTTTTTGTCGGTTTGGGGCTTAAGCAGCTTCGTCGTGTTTGGCGATAGCTTCTTCAGCTTTAGCTTCAAGCTTGGCGTCTTCTTCGGCCTTCTTTTCAGCGTCTTTCTCGGCTTGTTCGGCTACTTGCTCTTTCAGTTTTTCTTCTTCAGCTTCAGCTGCCTCGTCGTGAATGGCATTAACGGCTTCTTTATCAAATTCGGTGCCAACTAAGCGGGTACCTTTACCTGTTCGAGCCCGCATATAGGTTAGATAATTGCGGCGCACCTTGCTTCGCTTGGTAACTTCAACTTTTAGAATAAGCGGGCTGTGTAATAAGAAGCTCTTTTCGACACCAACGCCACTGGACATGCGGCGCACGGTAATGCGGCTGGTATGTGAGTTTTTGCGGTCAGTGCGTATAACTAAGCCTTCAAAAATCTGAACACGCTCTTTATTGCCTTCACGGATTTTCTGGTGCACTTTAACAGTATCGCCGCTTTTTACGTCGACAACCTGCTTTTTCTTAAATCCGGCTTCAATTTCTTGTATAACAGATGCCATAACTCGGTAGAGTTTACACTACATCTCTGTTATTTGCAACCTCAGCTAAGACGACCAAAAAGCTCATTAGTCGACTGCATACGGCGATTTGTATAATCTTGAATTATTTGATTAATATTCATATTAGCTTTGGTAAACATCTGATTTATAAGATCAGTAAAAACAAACTGAGGATCCAACTTTCTGAGTCGTCTCTCCTGAAGAGCACGTTCAAGATTGTTTCGTGGGTTTTTTTCACTTTGATGCCATGCAGTAAAAGTCCTGTAAGCCTCGTAAAGATCCTGTATTGCTGATAACGGCAGCTGATCCATGGCTGCAATTGTGGCATTACGTTTATCGGCAAAAAGCTGAATGTCTTCTGGCGTACTGTATTGATCGCCATATAATTGTATAAGAGTCCCGTTGACCCAAGCATTGGCAAACGCATGTACGTCTTCACCATTTAAAGGAACATCATTAGCTGATGCGTAAAAGTTACCCTCCGCAAGCGGTGTTACAGTGTGAGAAAGGCCTCTGGTGGATAATCTTTCCTGTAAACCGCGACGATGAGCGGCTCCAAAGAAAATAGCAATCTGCATAAGTGGGACATTATTGCCATTACTCAACTCAATTTTACGTTTCTCTGCTAACTCTAAGGCAAGACCATTGACCCTGTTTGCCACCGCCTCCTCACGTAACCGATGAAATTCCCGCCAACGATATATAACTGTCGGCTCTTGCTGGCCATTATCTAAAAATACAGTTGCCTTGTTATGAAGCTCAAACCAAGCAACTGCCGATGAAATGAAGGGTTGCTCTTGCCAGCCATCACTAAGAAACTCAGCAGTTACTTCATCAAGGATAGAATCGTCGACTATCCCGCCAAAATCTCGCATATACTCATACCAGTGTTGGGTCATCCATGCATCAATGTCCACAAATCGAGTATCGAAGCCATTAGCTATACAGAATTGTTGAGCATATAGAAACGCATCCGTGGAAGCTAAGTAATTTGCTCCGTGACTATTGCGCGAGTTTAGAACTGCTTCCCTTTGCATGCGCATGCGCTCAGATGTTGGAGCGTTCTGGGCAAATTGACGAATTTCTTTTTCATAAAAAGTGCTAAAAGAAGCATTCTCGAAGCAGACAACGGTGTGAGCCGGGTCAAATGCATCGAACACTTTTTCTACGGCTAAGTAGTCGTCAGCTTGTGTGCCGTGACTACCAAGATAGAGGTTTATCTGCACATGTTCGGCAATTTCCTGGGCCATTTCTGCAGTAACTTGATCAGTATCCCAGCGGAAGCGATCTGCTGCATTATCAATATTAAAACTAATTCGCTTATGTTCAGAAAGTGGCACCAACTCCGTCATTTGATTTATTCTACAATAATAATCGTTCTTTGCAATGTTTTATACTGTAGAAATGGACTATGGCAAAGAGGCGTTAAAGAAACACAAGCAACTTCGTGGCAAAATTGCTGTTCAACTTAAAGACAAGCTCGACACCAAAACCAAGCTGAGCATCTACTACACTCCTGGCGTCGGCGCTGTCTCAAGTTATGTCGCTAAACATCCTGGAAAAGCCAGAGATTACACCTGGCTGAACAATTCTGTAGCGGTAATCTCTGATGGTTCGGCAGTTTTGGGGTTGGGTGACATCGGGCCTTATGGCGCACTGCCCGTCATGGAAGGCAAGGCTATGCTGTTTAAACACTTCGCTGGAATTGATGCTGTTCCGATTGTTCTTGACGTTCATTCAGCTGATGAGATAGTCGAGGCAGTTAAAGCCATCGCGCCAAGTTTTGGTGGAATAAATTTAGAAGATATATCGGCGCCCAAGTGTTTTGAGGTTGAAGAGCGCGTCAAAAAAGCCGTTGATATCCCTGTTATGCATGACGACCAGCATGGGACGGCCATTGTAGTATTAGCCGGCCTGATTAATACCATGAAAGTTACCGGGCGGAAATTAGCAGATTGTCGGATCGTTTGCGTCGGTGCCGGTGCAGCCGGAACCGCCATAATCAAACTGCTCCATTTGTACGCTAAACCACAAATGTTCGCTGTCGATAGCAAAGGGATTATCAGCAAGAATCGGAAAGATCTAAATGAAGAAAAAAAGAAGCTACTTAGATACACTAACCTATCAGGAATTGATGGTTCACTATCGGATATTATGCGCGGGGCCGATATATTCATTGGCGTATCAAAAGCCGGCCTTTTAACTAGTGAAATGGTCAAGTCAATGAACAAAAAAGCCATAATTTTTGCGATGGCCAATCCGGTACCGGAAATTATGCCGGAAATAGCTAAAAAAGCCGGCGCCGCCATTGTTGCTACCGGAAGGAGTGATTTTCCTAATCAAGTAAATAATGCGCTGGCATTCCCCGGAGTTTTCCGTGGAGCCTTAGATCACAGGGTAGATGCCATTACGGACAAGCACAAAATTAAGGCAGCTGAGGTTATTGCTAGCTTAGTCAAAAAGCCAACGGCAGACTGTATTATTCCAAGCGTTTTAGATAAACGATTAGTGCCCGCAATCTCTAAAGTAATTTTATAATTTACCTTCGCTTAAGGCGGATAGGTAATAGGTCGCTGCGTTCGTCCTCGTTTAAACCACCTAAGATACCATGCGGTTCACGACGCTTAAGCGCATCTTCAAGACATTCTCTAATAACCGGGCATCTTGCGCAGATGTCTTTAGCTTTTTTCTCACGATCTAACTTTTCGTGCTTGTATTCAGAACCACTGGGCCTGAAAAATAGCCCTAATGCGCCTGCTTCTGCCAAACCTCTGCACGCAGCAAATTCCCGCCAATCTTCGTCTGTCGTTGTAGATGAAGGCTGTAATACCTCAGGTTTCGGAGTGACTGCAACCTGTGTACTAACAGCAGACATTGCTTCCTCTCTCTGCAAAGACTCCTGACCGGCTAGCCAGTCCTCGCGAGTCGCGCAAAGGTCAAACATCGCCGAGGGATTTTCTCCCGCAAAACCTGTTTTTCCCATAATTCGAATATTATACCATAATCTACTTAGTTTGCTAGCCTACTACGCGGTAAATCTCTTCTAAACTGGTGACTCCGCTGATAGCTTTGAGCAGACCATCCTGCTTCATGGTGAGCATGCCGTCCTCAATCGCTTTTTGCTCTATCATCTCAGTAGTAACTTGGTTGGGCGGCAGGCGCAAGATCTGTTGAACGCCAGGTGTCATCTGAAGTTGCTCGCGTAGCGGAATTTGACCCCGGTAACCAAACGGATTTTCAGCAGATTGGCCAGAACGATAGAGGGTAACTTTCTTAAGGTCTGGCTTGGCGAAACCTTTTGGCAGGCTATCAATAATGGGCTGTAATTGCTTTATAAGCGCTTCGTCCGGCTGATAAGGCTGTTTAGTACTGTCGTCCAGGCGCCGTACAAGACGTTGTGCCATAATTAAATGCGTAGCTGAAGCAAACAATGGGTTGATACCGACCGCATCAAGCATGCGCGTCAGGGCGGCTGCTGCTGAGTAAGCGTGGAAGGTGCTCATAACGAGGTGGCCGGTGAGAGCTGCCTGCAGAGCCGTCCGGGCCGTGTCTTGGTCGCGAATTTCACCGATCATCACAACATCCGGGTCGAGCCTAAGCACAGCTCGTAGTTTTTCAGCAAAGCCGGTTTTATCTTCATCACCATGAACTGGAATCTGCACCACGCCAGGCATAAAATATTCAATCGGGTCCTCTAGTGTAATAATTTTTCGCTCCGGCGAGTTAAGAGTGTTAATAAGCGAGTACATGGTGGTCGTTTTTCCTGAACCGGTTGGGCCGACCACCAAAACCATGCCAGTAGGATGCTTAATGACATCGTCAACTACTGCTCTCTCGCTCGAAGTCAGACTAAGATTGTCTAGCTTTAGGAGCTCAAGATGGAGCGTAAACAAGCGCATCACAACATCTTGGCCAAAAGCCGCTGGTACTGTTTCGACACGCAGGTTAACGGTCACCTTTTCACCGGTTGCCATGACGTATTCTTTATTTATGTGCCCAGTCTGGGGTTCGGGAGCATTCGTTGAAACATTGGCTGCAATAGCAACCGAGGACAATAACTGGCGGTATTTATCATTACTTAGTTGAGCAATCGGATGGAGCACACCATCAACTCGCAAACGTACGCGAACTTGTTCTCTTTGACATTCCAGGTGAATATCCGAAGCCTTAAGCTGATAGGCTTGCTTCACAAGATAGGCAAGCAGATCATCCGCCCGAACTTTAGCAAGAGTAGCTGAAACGTCCGCTATGCCTGCTTGTTCGTCAAAACCGGAGACTTTAATGTCTGTGTAGATCACTTCTTTTGGCGGATCGTACAGTTTCATATAGTCATGAAAACCGGTGTCTGAAATCAGAATATAACTAACACGCTGGTCCAAAAAACGCTGCCGTAAGCTACTCATGGTAGCTTGCGATGTAGTATTGGTTATACCGAACATTATGTGGCTTTTATCCAAGCGCAGAGGTATTACGCGCAAGCTGTACATGTCGGCAATTGGCAAGACATCTTTATAAAGCGGTTTATCACCAGCAGCTGACGTATCGAAATATTGCATGTGCAGTATTTCAGCACGGCGCTCTGTAGCTAACTCTTCATCCACACGTGCGTCTTGACTCATAGCCTCAATTTAAGCACAAGTGCTTTCATTGAGGAAACTTCAAATTCCTTCTCGCTTCATTCGTTGGGAAAGATAGAATTCAAATGGTTTGAGTTTTGAGGTTTGAACTTTACAATGTGCCTTGATGAGGAAGATAGTACTAATCGCTCATAATCTGCGTAGTTGCCACAATGTCGGCTCGCTTTTGCGCACCGCCGAAGGCCTAGCCGTCCAATCCGTCTATTTAACGGGTTACACACCTTACCCTGCAATGAAAAATGATAGCCGGCTGCCTCATTTGCGCCAAAAGATAGATAAGCAAATCCATAAAACCTCTCTGGGCGCTGAAAAATTGGTAACCTGGCATCACCAATCTGATGTAAAGGCGCTTTTAAAACAGCTTAGGTCGGATGGTTTCCAAATATGCGCTTTGGAGCAAACACCCCAGTCAGTTGAAATCTCTAAATTTCAGTTCGAAAGAAAAATTGCGCTTATTGTCGGCCGCGAGGTTGAAGGAATAGAGATTGAAGTTCTCGACTTGGCGGACAGCACTATATTCATCCCAATGCTCGGACAGAAAGAATCTTTCAATGTAGTCCAGGCCAGTGCAATGGCTTTATACCATATGCGTTTTGAAGCATAACGGTTATAATAGGCTCATTATGGCGACTTCGCGCCAAACACATCATAAAAAACGCTACGGCCAACACCAAAAACAAACGTCTCATTTCTTGAAAACGTATTGGCCATATATGCCGTTGGCACTTATAGTCAGTTCAATTATTGTGTTGGGCGCCGGTATGCACAAAGTCGGGCACAGCGTGCTTTCCTTTGCCACCGACATTTCCGCTCAAAATTTACTAGCCAGTACCAATCAGCAACGCAGCAGCAATAAGGTCGCCCCGCTCACTCTAAACAGCCAGCTTTCGGCCGCTGCTCAAGCTAAAGCTAACGACATGGCGACTCGCAACTACTGGTCTCATAACACCCCGGATGGTAACCCGCCCTGGGTCTTCTTCGATAAAGCCGGCTATACCTATCAAAAAGCCGGTGAAAATCTGGCTTATGGTTTCGCAAGCAGCGCCGATACCGTAACCGGTTGGATGAATAGCCCTGCACATCGGGATAATCTATTGGATAGCGCATTTGCGGACGTTGGCTTTGGTTTTGCCAATGTAGCAGACTATCAGGGTAAGGGACCGGAAACCATCGTAGTCGCCGAGTATGGAACACCGCGGCTTACACTGTCGGCTGCCTCTCTGCCCAGCATTCCTTTGAACGCCACCTATGCAATTACTAGCGGTGCACTAGGCGCAAGCAGCACAAATGCCGAACCGGCTTCACGCACAATAGCTGTATCGCAATTATTGTCTGGCGGCCGTGTGCCCGGTATCAATCTGTTTATTGTTATCAGCGCTCTGTTCGCGATTGGTCTTTTATTTATCAAGCACAGCCTGGCTCTACGCAAAGTGTTTGTAAAAGGTGAGCGTTATGCGCTCCAACACCCGCTGTTTGACATCACGGTTGCCAGCTTTCTGGGACTTTGTTTCATGCTTTTACAGGCCAGCGGTGTTATACGCTAGATTTACTCCAGCCTAAAACCCTCTCACTTGGATGCAGTACAAGGAACAAGCGAAAGGGGTCCCCACGAAGAGAGGATTCTTCGTGGGGTAAAAGGACGGACTAAGCCGTATATGTAATACGGTGAAGGAGTACTGGAGTTTGTGACGTAGTAATGCGCCAAGAGCCCGGCAGTGTTCCGGCTGAGCCGGAAGCAGGCCGGGCGGTGAGTGGGTATTAGTGTAGTTTGACGTTGGCTGCACCTAGAAGAGTCTGCAGCTCACTTAAGACACTCGGAGTATTACTGATTCTCATTGGCAGTTTGATAATCTGCTTGTTGGCTTCTTCACCTAGTACCAATACGACTTCTGTATCACCGG
>CAZILM010000005.1:34493-38088 GCA_964540115.1 uncultured Candidatus Saccharibacteria bacterium | reverse complement strand
CTGCACCACATAACACATGCTTAATCGCAGAGTCTATCTAATAACTTCCACATTTGGGCTAGTAGTCATGGCTCTTGGCCAAATCCTGGCTCGGCCGCAATTCTACGGCACTGAATTTGGGCGCGCATGGGCGCATGTCTTTTGGTTTGGCTTTTTTCTATTTTTTGGTTCTTTACTAACCTGGTTTACTAGGTACATTGCACATCACAAAAATCCCAGGGTCGTTGATGCTGGTAAGTATCAGGTTGCAGGAGTTATTGGCGTGACAGGCATGGTTGTGCTCGTTGCAATTGCGGCAATTATTATGGGTAACGATGCAGGGGGTGGATCTGATGGTAAGGGAGCATTTGTTATTTGGCTAACTCTCCTATTAGCCTTTACGATGATTAACTTGGGGATACTAGTATTTAGGCAGCTGAAACTACCAAAATAGTTCTGACGGCAGCAATTGCTGCACCAAATAGCCTGTACCTAAGTGCTTTAAATGAAGTACTTCTTTTGTTTGCTATGATTATTGAATGAGCAACACAAGCCGAAAAGTCGAACATATCCAAACCGGTAATACAAACGTTGATAGCATAGAAACACGTGGCTGGTTTGTGGGTAGTTTTTTGCCTAAAGAAAAGGGTCTACGGTATAGCGATGACCTAGAACTCAAATGGGGTACCCATAAGCTAGGCGAAGCACGAAAGGAGTGGTCAACAGGAGAAGCTCAAACAACTATAAGTATCCTAATCTCCGGGAAGTTTGCTGTTGAATTCCGTAACGATGTGGTTAATCTAACTAAACCTGGGGATTACGTTATTTGGGGAATGCGAATTGATCATAAATGGGAAGCAATTACCGACAGTGTAGTATTAACTGTACGCTGGCCTTCTATCATTGATAAATAACGTCTCATTTGTCTCAGTAGTTATATGGGCGTTGAATCTTACGCCCATAAAACAATTATAAATGTATTAAGAGCTAGTCTTTCTCGGGTACTCGAAAACTATCTGTGTCCTTATCGTAGTAAGCACCAGCAAATTCAGACGGGTTTCCAGTAGACATTTCAAAACTTATAAAATTGTCATCTTTATCGCACTTATAGACGGTTTGCTCAACTTCTTTACCAGCATCAAACGCGCCAGCCGTTATCTTCCAGCTAACCTTTTTAAGTGGTCCTCCACACTTATGGCACTCGATTGCCTGCATGGTGCGCACCAGCTTATCGTCTTTGCTCGTAGCCATGGTTAGTATTAAATCACAACCCGCTTGGGTCGTAAAATACGCTTTGGACGGTTCGATGGCACAATCATTTTCTTCAGTTTTTGCTGCATTTGCTCAGCTTCGGCTGCCATACCATGGTTTTCGTAGGCTCGTTGCAGTAGATGATATGTTTCCTGGTTTGGCTCAAGGTCAGCAGCTTTTTCTAGCTCTTCGAACATCAACTTGTCGTTTCCTAATCTTTCCTGAACTTTAGCATATGCCACGTGTCTGGCTGCCAGGTTATCTTCCAGCTTCAATGCCTGCTCAAAAGCAGTTGCAGCTTTCTCATAATTCTCGGTTTCATAATAAATAAGACCTAAATTGTGTAGGCTTGAGGCAGTTGGCTCAATTGATGAGGCGATTTCAAAACAATCGATAGCGTCTTTATATTCCTTTTGCTTGGCGTATAGAATTCCTAATCGATTGTAGGCGGCGGCGTTCTTTTGATCTATTTTCAAGATAGTAAGTAGCGCTTTTTCAGCACGTAAAAAACGGTTTTCACGCATCCCCTGGTGGGCAATATCCCAAAGTTTACCTAATTTATCACTGATTTTACGCGGAATAGGAGATAGTTCTTCTTCACGGAACTTCGAGCTTTGAAAAGCCAGTAATCCAAAAAAAACTACCAGCACAAGTTCTAACATATCCACAAATTATACCATTTTAGCTTAAGCCTAGGAACAGGTTGGTAAGGAGTAGTTTCAAATTAGGATTGTGCTTAAGATTTTTACTGGTTTCGTAAACGACCTCGTAGTAATTACGCCACCGTTTTAACAAGTCATCATTTCCCTTTTCAGCTGCTTGCTTCAGACCTTTTTGACAAATGCGTAGCAACACCTCGAGCCTTTCAGGCAGCTCATCTTTACTTTTGAGCCATTCCTCAATTCTTTGTAGTTTAGCGAATAAGGGTAGTTGCAAAAGTTCTCGAGCGCCACTAACTGCTTCATGTAGTGAATGCGTATCATCTTGCTTCAGTAGTGCGTCGGTCAAGCCAATTCTACCATCACCGTAATTGAGGGCTGTAGTTAACTGCTTGTCAGAATGTCCCATAGACTTAAAGTAGCTTTTTACTTCTGCAGCTTCGGGCGCAATTAATTCAATATGTTGAGCTCGGGAGTATATGGTTGGCAGGACACTTTGCGCGGATGAAATAGTCAGGATAATCAAGGTATCACTCGGTGGTTCTTCAAGTATTTTCAGAAGTGAATTTTGGGCTTCAATAGTCATGTGGTGGGCAGCTTCAAGTAAAACAGCACGCCGTAATGGCGCCTGGCCGATTGTTTTTAGTCGTAATGATTCCTGCAATCCACGGATAGCTTCGATTGATATCGTTCTATCTTTAGGCTCAATAACTACAACGGCTGGGTGTTGATTTAGCGGAGTATCGTCGTGAAGTATTAATAATTCACGAATAATTGCTTCGGCGACACTTCTTTTGCCGCTTCCGTCAGCCGCAATTAGTATCAACGAGTGGCTGGGGCTTTGAACGAACCGCTCTAATTGTTGGCGAGTCCGTGGGTGTAATAGAATATCGTCCATTCTACTTTATAGTTTCTTTAAAGATTGGTGGCAAAGGTGCCTCAAATGTCTGTTTTTGCCCACCGGGCAAAGCGATTGTTATGTTGAGAGCATGTAATAGCAACCGTTCGAATGGCTTTCCGTCGTAAAGAGTATCGCCTAAAATCGGGTGGCCGATTTGTTTTAAATGTACCCTGAGTTGATGTGTCCTGCCGGTTAGAGGACTGAGCTCCAGCATACTGTAGTTCTCATTCGAACTAATAACCTGGTAAGAAGTTTGCGCGACTTTTCCGTTTGATCCTGTTCTAAAAGTTGCTGGAAATTTTGGATTACGTTCTATGGGCATATCAATTATGGCTTCTTTTTTTTCGGGATGCCCCTCGACAACCGCAATGTACTTTTTAACGACTTTGCGCTGACTGAATTGTTTCTGCAGCCATTTAAGTGATTCTACATTTTTGGTACAAATCATTACACCGCTGGTTGCCCGATCTAACCGATGCACAATTCCAGCTCTGTCGCCTTCTTGACCTGTTTTTTGACGAACAAAAGATGCTACGGATGGTTCATCCCAGTACTTGCCACGACTGTGGCTGATTACTCCGGCGGGTTTATCGACAACCAGCACGTTGCTATCCTCATATAAGATGGGTAGCTCAATAGGCTCGATTTTATTTAAATCCCTTTCCTCAAAATCTGTTTTTAGCTTGTCGCTCTTATGAACTTTAGAACCAGCTTTTACTTGTTCGCCATTCAGGGTAATGCGGCCGTCATCGATTAAACGTCGAATATAGGCGCGGCTTAAACTGGGCAGTAATTCTCCCGCTAC
>CAZILM010000005.1:25387-34393 GCA_964540115.1 uncultured Candidatus Saccharibacteria bacterium | reverse complement strand
TACCAATGCTGTCGGTAGTGGCGGACATAATCTTTTTGGTCGCAACTTCTGGCGAATCTGACAAAAAGATAACGCCATTGCCTGTTTCGTCGCTTTTGCTCATCTTTTTAGTAGGATCTGCTAAATCCCGTATTCTCAATCCTTGGTCTTTGCCAAAGAATTTGTGTTGTTCTGGAACAGGTTTGGGCACCACAAACAGATCACCGAACTGCTTGTTCATGCGCTCAGCAATATCTCGCGTAAACTCCAGGTGCTGAGTCTGATCGTCACCTACGGGTACGTATGAGGCACCGTAGAGTATAATATCGGCCGCCATCAGCACGGGGTAATTAAACAATCCTACACTTACACGGTCATCATTTATTTTGTATGACTTCTCTTTGAATTGAGTCATTCGATTCATTTCGCCAACACCAGTAAAACACTCCAATATCCATGCCAATTCAGAGTGTGCTGGAATATAGCTTTGACGGTAAAGCTGTATATCGTTGTTTTCAAGGGGTAATCCGGCTGCAGCAAATAGCTTAAGGTTGTACATGATTTGCTGTGCTAACTTGTCGAATGCAATAGGTGTAGTAATGCTATGCAAGTCGGGCACAAACAGATTTACCTGGTACTCACCGGCGTGTCCTTTGGCCATATCAATCATAGGCAACAAAGCACCTAAATAGTTGCCCAGGTGCAAATCGTTGTTGGCCCGCAGGCCCGTTAAAATTATCGGCTTACTCACTGGTGTTAATTGTACCATTTCGGAGGATTTTGTAGCGTACGCATAATCTCTCTTCTGGTGCATCTGTTCGGCAAGTAACACAAGGCTCATCGCTTATGTCAAATTGCTGACATAGACCGCCCATTTCCATTACAGCTTTGGCCGTGGCATATCTTGGTAACAACTGGTTGCGGTTACGATGGTCTATATCTACGTATATACCAGCTAATTCACGAATCTCGTGTGGCAAAGGTGTACGTTCCATGAAAAACTCCTTAAAATTTAAAAAACCGCCTTGGTTGGCGGCTTTGTTCTCTTAAAATTAACTAAATATTAACTAACCGCCTCAATAAAGTCGGTAAACCAATAGTTTGAAAAGTCGGTAAACCAATAGTTTGAATTGTGCGTCATGGTCAACATAAAAAGTACTATAACACCAAGCTTAACACTTGTCTAGCGCTTGGTGAACTGACGTTGTTTGCGGGCACCACGAAGGCCGAACTTCTTGCGTTCTTTTTCACGAGGGTCGCGCCCAAGCAGATCAGCACGGCGCAAAGTCGCTTTCAGATCGTCATTCATAAGGGCCAACGCTTTGGCGATGCCTAATCTAATAGCCTCCACTTGGCCGTTGTGCCCGCCGCCGGAAACGACTGCACTTACATCGTATTTATTGGTTAACTCAACGCTTGTAAAAGGTTTTTCAAGTTCTTTAAGCAGGTACTTGCTTGCACTGAAGTAGTCTGATGCCGGTTTGCTGTTAATCGTAACTTCACCTTTGCCGCTCTGGAGTCGGACCCTGGCAGTTGCGCTTTTGCGTCGGCCTAAGGCATAGAAGTAATTCTGTTTAGCCATACTAAGAACCTTCCTTCAATGAAATTTGCTTCGGAGACTGAGCGGTGTGTTGGTGCTCACTACCACTATAAATCTTTAGACGTGCTAATCGGCCCGCCCGAAGTTTATTAACCGGTAGCATACCACGGATTGCGTGTTCGATGATCTTGGTTGAGTCGCGTTCTAGTTGCTCTTCTAGGGATCGTTCTTTCAATCCACCGGGGTAGTTACTGTGCTTGTAGTACTTTTTATCAGTTAATTTCTTGCCTGTAATAACTAATTTGTCGGCATTTATAACTACGGCATAATCGCCGCAGTCTATGTGGTGGGTAAATTGTGGTTTGCCTTTTCCGGTTAATAGCTGCGCTACTTGCGTAGCGAGTCTTCCTAATGGAACCTCACTGGCATCTACTAAATACCACTGTCTAGTTACATCGGCTGGTTTTGCACTGTAAGTCTTGTTCATCGATCACCCCTTCTGCCGGTCCGCTTTGGTGCCTGGACGTGTTGAGCAGCTTTACTGGTATCTTTTGAAGGAACCTTGCGTCCACCAGCTGGTTTGGTTTCTTCGCTATCCTGATCCTTCGCTTCGTGCTGTTGTTTAGTAGGTACTTTGGCGGTGTCTTCTTCAGTTGTTGCAGCTTTGATATCATCCACAAAGCTAACTCTGGCCATAGCTGCATGGTCGCCGCGTCGGTAACCTGTTGACTCTACTCTTAAGTGCCCGCTGCTACGACTTTTGAGCTTAGGGGCTATTTCATCCATCAGTCGGTGAGCGCTTTCTATTGTCTGTAAGCTGGCTATTAACTGTCGTCGATTGTGCAGATCACCTTTTTTAGCTTTGGTTATCAGCTTTTCGACGTACGGCACCAGTTCCTTAGCCTTAGGCATAGTGGTTTGAATAGAGGCATGGACAATTAATGAATCAGCCAGACCCTTAATTAGCGCCTCGCGCTGTCCGATTTCACGGTGAAATTTTCTTCCTTTGTACCCGTGGCGGTGCATAGTTACAGCTCCAACTCCGCTAGTTTTTCTTTAACTTCGTCTAGAGCTTTGCTGCCAAAGCCTTTAAGGTCTCTGAGCTCAGCATCACTGAGGCTGAATAAGTCCTTCAGGGTATGGATTTCGTTGTTAACTAACGCGTTTGTTGTGCGAGCTGACAGATTAAGATCTTCGATTGACGTCATTAGCTCAGTTGGCTCTTCACCGTCATCTCCGTTACCACTGGCATGCTGTTCACCTAGTGTTGGACCGGCTTCAACACGAGTCTGGCCGGCAAGAGCAGTGTACTGATTTACCAAAATGGCCGATGCCTCTTCAAAAGCATCACGAGGTGTTATTGAACCGTCAGTATCAACGGTCAAGAGAAGCTTATCGAGATCAGTTATCTGGCCGACACGGGTGTTTTCCACTTTGTAACGTACCCTAACAACCGGGCTAAATACGGCATCGATTGCAATCATGTCGCTAATTGTCTTCCGATTGGCACCTTCTTCAATTGTGCGATAGCCGCGCCCAGTCTCAACAACCAGATCCATGGTGAGTGAGCCCTTTGCGTCCTCAACGGTGGCGATTACGTGCTCTGGATTGACGATTTCTACGTCGGCGTTAGTAGTTATATCTTTGGCGGTAACAGCACCTTTACCCTTTTTGACAATGCGTATGGTCTGCGTATCATCACCGAACACACGAAAACGGATGCCTTTTAGGTTCAGCATAATATCGACAACGTCCTCTTTAACATGAGGTAAGGTTGTAAACTCGTGAGTTACACCTTCAATTTTGAAGGCGGTAACTGCGGCGCCACTGATACTGGACAGTAGCACGCGGCGTAGGCTGTTGCCCAGCGTCATCCCATAGCCGGTGTGAAGCGGTTCAACCACGAAAGTGGCACTGTGTGGTCCGTGATCATCAATATTGACGAGTGCGGGTGTGTGAATGGTCTTAGACATGGTTATAAACTCCTACCTTCCTTAACGTGAGTAATATTCTACGATTAATTGTTCATTAATGTCCGGTTCGGCTTCCTCACGTGATGGCACGCCGGACACATTAATTTCAAACTTCTTGCGGTTAACTTTTAACCAGGCAGGAATTTGATCGGGGCTAACTGGGCTAATATCATCCAGATTCTTGAAATATTCAGATTTTTGACTGGCGCCGCGGGCGACCAGAACATCACCTGGCTTAACTCTTAGAGAAGGAATGTCAAACCGGCGGCCATTAAGCATAAAGTGGCCATGCGTGACTAATTGGCGTGCTGCTCTGCGGCTTGGCGCCATACCGGCCCTATAAACTACGTTATCAGCGCGTCTCTCCAGAAACTCAAGAAGCAGCTCACCTGACTGCCCTTGCTTGCGGCTGGCTTCTTTCATGAGCTTACTGAATTGGCGCTCTAATAGACCGTATAGTCTCTTTACCTTCTGTTTTTCTCGCAATTGTAATGAGTACTGGCTTGATCTGTTGCGTCCACCACGCATATTCTTTTGACCACCTGGCGGTGTACTGCGCTTAACTAGCGCCTTATGGGCTTTAGGATGCAGTGCATAGCCCTCACGACGGCTCATCTTTACGATTGATTGTGTATCTCGTGCCATATTAGACCCTTCGAGCCTTTCGTGGTCGTACGCCACCATGCGGAACACCAGTAACATCCTTCATAGTCTCTACCTGGAAATCTAGGCTCTGTAGTGTGCGAACTGCAGCCTCGCGGCCCAAACCGACACCCTTGACGAACACTTCTACCTTCTGCAGGCCATAAGTTTGTCTGGCGGCTTGTCCGGCTCGCTCGGTAGCAACCTGAGCGGCATAGGCAGTACCTTTCTTCGAACCTCTGAAGCCGCAAGCGCCGGCGCTGGATGTAGCTAAAATACCACCTTTAGTATCAGTGAAGCTAACAATGGTGTTATTAAAAGTTGCCAGAACATGAACTTGCCCGACAGGTACGCTGCGCTTGGCCTTTTTCTTCTTAGGCGCTGGCTTGACAGCCTCAGTACTCTCAGGCTTGGTTTCTGGATCTTTTTTTGCAGTTGTAGTAGTTTCTTCAGCCATAATAAAATCCCTTAGGTCTTTGCCGCTACTTTCTTGGCAGTACCGCCAACTGTTATCTTCTTACCACGACGTGTACGGGCATTTGTACGGGTTCTTTGGCCTCGTGAAGGCAGATTAGCCTTATGTCTTAGCCCTCGGTAACTGTTGATGTCCTTTAAGCGCTTGATATTACCGGTAACTTGGCGTTGTAATTCACCTTCTACGACGTAATCAGCCGTAATTGCGTCCTGAATCCGAGTAATTTCGGCTTCCGTAAGATTCTTAACACGCACTATCGGTTCAACCTTGGCTGTCGTCAGAATATCATTACTTCTTTTTGGTCCAATGCCATAAATATAAGTCAAAGCAATGTTTACTTGCTTCTCAGCTGGAATGGTAACACCTGCAATGCGAGCCATGGCTTAACCTTGCCTCTGTTTATGCTTTGGCTTGAACTTATTAATGACATATAGCCGGCCTTTACGGCGGACTATTTTATCATCTGGACTGATTTTCTTTACGCTCGCACGTACTTTCATACGGATCATTCCTCCTTAAAAGCAATGACACACTGCGTTAATTGATTATGATTTGCGGTAGGTTATTCGACCCTTCGTCAGATCGTAAGGTGTCAGTTCAACCGTAACGCTGTCCCCCGGAACAATGCGGATATAATGCTTGCGCATCTTACCGGCGACATGAGCTATGAT
Source organism: uncultured Candidatus Saccharibacteria bacterium (assembly GCA_964540115.1). Classification (GTDB taxonomy): domain Bacteria; phylum Patescibacteriota; class Saccharimonadia; order Saccharimonadales; family CAYVSP01; genus CAZILM01. The sequence goes on along the minus strand of CAZILM010000005.1, from coordinate 29,113 downwards.
TTTATGTCCGTTTTCAAGCTCTACCTTGAACTGGGTTCCCGGTAATGTTTCCACTACTGTACCAGTTAGCTGGATTACTTCTTTACTTGCGGCCATAAATATATCTTCGGTATATTTGGCAGTACTTGGAAAATTGAAGCAAACTTCGTTTTTCCCCCGTGCTGTAAATATAACAAGCGCTCAGTATACCAGTTATTGTGCTGTTTTGTAAAGAGTAATTCAAAGATTCTACTTCTTACGCCGCAAGCGCCCCAGGAAGCGTTGCCGTTTTTTAGGTAAATCTTCCATTGTTGTTTCATTACCAGAGAAGAATTCAGGTGCAGTGTACTGATCATAGGTAACCATTAGGGCACGAGATTCGACGGCTCTCAATGTTTCAAGCGCCACCGCAACAAGGATCAATATACTGGTTCCGCCAATGGCGATGTTAGTGTTCAGGAAAATCTGGGCCACAATTGGCATAAGCGCCAGTAATCCCAGGCTGATGGCACCGAATAAATTCAGCCGGTTCACTACTCTTCCTAAGTATTTTTCAGTTTCGTCACCTGAGCGAATGCCCTCGATAAATCCACCTTGTTTCTGCAAATTCTCAGCAATCTCTTTGGCATTGAAGGTGATACTGGTATAGAAGAAAGTAAATACAAAAACCAGCAGGAAGTAAGTGGCAGGATATATATAAGGAGTAAGTCCGCCTTGGGCAAAAGTCTGTGAGCTTGGTGTTTGGAACCATTGAACAAGCTGTCTGCCGATTTCTTGCAAGTGTAGACTTTGGCTACCAGACAGCAACTGCCCAACAAAACTAGGCACGCTAAGGAATGCAACAGCAAAAATAATAGGAATAACACCTGCAGTAATGAGCTTTACGGGCAGGATGGTCGTGACACCACCATACGTTCGATTACCTTGTACGCGTTTAGCATAATTGATTGTTATCTGTCGGGAGGCTTCATTTAGCTTGACCACCAGAACCGTTACCACTACCACCACGGCCATAATCAGGAATCCGTAAAACAGGGCACTTTTATTAACCGGTAGTTGTTTGCCGAAAACTATCCAGTGCTGGCTCTTGTCGACAACTGAGTTTAGAACACCCGAGATTGTTTGCGGCAGGCGGCTCACTATACCAACTGTAATAAGCAAGGAAATACCATTTCCGACACTTTGTTCAGTAATCAGCTCACCAAGCCACATCAGAATCATCGAGCCTCCAGTAAGCGCCGCTACCATCAAAATCCATTGCTCAAATGAGGTATTAGCGGTTATGTCGCCTAATCCACCTATGCTTGATGCTGTTTGTCTGACCAGATAGAGCGCCCCGATTGACTGAATAATAGCCAGCGGAAAGGTGAGCATGCGCGTGTACTGGTTGATTTTTTTACGGCCAAACTCACCCTCGTTGTTCAAAGCTTCCAGTTTAGGGATGGCCTTCGTCAGCAGCTGCATAATAATGGATGCGTTAATATACGGTCCCAGACCAACCAGCATAATAGCGAAATTAGCTAGAGCACCGCCGGATAAGATATCAATAAATTTCAGAAACTGGGGTGTATCGGCTGAATTAAAAACGTTTTCCAGAATTTGCTTCAGGGTTTCAGGATTGCTTATCGGAATTGGAATGTGGGCTAGGATTCTAAAAACAAATAGCATACCCAATACAGCCAAAATGCGCTTGCGCATATCAGCATTCTTGAGTGATTGCCAAATTGTTTTCCAGCTCACGCCTTACCCCTTAGTAATACAGTTTATTTAAACATAATTCAGATTAAAGTCGAAGCTACTTAGCGTTTTTTTTGTGACCTTTTTCGGGCCGTTCATTGCTCTTAGGTCTGCCTGAACGGTTAGTGACCTGGAATGAGCCACCGGCCTTCTCTAGTGCTTTAATGGCGTTTACGCTAGCGCTCTGTAGCTTGACAGTTGCTTTCTTGGTAACTTCTCCTTTGTGAAGGAGTTTCACGCTGGTGTAAGCACTAGTTATCAGACCAGCTTCAGCCAGTGCAGCATTATTTATTGAACCACTCAGGTTCTGTAATTGTCCGGTAAAAACAACCTCACTAGGTATGCGCTTGCTTTTGAAGCCGCGAAGTTTGGGAAGACGTTGCAATAACGGGTTCTGACCGCCTTCAAATCCAGGTTTTAGCGATGAACCGGTGCGAGATTTTTGTCCTTTAGTACCACGTCCGGCGGTTTTACCCTGCCCGGCCGAAATTCCACGACCAACCCGGCGACTTTGCTTATTGGCTTTTACTTGTAGCTCGTGATATTTCATACATTAGCCTTGGACTTTGCTTTAGATACAGGCTTGGGCGGTTGATTAACCCAATCTTTGGCCGGAACCATACTCTCAATAGCAGCAATTGTTGCATAGGCGGTATTGGTCTTGTTGGTGGAGCCCAAAGACTTACTAAGCGCATTGCTGACACCAGCAACCTCCAGAATGGTTCGCACAACGCCACCGGCAATCAGACCGGTACCAGGTGAAGCCGGCTTAAGCAGAATATGTGCGCCTCCGACCTTAGCTTCATGATCATGTGGCAATGTGCCTTTATAAAGGGGAACTGTTATAAAGTGTTTCTTGGCCACTTCGACTGCTTTAGTGACAGCAGCCGTAACATCTGCTCCTTTAGCACTGCCAATGCCAACTTTGCCTTTGTGATCACCAACCACTACTAAAGCACGGAAACGGAAACGCCGTCCGCCTTTAACAACACGAGCCACACGATCGACGTGTACAACTCTTTCGTCAAACTGCTTTTCTTCGCCTTCCATCGGCCGTCTATCGCGCCGCTGAGAGGGACCTCTTCCTGAATCAACTACCATATTAGAACTCCAATCCTTGCTCTCTAGCCGCATCGGCCAAGGCTTTTACTCGGCCATGATATAAACGTCCGTTCCTGTCGAAAACCACTCGGTTAATCTTTGCCTTCTTAGCCTTTTCGCCAATCTGATTACCTACCCATACAGCACGCTCTGTCATTGTACCTTTAGTGGATTCTTTGCCTGACGAACTAGCAGCGGCAATTGTGATGTGTTTGGTATCGTCAATCAGTTGAGCGCTAACGTGACGGTTGCTTATATGGACTGTCAATCTCGGACGATCCGTTGTACCAGACACAGTGGCACGGACTCGATTTTTTCTGAGCCGCCGATTGCGAATTGTGTCAGTTAAACGATTCATAATTACTTTACTTTTCCTTACCGCTCTTACCGCTTTTACGTATAATTCGCTCGCCCACATACTTGATGCCTTTACCTTTGTAAGGTTCCGGTTTCTTTAGTGCTCGTATATCGGCTGCGACTTGTCCAACTTGCTGCTTATCAATACCACTGATGGTTATAACATTCTGCTCAACCTTGGCAGTAATACCAGCCGGAATAGTGTACGTGACTTCGTGGGATTTACCTATATTAAATCGCAAATCCTGTCCTGCTAGAGCTACACGGTAGCCGACACCATTTAGTTCAAGTTGTTTTTCAAATCCCTCACTGACACCAGTAACCATATTTTGTACTAATGAACGCATCAATCCATGTTTAGCTCGCTGAGGAGCTTCGTCATTTTCGCGGGCTAGAACTACCGTATCGCCATCTTGTGACAAGGAGATACCTGGCAATAAGACCTGCTCGAGGTTGCCTTTTGAACCATTGACTGCGACCTTGCCATCCTGAATGGCTACGGTTACATTGCTAGGTACTTTAATCGGTAATTTTCCAATACGGCTCATCTTA
>CAZILM010000005.1:21768-25287 GCA_964540115.1 uncultured Candidatus Saccharibacteria bacterium | reverse complement strand
CATCTTAATACACCTTGCAAATTAGCTCGCCGCCTAAACGCTGAATCTTGGCTTCATCACCGGTCATCATGCCTTTAGAAGTAGAGACAATTACCATTCCACGACCGCGTTTCACTATAGGAATATCGGCCACACCAGCGTATTGCCTTCGACCAGGCTTACTCAGTCGCTCGATTTCAGTGATTCGAGCGTTAGCGTCAGGGTGGTTAATAGTCAGTCTCAAGTTTTGGCGGCCGCTGTCGGTTTCCACACTAACATCATCCAGGAAATGGCGCTGTTTGAGCAATTGTGCCAACGACTCTTTGACTTTAGAATGGGGTACTAATATTTCAGTCTTATGCACTGCAATAGCATTTCGGATTCGGGTGAGCATATCAGCGATTGGGTCTGTAGATACCATAATTATTCCTTACCAGCTCGACTTAGTGATGCCTGGAATTTCTCCTTTACTAGCTCGTTCGCGAAATGATATACGGCTCAAACCAAAAGTTCGCATGTAGCCGCGCGGTCGCCCTGTCTCATTACAGCGATTTTTCAGACGCGTCGGAGACGAATTGCGAGGCAGTTTGTGCAGACCTTCTTGATCGCCTAAACGCTTCAGTTCAGCTCGTTTGTCAGAATACTTCGCATGCATATCTCTTCGTTTCTGGTCTCTCGCGATTATTGATTTCTTAGCCATTACCTGTCCTCCTTCTCAAATGGTAGTCCAAACTTTTCCAGTAACGCTCGGGCGTGCTCGGGCTTCTTTGCACCTATAACCAACAGAACCTGTAAGCCATGCGGCGTTGTAGTGTCTTCAAACGATAGTTCGGGAAAAACGGATTGTTCAGTGAATCCGATGGCGTAATTACCCTGCTCATCAAACGCTCTGGCGCTAACTCCGTGAAAGTCACGCAAGCGAGGTAAAACGATATTGATCATACGGTCGGTGAACTCATACATTCGTTCATCACGCAAAGTCACCTTAAGGCCGACTACATTGCCTTCGCGCAATTTAAAACTGGCAATCGACATTCTAGCCTTGGTCTCAATTGGTTGCTGACCAGTGATCTTACGCAATGTATTGGTTGCGACTTCCATAGCTTTCTTATCATCCTTAGCCCTACCAAGACCAACATTCAAGACAACTTTTTCCAGTTTCGGTACTTCGTGGCGATTTTTAAGCTCTAGTTCCTTCTGGAGTTCAGCTGACCACTTGTCATTATATTGTTGCTTGAGCCTGGCCATCATCGGTTTCTTTGTTGCAGTAGCCATTACTTAATCTCCTTGCCGGTAGACTTGAAGATACGGGTTTTCTTACCTTCTTTATCAACTTTGTAGCCAATTCGGGTCGGTTTCTTCTTAGTGGGTTCGACTATTCCAACTTTGGATACCCAAATTGGTTTAGTTAGCTCTACGATACCGCCTTGTGGATGAGTACGGTTCGGTTTAAGGTGTTTCTTGACAACATTGATACCTTCTACGGTCACCTTGTTCTCTCTCGGGTGAGTCGATAGAATCTTGCCAGTGCGACCTTTATACTTACCGGCACGCACCATGACTGTATCGCCCTTTTTGAGCCGGATTTTAAATGGTCTGCTAATTGTAGTTTGCTTAGTACTCATAACTATAGAACCTCCGGTGCAAGACTGATTATCTTGCTGTAACCCTGGTCACGTAACTCACGGGGTACTGGCCCGAAAATGCGAGTTGCCCGGGGCTGCTTTTCGGTATCGATTAATACAGCTGCATTGTCGTCAAAACGAATCGTTGAACCATCTTTGCGCTTAATTGGGCTTCGGGTGCGTACTATTACGGCTCGCACGACTGATTTCTTCTTAACCGCGCCGTTAGGATTGGCCTGTTTAACGCTGGCTACAATTACGTCGCCAACATAGGCATAACGGCGTCGGGTACCACCTAATACACGTATGCAAAGAATTTCCTTTGCACCGGAGTTATCTGTTACGGCTAGGCGTGTTTCTTGCTGGATCATTGACCACTCTCCTTGGTCGGCTCTGTTTCGCTGGTCTCTTCCACTGGGATAACTGGTCGTTCAATTACGCGCTTTAGCGTGAACCTTTTGCGGGCGCTTAGCGGCTTGGTTTCGACAATCGAAACTTTGTCACCTAGCTGAGCTTCATTCTTTTCATCATGCGCCATAAACTTCTTGGTGGTGGAATACTTCTTCTTGTAGAGCGGATGTGTTTTAGGAGTGTATACGCTAACAACAATAGTTTTATCGGCTTTATCTGAAGAAACGATGCCTATAAATGTACGTGCCATTAGATTTGCTCCTTTTGGAATTGTTCAGTTAGTACGGTCAACATTCGCGCCAGATCCTTGCGCTTGGTTCGCAAGACGCGGACGTTTTGCATCTCTCCACCCTGCAGGCGACGCCGTAATTCAGCAATTTCCTCACGTAGCTTGGTGCTTTCAGAGGTCAGTTGGGTAGTTGATAGTTTGCGAATTTCAGCAATTTTCATAACTCTAGCCTTCCTCTTTCACCAGGAATTTGGTCTTTACAGGTAGTTTATGGCTGGCTAGGCGCATGGCTTCACGCGCGGTTTCTTCCGGAATACCTTGCATTTCAAATAAAATAGTACCGGGTTTAACTCTGGCTACAAACAATTCCGGATTACCTTTGCCACTACCCATTTTTACGTCTTGCGGCTTCTTGGTAACTGGTAAATGCGGAAAGATGCGAATCCAGATTTTTCCGCCACGCTTGATATAGCGGGTCATAGCCTGGCGGGCAGATTCAATCTGTCGAGCGCTAATACGGTCTGTTCCCTGCGATTGAAGAGCGAAGTCGCCAAAAGCAATATAATTGCCTGCTGTAGCCACGCCACGAACCCGGCCTTTGAAGACCTTGCGGTGTTTAGTTCGCTTAGGCATCAACATCCTAGACTACCTCTCCTTTGTAGATCCATACTTTGACACCAATTATTCCGGCACCTGGGTAATGAGCAGGTACGAAGGCATAATCTACGTCTGCACGAATAGTGTGCAAAGGTACACTGCCCTGGATTTCCTTCTCGCGCCTGGACATTTCAGAACCTTGCAATCGGCCAGCTATTTCAATTCGTACACCTTTAGCTCCGGCGCGCATAGTTGCGGCTGCACCTGCTTTGATAGCCCGGCGAAAAGATATACGGCGCTCAATCTGGTGAGCGATATTTTCAGCAACCAACTTAGCATAAAGTTCAGGTTTCTTTACTTCGTCAATATTCACGCGTGATGGTACGCCCATAATTTTTTCAATCGCAACTTTTAGCTCCTGGGCACCGCTACCACCACGTCCAATCACTACACCGGCTTTGGCCGTGCTGATCGTGACAGTAATTAGATTAGGAGATCGTTCTATCTCAATCTTATTAATAGCAGCTCGGGACCCGAGTTTCTTCTCGATCATGCGGCGCACTGCCAGATCCTGTGTTAAAAACTTGGCATAGTCCTTTTTATTGGCAAACCAGCGGCTGCGCCAGTCCTTATTGACTTGCAGTCTCATTGAAATCGGGTTAACTTTCTGTCCCATTA
>CAZILM010000005.1:11501-21668 GCA_964540115.1 uncultured Candidatus Saccharibacteria bacterium | reverse complement strand
CAGTCCTTATTGACTTGCAGTCTCATTGAAATCGGGTTAACTTTCTGTCCCATTATTTGGCCTCTTTCTTGGCGTTTACGGGCTTTTTCGGTGTACGAATTTCACCATCAACTGTTACTTGAATATGCGATGTGCGGCGCTGGAATTCATGGGCGCTGCCACGTGCTACTGGACGAAACCTTTTGTAGCGAATTCCTGGTGTTACGGAAATAGAGACTATCTGTAGTGTATCGGGCTTCATCTTATGGTTGTGATCAGCATTGGCCTTAGCACTCTCAATCACCTTCCTTACCGGCATCGCGGCTCGACGCGGGGTGTGTTCTAAGATTGTCAAAGCATCACTTACAGAGTGGCCCCGCACCAAAGCAGCTACCACGCCGATTTTGCGCGGGCTCATGCGAACACCTTTAGCGGAAGCTTTGACAGCCGGCATAATCTAGTCCTTGGTCCCTTCGCTTGACTTGGCCATTTTGCCGCCATGAGAGCGGAATTTGCGGGTTGGTGAAAATTCACCAAGTTTATGGCCGACCATGTTTTCGGTAATAAATACTGGCACATGGACCTTACCGTTGTGGACCGCTATTGTGCGACCTACGAATTCAGGCGAAATAGTACTGGCACGTGCCCAAGTCTTGATGATGGTTCTATCCTCCGAACCTAGTGCCGCAACTTTCTTGGCCAGCTTTGGATCTACAAATGGTCCTTTTTTCAGTGATCTAGACATATTTACTTCCTTTTTCCTTGGTGACGAGTTCTTACAATAAACTGGCTGGTATTCTTACGCCGACGGGTCTTGTATCCCAAAGTCTTCTGACCCCAAGGTGTACGCGGAGCTTTGGCGGTACCATGGCGTCCACCGTCACCACCACCGTGTGGGTGATCAGCTGCGTTCATCACTACTCCACGTACGCTTGGGCGAAAACCGCGTAGTCTTGTCCGGCCGGCTTTACCGACTTTGACATTCTGGTGCTGTTCATTACCGATTGCGCCAATCGAGGCACTGCAGTTAATGTTTACTAACCGAACTTCACCGCTAGGCAGCTTAACCTGTGCGTAACTACCTTCTTTGGCAACCAACTGGGCGCTATTGCCGGCGCTTCGCACCATTTGCGCGCCTTTGCCGGGCTGTAATTCAATAGCATGGATGGTGCTGCCGACCGGAATGTTTTTCAGCGGTAAACGATTACCTCGTTCAATGGCAACATCTTCGCCACTGGTAATTGTACGGCCGACTTTCATGCCGTTGGTGGCCAGAATATAGTGGTAGGTCCCGTTATCTTCCTTAATTCGAGCTATATGGGCACTGCGGTTAGGATCATATTCGATGGCTTCTACTTTAGCTGTCACGCCAGGCGCTAAGTTAAAGTTGACGATTCGATAAAACTTCTTCGCTCCGCCGCCACGGTGGCGAGTCGTAATCCGTCCCTGATTGTTTCGGCCACTTTGCTGTTTTTTGATGGATATCAGTGAACGAACCGGCTTTTTTGCCGTAATCGTGCTGAAGTCGCGTGTGGTCATACCACGTTGGCCGGGAGTAGTAGCTTTTACAGATTTAATAGGCATCTACTTTTTCTCCTTTTTGGCTTCTTTAGCGGCCTTCTTTTCGGCTTTGGCTTCTTCCTCTTCTTCGGCTGCGAAGATAGGCAAATGATCGCCTTGTTTCAAACTCACATAAGCTCGCTTCGTGTCTTTACGTTTTCCGGCAACCGGGCGGCTGCGTTTGCGATAGGACTGCTTAACCTTACCTTTAACGTTGGAAATACGCACTGTAACAACACTCACATCGAATTGTGCTGCAACAGCTGAAGCTACAGTTAGGCGGTTGGCATCTTTCGGTACATCAAAGATGTAGGTATTATGCTTTTGGCTTAGACCGTAGGCCTTTTCGCTGATGCGGGGGCGAAGAATCATGGCTTTATCCATTATTTGTCACCTCCGAGCCAGCTGTGGACTTGCTCTAGTGCCTTCTGACTCATTAGAATTGAATCGGCATTTAACAGATCGTATACATTTAGATAATTAGCGGAAACCGCCTTCAGGCCAGAGATATTCCGTGTTGAGCGTTCAACTAAACCGTTTTTCTCCTCAACAACAATCAAAATGTTCCCTGTGGCACCTATTTTGCTAAGAAGTGTCAGGGTTGGCTTAACTTTGCCGTCTTTCCAGTCGAAATTTTCAACAATGCTCATCTTGCCTTCAGAAGAAGCCAGACTTAGTGCTTGACGCAGAGCTTGTCGCTTAACAACGGTAGGTAGCTTCTTTGTATAGTTTTGTTCTCCGGTTGGCCCGAAAGTTATACCACCGCCGCGCCAAATTGGGTTACGAGAGGAGCCAAAACGAGCACGTCCGGTACCTTTTTGGCGCCACGGTTTTTTACCACCGCCTCTTACTTCGCCGCGTTCTTTGGTTGTGGCATGTGCGTTTCGGCCATTTGCAAGATAAGTATCATAGGCTTTTTTGAGTAGGTCATGGTTTCTTGTCTCCACGCCGAATACTTCTTTATTTAGTTTGGCGCTAGTCGTCGCCTTGTTGCCGGATTTGGTGTAGGTCATGACTGCCATTACAAGGCCTCCTTGATCAGCACCAAACCCTTACGTGGGCCTGGAATTGCGCCTGAAATACCAATTACATTCTTTTCAACGTCTATCAAAGCTACGGTTAGGTTGCGCACCGTTACCTGCTCATGACCCATCCTACCGGACATTTTCTTACCTTTAAAAATGTGCTGGGGGTACATAGAGCCGATTGAGCCAGGGCGACGGTATGAGCGGCCACCATGCGTCTTGCGGCCCCGGTGAAAGTTATGCCGCTTAATCGTGCCAGCAAAACCTTTACCTTTACTAATCCCGGTTACGTGAACCTTATCACCAACACTAAAAACGTCGGCTTTCAGTTCGGAGCCGACGTTCAATTCTTCTGGAAGTTCATCAATGCGGAATTCGCGTAGTACTTTTGGTTGCGCTTTGGCGTTTTTAGCATGACCCGTTTGGCTTTTTCCTAATTCTTTGCCCTTTTCAGCGCCTAACTGAACAGCCGTGTAGCCTTCTTTATCTTGAGCTTTAAGCTGGGTTACAACGTTAGGAGTAGCCGAAAGTAAGGTAATAGCCTGCAGTGCACCATTATCGTTAATGGCGCTGGTCATTCCAATTTTGCGGGTAATGAAAGCTTTCACTCTTGCCTTTCGTAGATATGGTCAGAGCAATAAAACACTTGGTTCTAAGCGGTTTCTAAGGTGTTAGACCTGCTCAGTAACCAAGTTCTATAAGGCTCTGATTTTTATATACCGTAATAGATTAGCAGCAAACCACTACCTCTGTCAACTTGTTGTGTATTACACACCAGCACACGATATGCATGATTACACTAAATATTTATGTAAATTCCGAAGGGTATCCAGAAACCCACCAACATAGCCACGAGTAATATGGCGAATTCAATTTTACGATCGATCTGGAAATGCTCATGGCTGGCAAATACCAGTCCTAGAAGCAGTCCTACAGGAATCGGGAATTGTAGCGCTTCACCTCTAGTGATTTTTAACCAAAGCGAACCTAAGACCAGATAAAACACTAACTTTAGGAAATAAACACTATCAGTTTCTGTTTTCTTTTTAGCCATATGCGTATTGTAGCAAATTTACTCTACTGTACTGTCAACAACTGAACCTGAAATACTAAAACTGCATTTGCGGGTACCGGATCTTTACCGCTGGCACCATACCCTAACGCCGGAGGCACAATAATAACTCGCATTCCACCCGTTTTCATACCAATCAAACCTTCCTCTAAACCCGGAATCACCTCATGAGCGCCTAGTGTAAGCAAGAATGGTTTTGACTGGCCATTAGTATCTGTCGGGGTCGTATCCAGCAGTCTGCCGTCAGTTAACCAGACTTTATAGTAAATTGCCGCTTTTTTGCCGGCGGCAAGCTCAGTACCCGTGCCAGGCAGGATTTCGCCAAACAGCGCATCTTTATTATCTTTATACTTTTCGTAGTCTTTGAAGTTATCCGGGTTAAGTCCTTGAGGACTCGTAGGTTTTGAATTTGCTGTGTCCTGGCCTTGCGCGTCTGAAGTAAGTTGCCCAAGTGATGTTGCATTGCCACCGTTCTCTACCTTCAAATCGCTAGCGGAAGCACTGGATTTTAGAAGAGATGACGTTGTCGTACCACTTTTTTGCACGCCTACGTGCGACGAATTCCAGTGTCTATCCCAGAGCCACGCTGCCAATACTACAAACAGTAGAGAGCCTATAATACCAACGGCGATGCCGGCAGTCTTAATCTTTGACATATCACTAAATTGTAAGCGACCTGTGCACTACACACAAACCTAAAAAGGAGGGACTTCCTACATCTTGATTTCGGCGTCGCAGCCGGCTGGAAGAGAAAGATTCATGAGTGAATCAATTGTTTTGGGGGTTGGCTCTAAAACGTCGATTAAGCGCTTGTGGACACGCATTTCAAATTGCTCACGACCCTTTTTATAAACATGGGGGCTTTTAATTACTGTGTAGACAGTGCGTTTGGTAGGCAGCGGGATTGGCCCGGCAATAGTTGCGCCGGTGCGAATTGCCGTATCAACAATTTGCTTAGAGGCTTGATCTATTACTTTATGATCATACGCCTTAAGACGAATGCGAATACGCTGCTTGCCGCTTACTTCCGCTTTCGGAACCACTGCTTTTTTCTTAGCTGATGATGCTTCAGCCATAACTTCTCCTTGTGTCGTAACCTCTTACGGAATTATGAGTGACCGCACGAGTTCTCGGCACGATTAATTTATCCTGATAATTTTACAACAAATCAGGACATTTGGAAACAGTTAATTGGACAGGATCCACCGCTGTCTTATGTGCCAGACGATTTGCTCGGCAATTGCCCGCTTATCCATAAACCCAATAGTAGCCATATAGCCCAAACTTATCTCATCTGGACTCAATTCTCCATACTCAAGCCTTGCTTGTTCGAGTGTATAATCAGAATCCTTAAAGTGTACCTGCTTATTGGCAAAAGCCGGTTCGCCATCCGGCCCCAAATTGGCAGGTTGGGTAAATACTATTTCCACCGCTTTAAGCCGACCTATCAGTGCCCCGTTGTACTGATCTAAGCTGATACGTAAATCATCTAAACGCGACAGTGTCGGTCCTGTAGGGTCGTAATCTGCTAACTCTCCACTCATTAACAAGCTCGACATATTCCAAATATTCTAACACACGCAGGCTTATCCCTGGTACTACTTAGTTATTCAGTTGTGTCTGCAGTCGTATTTTCAATTGTTGGCGTTATATCGTCTGGCGAAATTGGCAGGTCTACAAGACCGACACCCCATACGTTTTGACGAAGAATACGTTGTCCATTATCATCAATAACTTCCGATGTCGAAACTTCGGGAGTTGAATTACCAACTTCGGGCCGAACTACTTCGTATTTCATTTTCAATCTAACTCTAACGCCTTTTTGCTTAAATGAAAAGAGCCCCGCTTCACGAGGCTCTTTACCTTAAAAGCATTACTTTATGCGTTATTTGTTGATCTTGGTTACAACACCGGCACCGACGGTACGGCCACCTTCGCGAATAGCGAAGCGTAAACCTTGTTCCATGGCAATCGGTGCAAGTAACTTAACCTTGAAGGTTACTGTATCTCCAGGCATGACCATTTCTTTGTCAGCTGGTAATTCCACTTCTCCGGTTACATCAGTAGTACGGAAGTAAAACTGCGGCTTATAGCCCTTGAAGAAAGGTGTGTGACGACCGCCTTCATCCTTATTCAAGATATAGACTTCAGCGTCAAACTCTGTGTGCGGAGTAATAGTGCCAGGCTTTGCCAGCACCTGACCGCGTTCGATATCTTCTCGCTCAATACCACGCAGCAAAATACCAACGTTGTCTCCGGCTTGGCCCTGATCAAGATTTTTCTTAAACATTTCTACGCCCGTAACAACACTTTTCTTGGTTGGTCGGATGCCGACAATTTCAATTTCTTCGTTTACTTTGACAATGCCTGTTTCGACACGGCCGGTAGCAACTGTACCACGACCCTTAATCGAGAAAACATCTTCAATTGGCATCAGGAACGGCTTATCGAGTTCGCGCTTTGGCTCTTCGATGTAGTCGTCCATGGCCTTGACCAGTTCCATGATGGCGTCTTCGTTGGCGCTATCGCCTTCGAGCGCTTTCGCGGCTGAACCTTTGATGATAGGAGCGTCTTTATCGAAGTCGTTTTTAGCAAGCAATTCGCGAATTTCTTCTTCGACTAGCTCAACCAATTCCATATCTTCAGCCTTAACCATGTCCATTTTGTTCAGGAAAACTAGGATTTTTGGTACGCCAACCTGTTTGGCGAGCAGTACGTGCTCGCGAGTTTGCGGCATTGGACCGTCTACAGCAGAAACAACCAAAATGGCACCGTCAACCTGAGCCGCACCGGTAATCATGTTCTTGACGTAGTCAGCATGACCGGGCATATCAACGTGAGCATAATGGCGCTTTTCACTCTCATATTCCTGGTGAGATGTAGCAATGGTAATACCACGCGCTTTTTCTTCAGGCGCCTTGTCAATTTCGTCGTATTTAACGGGCTTGTTGACATCGTTAGGTAGCTTTTTAGCTAGCACGCTGGTTAGCGCGGCTGTTAGGGTCGTTTTCCCGTGGTCAACATGACCCATAGTACCAACGTTGACGTGAGGCTTGCTTCGGTCAAAATCTGCCATTAGTTATCTCCTATTCGGCTCTTTTAATACATCGTTTTCGCATAAGTAATCAATACCCACACGAGTTACCGAAGAATTTTAGCTTATCTTAAGGAAGTTGTAAAGAGTTATAGGCGTGTTCTGTGAGCTTTGACACAGAACAAATAGCTAATCTTCTTTTTTTCTGTCCCAATCTGGATTACCGTTAGCTGCTCCAAGTTGACCAACAATATTTCCTATGCCATCTTTGAATCTGGTGCCAAGTTCAACTATTGGGCCAACTATCTTACCGGCCACTCGTGCGACATGAACCAAGGCTGAATGTTCATGTAAACTTATTTGTTCTTCTGAAGCAGGCTCGTGACTTGGAACTTCCATCTATCATCTCCTACTTAGAGTTTTTAGCAATAATAGCTTCAGCTACGTTATTTGGTACGTCGGCATAATGGTCCAGCTCCATGCTAGAGCTAGCTCGTCCCTGAGTGCTGCTACGCAGATTTGTGGTATAGCCGAACATCTCACCAAGCGGCACAAAAGCAGTGATTTCTTTTATACCCGCTTGCAGGTCCTCCATAGATTCAATCCGGCCCCGTTTGGAGTTTAGATCACCAATAACATCACCCATGAAGTTCTCCGGCGTCACCACTACGACTTTCATGACAGGTTCGAGCAGTACCGGGTTAGCATTTTTTACCCCAGACTGGAAGGCCATAGATCCGGCAATTTTGAAGGCCATTTCTGAGGAGTCAACATCATGGTAGCTACCGTCATAAAGCTCTGCTTTAACATCCACCACCGGATAGCCGGCCATGACTCCATTGTTCATAGCTTCTTTGATGCCTTCTTCGACAGGCTTTATGTATTCAGAGGGAACAACCCCACCTTTAATGGAATTGATAAATTCAAAGCCCTTGCCGGCCTCATTCTGGCTTAAGCGCAGCCATACATGTCCGTATTGACCCCGTCCACCGGTTTGGCGAATGTATTTACCTTCAGCTTCAACTGCATCCTTACGGATAGTTTCACGATAGGCCACTTGCGGCTGACCGACATTAGCCTCCACCGCAAATTCGCGTTTCATTCGATCGACGATAATCTCAAGATGAAGCTCGCCCATACCGCGAATAATCGTCTGTCCAGTCTCATCGTCTACTTTAATGCGGAAAGTCGGGTCTTCTTCAGCCAGGCGTTGCATGGCAATCGACATTTTTTCCTGGTCACTCTTGGTCTTTGGTTCAATCGCAATTGAAACCGGTGGTTCGGGAAAAGTAATGCTTTCGAGCACAATTGAACTGTTCGGGTCGCACAAGGTATTGCCTGTGGTCGTTCCCTTAAGACCGACGATGGCTGCAATGTCTCCGGCGCTGACTTCCGTTACATCTTCACGCTTGTCAGCCTGCATGCGCACAATGCGTCCAACGCGCTCCTTTTCACCGCTTGAGCTATTTAAAATGTAGGAACCAGCGGTCACCTTGCCCGAGTAGACACGGAAGAAGGCTAGCTTGCCAACAAAAGGATCGGTAGCAATTTTAAATGCCAAGGCAGCAAACGGTTCAGAGTCTGCGGGCTTACGCTCAATTTCATCACCAGTCTTAGGGTGAGTGCCCCAGGTTGAACCACGCTCTAGCGGGCTGGGCAGGAAGTCATTTACAGCATCTAATAATTTCTCAACAATTACGCCGCGGCCGTCGCCTCCGGTTACGGCAAAGAACTTGCCTGTCAGTACCGCTGTGCGAATAGCTGAGCGGATTTCCTCTTCACTTAGACCCTCTTCGCCAACTTCAAAATATTTCTCAAGAATTTTTTCATCTTCGGCAACTGCATTTTCAATAAGCAAGCTACGGTACCTTTTTACCTGATCGGCCATGTCGGCTGGTATATCCCCCTCAGTTAGCTCATGGTCGGTGAATTCTTTGTAGGTGTAAGCCTTCATGGAAATCAGGTCAACTACACCATTGACACCTTGTTCAAATCCGATAGGTAGATGGATGGGCAAAGCCCTCTTACTAAGACGCTGATGAATAGAGTCGAGCGACTTATAAAAATCGCCGCCCGTTTGGTTGATCTTATTAATAAAGCAAATTCGTGGCACGCCATATTTGTCGGCCTGACGCCAAACTGTTTCGGACTGGCTCTCGACGCCCATTTTACCGTCAAAAACTGTTACGGCGCCGTCGAGAACACGCAAAGATCGTTCTACCTCAACCGTGAAATCGATATGACCTGGTGTATCAATGATATTGATTTTGTGGTCTTTCCAATAGCAAGTAACGGCTGCGGATGTGATAGTAATACCGCGTTCGCGCTCCTGCTCCATCCAGTCAGTTGTAGTTTCACCCTCATGGACGGCACCGATCTTGTGCTTTAAGCCGGTGCGGTAAAGAATGCCTTCAGTTGTAGTGGTTTTACCGGCATCGATATGAGCAATAATGCCTATGTTACGAAACTTCTCTAGCGGATATTTCTTTTCAGCCATTATGTAGTAACCCCTGCTTCCTCTGTCTTGGCGTTACGCATAGCAATCAGTACTTCACTACCCAGAGTCACGTTATACGTATCACCTTCAATCACATCACGTATCGCGCATTCTTCAGCATCAGACCGTTTGCAATAGGCACCAGCTATATGAAGGAAGCTAATCCCTTGATATCTGTCCTGCATTTGTCGGTGAGCTTTTTTTGCCATTTCAGAATCAGTCCGCGAGTAATAACCGGCTTCTATTAAGCCCAAAAGCTCGCTGTCAAACTTTCTATAGGCAATTCCGGTAGCTTTTCTTAATTTGCAATTAGGATCACAGCCGGTTTCAACTTTCTCGGGTGCCATAAAATTAGTACCTAGCGAAGTGGGCAAAAGCGCGGTTGGCCTCTGCCATTTTATGAGTGTCTTCCTTTTTCTTAACAGCTGAGCCGGTGCTGTTGTAGGCATCCATCAGTTCTTGGGCAATACGATCTTCCATGCTCATGCCTTTTCGAGCACGAGCCGCTTGCACAAACCACATGGTGGTTAGGTGGTTTTGGCGTTGTCCTTTAACTTCAAACGGAATCTGATAATTGGCACCGCCAACGCGGCGACTTCGTGTTTCTAAATGGGGCTGAATGTTCTTAAAGGCTTGCTCAAAAACCTCCAGCGGGTTTTTAACCTTCAGTTTGTCCGCAGCTTTCTGCATGCCGTTATAAACTAGTCTTTCAGCAATTTGTTTCTTGCCATCCAACATGACACGGTTAATCAAACGCTGTACTTGAACGCTATCATAGATGCGGTCAGCTGGAATTTCACGAACTAGTGATTTAGTAACTTTACGCGGCATTATTTGCCCTTCTTTGCGCCGTAAAGGCTACGGCCGCGCTTGCGATTCTGAACTCCCTGCAAGTCTAGTGAGCCGCGGACAATGTGGTAACGAACACCTGGTAAGTCTTTTACACGTCCACCTCGGACCAAGACAACAGCGTGCTCCTGTAGATTGTGACCCTCGCCGC
>CAZILM010000005.1:3295-11401 GCA_964540115.1 uncultured Candidatus Saccharibacteria bacterium | reverse complement strand
CGTCCACCTCGGACCAAGACAACAGCGTGCTCCTGTAGATTGTGACCCTCGCCGCCAATGTAGGCCCACACTTCATGCCCGTTGGTTAAACGAACACGGGCAACTTTACGAAGCGCTGAGTTAGGCTTTTTAGGTGTTTTGGTCGTAACTTTAACACAGACACCACGCTTAAAAGGTGCTGGTTTTTCATAGTTCTTAGTCTTCAGGTTGTTGGTAACGCGCATTAAAGCCGGTGACTTGCTTTTAGTGGTCACCTTACGGCGCGGCTTACGAACTAACTGGCTTACTGTTGGCATAAAACCTCTTTACTCTTGAACTGGAGCATTCTATCAGCTTTACTCATCTGTTTCAACATCTTCTTCAGCATCTCTAGAGCCGTGACCTGTGCCAACCGGAATACGCCGACCGAGGATGACATTTTCTTTCAGACCAAACAGGTGATCGACTTTACCGCTCGTTGCAGCACTGATTAGAACTCTAGTAGTGTCTTGGAAACTAGCCGCACTCAGGAATGAATCGGTACTTAGGCTGGCCTTGGTGATGCCAAGCAGTAACTGGCTGAATTTGGCTGGCTCTTTTTTATCTGCTTTCAACTTCTGGTTGGCTTCAATTACAGCTTGTTTGCTGACGATGTCACCAACTACGAATTCACTGTCGCCGGCTTCTTCAACTTGGACGCGACTAAACATCTGACGAACAATTATTTCAAGATGTTTGTCAGCGATGTTTTGACCTTGCGAAGCAAAGATCCTTAGAATTTCGTTCATTATATAGCGCTGAGTTGCTTCAACACCTTGCAAACGCATCAGTTCATGAAGGTTTATTGAACCATTAGTTAAACGCTGTCCAGCAATGACTTTATCGTTATTTTTTACTAGAAGCTGCTTGAAGCCGGGGATTTCGTACTTCAATACGCTCTGCTTGGTTGGAACGATACTTAAGTTATCCTTATTTACACGTACTTTACCGGCAATAGGCGCTGTAAGGGGTTCTGAACCATCTTCATTAGAAGCTACAACATCGCCCATGGCGACTTCGTGATTGGACTTGACCTGCGCTACGCGTCCGCCAAACTTAACAATCACTTTTTCGGCTTCGTCTGCAGTTAATTGCGCCACGTAGTGATCACCCTCTTCCCAGGTTTTGACAGTTCCGGCTATTTCAGCCAGGAAAGCTTGGCCTTTGGGAGTGCGAACTTCAAACAATTCTTCGACTCTAGGTAAACCGGTCGTAATATCTTCACCAGCAACACCACCGGAGTGGAAAGTCTTCAGGGTTAGCTGAGTTCCAGGCTCACCAATACTCTGAGCGGCAATAACGCCGACAGGATGATAAGGGGCCACTAATTCACCGGTAGCTGGATCGATACCGTAAGATTTACGGGTAATCCCCTTGATGCTAGTTGTACTAAGCACGCTCATAATACGCACGCCATCAACGCTTTTATCTGCCTCAATCTGTGCAGCTACCTCAGGAGTAATCAGGTGGCCTTTTTTGACATATTTACCAACAGTTTCAGATGCAAAACGGCCGCTCAGGCGTGATGCATAAGGAACGCCAATCTCATCAGCGTCGAATCTGTATTGGGCAAAACCTGGATCCGGTGCTTCTTCATCAAGCGTAAATACGTCCTGACTAACGTCTACTAAACGACGGGTTAAGTAACCTGAATCAGCCGTCTTCAGGGCAGTGTCAATCATACCTTTGCGGGCTCCACGAGTGGCCGTGAAGTATTCAAGCGGTGTCAGTCCATATTTGTAGTTCGAACGAATTGGCAACTCGATGGCGCGGCCGGTTGCGTCAGTAGTAATACCGAGCAACCCTACAGCTGTCTTAACCTGACCAATGTTTCCACGTGCGCCGGAGACCACAGCAATAGACATAGCACTGTCTTCTGTGGCAAATTGTTCTGACAAAGCAGCCTGCACTTGTGCATCAACACTTTGCCAGTTTTCAACTGTTAATCTATAGCGTTCATCATCAGTTATAAAGCCTTGATCGTACTGCTCACTGATAGCCGTGGCTCGTTTTTCACCTTCGTCAAGCATGGTGCTTAAGTTAGCGATGTCACTAAAGTCACCCATGCCCATAGACAGGCCTGATTTGGTTGCGTAGGCAAAACCAATATCTTTCAAATCGTCGGCTATTTCAGCCGTTTTAAGCTGGCCGTACTTCTGGTAAACCAGAGACATGACCTGTTGCAGTTTCTTCTTGGTCATAGCTTCGTCCTGAAACGGGAAATCATCAGGAAAGATCTCATTAAAGAGCATTCGTCCTAAGCTTGTTTCACGTTTTTCACCGCGGAAAGGTACGCGAATACGGGTTTGAAAGCTAATAGAACCGTTTTCTTCGGCTACAATTGCTTCTTCAAGGTCGGCATAGCCGCGGACCTTAGCTTGCTTCTCTTTTGTAGGACGATCATAAGTTAAGTAGTAACAACCAAGCACGATGTCCTGTTCAATGTGCAAAATCGGAGAACCATCGGCTGGTTTAAGTAGATTCTTGTTACTGGCCATTATCTCTCTAGCCTCTTTTTGAGCAGCATCAGCTAGCGGCAAATGAACCGCCATCTGGTCACCGTCAAAGTCAGCGTTGAAACCTTTACAGACCAGTGGATGGAGCTGAATAGCTTTACCCTCAATCAGAACCGGCTGAAAGGCTTGTATGCTCAAACGGTGCAGACTTGGCGCGCGGTTAAGCAATACGTACTTTCCTTTAATGACTTCGTCAAGAGCATCCCACACTGCGGTTTCGCCCATTTCTATCATGCGCGTGGCACTACGAATATTATGAGCATGTTCATTTTCTATCAAATGACCGATAACAAATGGCTTAAATAACTCAAGTGCCATCATCTTCGGCAAACCGCACTGATCAATTTTCAGCTCCGGACCGGCCACGATAACCGAGCGGCCGGAGTAGTCCACGCGCTTACCAAGCAGGTTTTGGCGGAAACGACCCTGTTTCCCCTTAAGCATGTCACTTAAACTCTTCAAACGGCGGCGTTGGCCGGTAGCGGCAACCGCACGACCGCTTCTGGCATTGTTATTATCAATAAGAGCATCGACGGCTTCTTGCAACATGCGCTGTTCGTTACGGCGAATAACTTCCGGAGCATTGAGTTCAATCAGTTTCTTCAAGCGGTTGTTGCGATTAATAACCCGGCGATACAAGTCGTTTAGATCACTTGTGGCAAAACGTCCACCCGTCAATTGCACCATTGGTCGAAGATCGGGGGGGATTACCGGCAATACTGTCAGGGCCAAACTGTTGGGCTTAATGCCGGCTCTGTGCATGCTTTCAAGCAGGCGAAGTCGCTTCATGATTTTTTTCTTGCGCTGGCCTTTAGCCTCTTCGGCTTCCGTGGTCAGTTCATCAATAAGCTTGCCCAGGTCAACTTCATCGAGCAATTCTTTTAGAGCAGCACCGCCCATACCGACGGTAGCAAGCGCTTGGACGTCATCAGGTAGATTACGATAGTCCGTTTCACTAATAAGATTGAATCGCTCCAGGGCTTCTAACTGTGCTTTAACTTGTTCGTGTTCTTTAGTTAACTCATCAACTTCTTTTGTCTGAGCCTCGGCTAATGCTTTTACATCAGCATTATCGTTTTTTGCTTCCTTTTCATAGCGCAAACGAATAGCTTCTTTGCCGGCCGCAAACTCGGCTTCCTTGTCAGCCAGTATCTTGTCGCGCTTGGCACCATCAACACTCTTAATTATGTAACTGGCGAAATAAGCCACTCGTTCCAGGTTCTTAACCGTCATACCAAGTACTAGACCTGTAGCTGAAGGGGTGCCACGCAAGAACCAGATGTGCGCGACCGGGCTAGCCAAATTTATGTGACCCATTCGTTCGCGGCGGACAATACTTTTGGTTACAAGCTCGCCGTTTTTATCAACAGCGGCTTCACGGGAACGTACGCCTTTATATTTAGCGTCATGGGGGTTGATGTCTTTAACTGGCCCGAAGATGCGTTCGCAAAACAGTCCGTCTCGTTCCGGCTTTTGCGTGCGGTAGTTAATTGTTTCCGGCTTTGTTACTTCGCCGTAACTCCATTCTAAAATGTCCTCAGGACTGGCTACTGCCAATCTTACGGCATCAAAATCAGCAATATTCGTCCCGTGATTGTAGCGTCGCATCATTTAAGCAGTCTCCTCAGTTGGTTCGTCCTTAGTGTCATCATCGTTAGCAGCAATAACGGTTGTGGCCGGTATATCGTCTTCTAATTCCATCACCACGAATTCATTAGCCGTTTCTTCTTCTGTTACATCCAGTGGTTGATCCAATGGTGGCTTAACCTCTAGGTTAGGTTGGTGTTCGGCTTCATCTTTTATGTTCTCTGCAAGCACCGCTTCAGCATCAACAACAGCATCGGAAGTAATCAAATCTACTTTAAGCCCGAGTCCTTGAAGTTCCTTAACAAGCACATTAAAGCTTTCCGGTACTTTAGGACCAACAATTTCAGTGTCTTTAATTATAGCTTCGTAGGCTTTTGATCGTCCGTAGACATCATCTGACTTAATCGTCAGCATTTCCTGAAGTGTGTGCGCAGCACCATAAGCTTCAAGCGCCCAGACTTCCATCTCTCCAAATCTTTGGCCACCGTTTTGGGCCTTACCACCAAGCGGCTGCTGCGTAACCATGGTGTATGGACCGGTTGAACGGGCGTGAATTTTATCGGTCACCATGTGATTAAGCTTGATCATGTACATCGAGCCGACGGTTGTTCGTTCTTTGAATGGCTGGCCATTGCGCCCATCGTATAGCTGTTGTTTGCCATCGTCTGGCAGACCGGCTTCTTTCAGTAATTTCTGAATGTCCTCAATCGGCACGCCATCAAACGAGGGACTGGCAACTTTTATACCGAGCGCCCGTGCGGCCATTCCAAGGTGAGTTTCAAATAGCTGACCGACGTTCATACGACTAGGTACACCTAATGGGTTAAGAACAATATCGACTGGTGTGCCATCTTCCATAAACGGCATGTCTTCAACCGGCAGGATACGGGCAATTACACCCTTGTTACCGTGGCGTCCGCCTAATTTATCGCCGACAGCGATTTTGCGCATTTGGGCAACGAACACCTGAATCTGCATAATTACGCCGGCCTTGAGCTCATGACCATTGGCGCGACTGAATACTTTTACGCCAACAACTTTTCCGTGCTTGCCATTGCTCATGCGCTGCGATGTATCGCGGACTTCTTTGGCTTTTTCACCAAAAATTGCCCGCAGTAGGCGTTCTTCACTGGAAAGTTCCTGCTCGCCCTTTGGTGTAATTTTTCCGACTAATATATCACCCGGGTGGACTTCGGCGCCGATACGCACAATACCGTCTTCGTCCAAATGTCTAAGAGCTTCTTCAGACACATTAGGAATGTCGCGCGTTACAATTTCCGGTCCAAGCTTCGTTTCGCGTACTTCAACCATAAAGTCCACAATGTGTACTGAGGTTAACGTATCGTCTTCTACTAATTTGCGCGAGATAATAATGGCATCTTCGAAGTTATAACCGGCCCAAGGCATGAAGGCCACCAGAAGATCTTTGCCAAGCGCCAATTCGCCGGCTTCAATGCTCATTCCTTCAATTAATACGTCGCCGGCTTTAACTTTGTCGCCGGTGTTTACAGCCACTTTATGGTTTATGCTGGTGCCCTCATTGCTACGAACATAGTGGAGCGGATGATATGTAGTTTTATGACTCTTGTATTGCAAAACGACTTCATCGGCAGCTGCTTTTATTACTTCACCGTTTTCTTCGGCTAGTACGACCTGACCACTGTTGCGGGCCACTGCTGATTCCATACCTGTTCCAACAATAGGTGCACTCGGTCGTATTAATGGCACAGCCTGGCGTTGCTGGTTGCTACCCATCAGACTTCTATAAACGTAGTTCTTTTCAACAAACGGAATTAATCCGGCACTGGAACCGATAATCTGGCGGCGAGAGGCATCCATATGGGTCACTTCATTGGCATCGACTTCTCCTGAAACAAGGTGGCGGCGAGCGCTAACACGCTCATTCATGAAATAACCCTTGGGATCCAGTAGTTCACCAGCGCTGGCAATTACGGCAGATTCTTCTTCAGAGGCGTCAAGATAAATCACTTCACTGCTAACCTGGGCTTTTACCGGCCAGGTAGCTTGTGATTTAACAGTTGCTAGCTTTTTAGCTGCCTCGGCAGTGATTTTAGTGCCGGCTTTAACAATTACCTTACCTTTTTCATTTTCCAGATTAACGGCGGCCGTGTGCCCAACCGCTGCCTTGGCGGTTACTGCGTTGATAACCTTGCGATACGGCGTTTCAATGAATCCGTAGTCGTTGATGCGAGCGTAATTGGCTAGATTTAACACCAGTCCGATGTTGGCACCTTCAGGTGTTTCCACAGCACAAATGCGCCCGTAGTGAGTAGCATGAGCATCACGCACTTCAAAACCAGCGCGTTCCCGCGATAGTCCACCAGGACCCATTGAACTCAGTCGTCGCTTATGAGCTAATTCACTCAGCGGATTTATCTGATCCATGAACTGTGATAACTGAGAGCTAGCAAAGAATTCGCGAACGGCGGCGACAACCGGACGAGCGTTAATAAGCTGAGCCGGTGTTACCGTCTCGATTTCGCTCATACTCATTCTGTCTTTGGTGTTTCGCTCCATTCGAAGCAAACCGATACGGAATTGGCGTTGCACCAATTCGCCAACCAACTTAACCCGGCGGTTAGCCAGGGAGTCTATGTCGTCGGCCGGATCCTGGGTGTTATTCAAGCGAATGATTTCGGCTACTATTGCGACCAGATCATCCAGGCGCATAACCCGGTTTTCAATCGTGTTTGGCAATTTAATGTCGAGTCTCTTATTAATCTTATAGCGGCCAACCCGACTAAAATCAAAGCGTTTGAAGTTATAAAACATATTTTCGAGCAGAGAACGAGCATTATCAACTGTAGCTAGATCACCAGGTCGCAGGCGACGGTAAACTTCGATTAAGGCCTCGTTTGAGCCTCGCGCAGGATCCTTTTCCAGTGTGGCATCCAGATAATTAAGGGTTCCTTGATCAACGTGGGCAAACTTTTCGCGCATCTCAGAATCACTTAATCCCAGAGCTCGCAGGAGAGTTGTGACTGGAATTTTTCGTTTGCGATCAATCTTTACATATAGGGCGCCATTGGCGGCTGTTTCAAACTCTAACCACGCACCGCGACCAGGGATTACTTTTGCCCCGTATAGATTAGCGGAACCGTGAAGATCAGAGGTAAAGAACACGCCCGCTGAACGAATCAGCTGAGATACAACCACGCGCTCAGCTCCGTTAATAACAAACGTTCCGCGAGAAGTCATCCACGGGTAATCACCAAGGTAAATTTCCTGCTCTTTGACTTCGCCTGTGACTTTATTAGTAAGTACGACTGTGGCCTTCAAAGGAGCTTCAAAGCTTACATTGTTTTCGCGCGCTTCGGCTTCAGTTAGCTTGGGCGCTTCAAAACGATAGTCTTTAAAGCCAAGGCTTAGTTTTGTACCGGTATAATCATCAATCGGGCTGACTTCTGCAAGTAATTCGCCAAGACCTTCGTCGACAAACCATTGGAAAGAACGATTCTGGTGGTCAACCAGATTGGGTAAGTCTAGAGCGTCGTCGATGTTACTAAAATAAACACGTGTCTGTTTTTTAGATGAAGTGGCTTTAGTTCGGGGCACGCTAGCACTGCTCCTTGGTTAATTGTGGCTTTATAAAAAAGTAACTTTGGCTTTTTAGAGCGAAGACTACTATCCGGGAATTTTTGGAGCTCATCTTACAACAAAACGAGCACAGCCCAGCATACACTACTTCTTACGCTACAGTTTACGCAGCTAGAAATCTAATGTCAAGTAGATACTCCAGAAATGCTTTGGATAATCAAGCTTTGGGCGGTTGTTTTAGGGAGCCGATGACTTTGTCTACGACGCCGTATTCAGTGGCTTCACGGGCTGTCATCCATTTGTCCCGTTCCATGTCTTGGTGGATTTTAGACGGTTTCTGGCCGGTGTTTTTAGCCATAATCTCTTCTAATAATTTCTTTACCCTAAGAGATTCTCTAAGATCGATTTCCTGGTCGGTCACCTTGCC
>CAZILM010000005.1:0-3195 GCA_964540115.1 uncultured Candidatus Saccharibacteria bacterium | reverse complement strand
ACGTCATCGCCAATAAAGATAATGCGATCTTTTAAAAGACGGGAATAAATGTCATAGGCTCGCTCGATACGCCCATCTGTTTCAATAACTGTCGGCACTAAAACCTGACTAATACTTTCACTCATATGTGACTCAAGTATACATCGTAAAATTAGCACTCGTCAAGTAAGAGTGCCAATTTATTTTGTGAGGTAGCTCTCCAGTTTTTGCAGAGTCTTCTCGGTTAAGATACGGGAAGCTATATCACGACGGTTTTCCGGCTTGTCCAGTTCGGCTTGCATTGCCGCATCCTGGTACTGGCCTCTTAATAGTTGAATTCTAACTTCCACTTCTTCAGGTGTCACTTCAAGCTTCTCCGCTTCGGCTATTTCTGATAGTACCAATCCGGCTTTAAGCTGCTCAAGTGCCTGTGGCCGCTTAGTTTGCCGGTGCTCTTCTTCGGTAACACCTTCTTCTTTTAGATGCTCTGGCCAGGTTTGGCCTCGATAATTCAGGTTACGCCGCTCTTCTTCTTCCATTCGCTGAACCTGCTCGTCAACCAGCCGGTCAGGAATAGATACCTTGGTCTTGTTGGCAATTTCAAGCACTAATTCATTCTCAAAGGCGCGATCAATTTCGCTTTGTTTTTCCTGAGTCAGTTGTTTCTTAATATCTGTCTTCAGATCAGCAAGCGACTTAAACGGACCGACGCTAGCAGCAAAAAGGTCGTCCAGCTTCGGCTGCTTCAGTTCTAGAACCTGCTTTACGGTAACAGCAAAGGTAACATCTTTGCCGGCTAGCGCTTTTACACCGTAATCCTTTGGAAATTTAAGGTTAAAACTTTTCTGCTCACCAGCCTTTGTTCCTACTAGATTCGGCTCAAATCCCGGTATAAAGGTGTTGCTGCCAAGCAAGAGCGGATAGTCAGACCCATCAGCACCGTTAATGGGCTCTTTTTTATTATCCGTGCCCTTAAAATCAATCCTGACTTCGTCACCGTTTTTGGCCACGCGCTTTACTTCGTTTTTTTCAGCTGCTCTTGTTAGCAAATTTTGTAAGACAGTGTCTATATCTTTCGCAGTTATTTTGGCTTTCTCCTTGCTGCGCTTCATTTTTTTATAATTCGGCAGCTTCATTTCGCCGATCACATCCACCGATGCATCGAATTCCAACTCAGTAAATGGTACGAATTTTTTAACACTGACTTCAGGCTGCGACACTACCCGTACACGTAATTCTTTGACTACGTTTTGATAAAGGTGGTTAATGGCTTCTTCGAGAAATTCGCTTTGCAGGGTGTTGGCATCAATGTTTTTTTCGACCAACGCCAAAGGCACTTTGCCTTCTCTAAAACCGGCTACTTTAAGTTTTGTTTGCAGATGGCGTAATACATGAAGTTTTATGGGCTCCAGGTCGGTTTGGTGTGCTACAACAGACAACAAAGCTTTGGTATCCTGCGGAAATGACTTATTGACTTGCATGAAAAGTTAGTTTAACAGACTTAAAGGTGTTTCGCTATGATACTAAGCATCACCAGACCCCATACTATTTCTAAAAGCGCTCCTTTGGGTTGGGCATAGCGTTGGATACGGCTTGCAAAGTTGCTGTATGCGTTACCTCGCCAACTTTTTCCCTGACGCACACTCCAGAAACGATTTATCGAGAATAAGTCAGGCATAGCTGCAACAAAAGCGCAGATACAAGCGAGTAGCCAATTTGTGGGTTGGCTTATAGCCAGTACCAAGACGAGTAGGAAGCATAGTGATGCTTCACTTATCAGATAGTTACGGAACCGCTTAGATTTAAATAGTTCTTCTTCAGGAACCCTTGGGTCATAATGCGGCAAAGCATCCATGAGAAAGTGAGACACAAAAGCCAATGGAATTGCTAACAACGGCTGATGGATACTCAGGCCAATAACAGCACCAGTCATAGCATGGTTGATAGCAGTCATGAACTAGTTTGGCGGCGATCCTTTATGATACTTACCAATCGTTGCGGACTGTGGCTTTCTTCCTCACCAGTTTGCAGATTCTTTAATTTATAAGTGCCTTCACTTAGTTCTTTATCACCAATAAAAATCGCGTAGTGCAAATGGCGTTTATCAGCCATTTTAAGTTGTTTATCCACCGGTCGATTAGAGTAGTCGACTGCCAGATTTAAACCCATCTCACGTAGTTCTTTTAAAACCGGCTGCACAGGGTTAGCCACATCGCCGATCAGAACCACATAAGCATCAGTTTCCTGCCTAAGCTTTGGTAATAATTCATGTACTTCTAAAAAGTTCTGCAACGTCACGTCGCCCATACCGAAGCCAACTGTCGCCACCGGTTCCACACCAAACAAGCCAACCAAGCCGTCATACCTGCCGCCGCCAAACATTGAGCGGTTATTATTCGGATTATTATCAAATACCTCGAATACAATGTCGGTGTAATAGTCAAAGCCACGCATAACTGATGGCTCAAACATAATGTTGTCTATACCGAGTTTTTGGAGCCGTCCGATAAGCTGACTTAGCTTTTTAGCGCTTGGGTTCGCGCGAACTTCGTCGGGTAAACTGTCTAAAGATTGAGCCTTTAACAACTCTTTAAGCTGTTTACCGCGTCCATCGTCACGCGCTGACGGGCTCAAGATAGCTTCTAGCTGTGCCGTAAATTTTGCCTCGTCCATCTTGTGCATCCGGTCTATCAACTTGCTAATAGTTTCACTTTCCACTTCGCTGAGCTTCAAATATTCAGTCAGAATAAAATCCATCAGCTTGCGGCTGTTAAGGCGAATAGAGTACATACTGCGCTTAGCCTTAAAGGCTTGCATTATGCTATCGGCCACTTGAATTACTTCGGAGTCTGCCTCCAGACCTTCCAAGCCAAACAAGTCTACATTTAGCTGCCAATGTTCGCGCAGTCGCCCGCGCTGCGGCCGCTCGTAGCGCCAAAGATTAGGTATTGAGTACCAGCGCAGCGGGTAAGCCAATTCTTGACGACGGCCAGCCACCATACGTGAAACTGTCGGAGTCATCTCCGGTCGTATAACAGTTTGTCGATCTCCACGGTCGGTAAATACATATGTCTGCTCATTTACGATTTCTTCGCCAGTTTTAGCAGCATAGAGCTCCAGCGGCTCCAGAATCGGTGCGTCATATTCTTCGTAACCAAACCGTTCAACAACTTCCCGCATCACACCAAACATGTACTTTTGCAGACGCTTATCTTC
>CAZILM010000004.1:15515-39328 GCA_964540115.1 uncultured Candidatus Saccharibacteria bacterium | reverse complement strand
CTGAGGTATACTCGACACTATGAAAGTTAGAACCAGATTTGCTCCCAGTCCGACAGGTTTTTTACACGTCGGTGGTGTCCGGACAGCATTATTCGCGTGGCTGGTGGCCAAGCAAGCAAATGGCTCTTTTATCCTGCGCTTGGAAGATACCGACACCAAGAGGGAAGTAGAGGGAGCCGCCCAACACATTATCGACAGCCTTAACGCTTTAGGACTTAAACCAGACGAAGGGCCATTTCGCCAGAGCGAACGTTTGGACATATATCAACAATGGGCTCAAAAACTCATTAGTACTGGTCGAGCATACGCTGATCCTTATTCACCGCAAGAGGTACAGGCTTTCCGTGATGACGCGCAAAAAAACAAACAGCCTTTTTTGTATCGTAACCACCGGCCTAAAGATCCACCAGAATGGGATGGCAAAGTCCCGCTTCGTTTTAAATCCGAGCCCAAATCATACGAATGGCACGATGAAGTTATGGGAAATATTTCTACAGGTCCGGAAGTGGTTGACGACTTTGTGCTGATAAAGTCAGATGGTTACCCAACCTACAATTTTTCTCATATTGTTGATGACGCGGAAATGGAAATAAGCCATGTTATCCGCGGCCAGGAATTTTTAGCAAGTATGCCGAATTATTTAAACTTGTACGAAGCACTGGAGCTGACTAATCCGGTTTTCGCAACCATGCCGCATATTCTAGGGCCGGATGGACAGAAAAAACTATCCAAACGTGATGGTGCTAAAGACGTATTAGACTACGTGCGTGACGGTTATTTACCAGAGGCTCTAATCAGTTTTATCGCAACGCTTGGATGGAACGATGGAACCGAGCAGGAAGTTTTCAGCATAGATGAACTCATTAAAAAGTTCAGCCTGGATCGAGTCCAACGCAGTGGTGCCCGCTTTGACGAGCAAAGGCTGCTTTGGGTAAATGGTCAGTTTATCCGCCACCTGAGTTTGGACGAACTATATAAAAGAGTTACGCAGTACTGGCCGAAAGAAGCGGCCAAACATGATGAAAATTATAAAAAAGAGATCCTCAAATTAGTACAAGAGAGATTGAAATATTTCAGTGAACTGCCCCAGCTGACACTGTTTTTCTTTACAGATCTGCCGATTGATCCCAAGCTAATAGCCGGCCATAAACAGTTAAGTAAACTCTCTAAAGACGAGTTAAAAAATCTTCTGGAACAAGCAACAGATGCTATTTCGAAAAGTGATTTTTCGTCTGAGGATCTAACGAAAAGACTCAATGAACTCCTGCAGCAAACTAAACAGAAACCAGTGATTCTATTCAGTCTTATTCGCATAGCCACAACCCAGGCACCCGCTTCTCCCGGTTTGGCTGAAACTATGGCAGTTCTAGGCAAAGATACGGTATTAAAACGTCTCAAAACCGCCCTGGAAAGTCTACAACGATAGACTTAAGCATGTTAGAATAGCCTCCATATGCTCGATGATATAAAACCGCCAGTCGGTGGTGAGGATACTTCTTCGGAAGCTTCACCAATCCACAAAAAAGGAGATGACACAACGCTCATGCCGAATGATAAGCAGATAAAAGCTAAGACACCGCAACAAAAAAAATGGTGGCACATTTTCAGTTATCGCCACACACATCTTAGTAACTTGCAGTGGGCGCTACTAATGTTAGGTATGCTCATCCTAATCGTAGCCTCTGCCTTTGGCGTCTACAAACTGTACAAGCATATTACATACCAGACCCCTCAGCAAAAACAGCAGGCAGCCGCGAAAAAAGAGTTGCCGAAACCTACCACAGAGCCATCAAGATTAACTGGTCTTCAAGTCGATCCACAGATAAATAAACGCCCGGTTACAGGCGTTATGATAGAAAACAGTCCTGATGCCCGGCCGCAATCCGGTCTTAACGACGCCGGCCTGGTATTTGAAGCTATCGCTGAGGGAGGTATCACTCGTTTCTTAGCTTTGTTTCAAGACACAGGGCCCGATTACATTGGCCCGGTTCGCAGCGCTCGACCGTACTATCTTGATTGGGTGCTGACTTTTGATGCCAGTTTAGCCCATGTTGGCGGCAGCCCGGATGCACTGGGACAAATTAAATCAGAGGGTGTTAGGGACTTGGATCAATTCGCGAATTCCGGTGCTTACCAGCGCATAAGCAGCCGCTATGCTCCGCATAACGTATATACCAGCACCACTGCCTTAGATGGGCTAAATCAACAAAAAGGCTTTACAAGTAGCAGCTTTACCAGCTGGGATCGCAAACCCGACCAGAAATTACCAACCCCAACCGCCAAGTCAATTGACTTTGCCGTCTCAGGTTACTTGTATAGTCCGCATTACGACTATGACGCGGCAAGCAATAGTTACCTTCGCTCCGAGGGAGGCCAGCCCCACAAAGACGATAGGTCAGGTCAGCAGATTAATCCCAAAGTAGTAATTGCCTTAGTACTTAACTATAGCGTGGCCGGGGACGGTATTCACAGCATCTACCAGACTACCGGCAGTGGGCACATGTATGTTTTCCAGGATGGATTTGTTACTGAAGGAACTTGGCAGAAGAACGACCGCAAGTCTCAGTACACCTTTACTGACGCTAGCGGCAAGCCAATCAAGTTCAATGCCGGGAAAACCTGGGTAACAATGGTAAATAGCAACGGGGCGGTTACATACAAGTAAGCCCCTAGATAAGGAAGAGGGTGGATAATCTAGGTCGGCTAAGCGAACAAATCCGCAACTACGCGTTTGTAGTTTTCGGACTGGGCAGCCTTTGTCTGATCGCTGTCGGTCTACTTCTGTTCAAACAAATCCAGTTAAACACCTGGGTTATTCTGGGGATCTTATTAACCGTAGGCTTTATTATTTCTTTAATTGGCTCTTACGTAATGACCAAGCGAGTCCTGGAACCTGTCCGTTTTCTTCAGCAAGCTATTTTACACGTCTCGCCGGATCATGTAGGCACAGCACCACCGAATTTTGAAAAAAGTCGCATTGGCCGCGAGCTTGTCACCAGCCTGAGCTTACAGATTTATCAACTAGCCAGCAGCTCACCTTTGTCAGCAACTAAGACAGTGTCCAAGACAGTGGATATGGCAACCGACATCGCTAACCACGTACCATTACCACTGTTAGTAGTCGATAAAACTCAGCTTATAGTTTTTGCCAACGAAGCCGCCAGTAATTACTTGCATATTCCAGTCAACGAAATTACCGGTAAAAATCTTTACTCCGTCTTAGATCTATCCTTTCCGAACGAAAAAACTTTGGATGCCTGGCTAAGCGATTGCCGGGCTAATAAGGTTACCGCAACTAACAGCTGGGATCGAATTCGGCTTAAATTGGCTGGTAGCAAGAAGCCGCTTCAGCTTGATCTGGCGGCCTATTACGGCAAAGAGGATCCATCCGGCGCCGAAACCATTCTAGCGCTGTTTGATCACTCAGAGCGTTACTCACAGGACGATGAAGCCGCTAGCTACGTGGCCCTGGCTGTCCATGAACTACGAACACCTCTAACTATTCTCCGCGGTTATATTGAGGTGTTCGAGGATGAGTTAAAAGATAAGCTCACCCCCGAATTAACTGATTTCATGAAGAAAATGGAGGCGTCCGCGGAAGCACTGGCAGCTTTTGTTAACAACATCCTCAATGTTGCCAGAGTGGAAGAAAACCAACTAACGCTTGATCTAAGGGAAGAATCCTGGGAAGACATTGTCAAGAGCGCCTGTGAGGATATGCAGCTTAGAGCTCAAGTGCACGGTAAAAATATTACATACTTGGTAGCAAAAGACCTACCGACAGTAGCAGCAGACAAGGTAAGCATTTACGAAGTACTGAATAATCTACTTGATAATGCTATTAAATACAGCGGTACATCAAAGGAGATAACTGTTAAGTCGAGTTTAACGAAAGATGGTTTGGTGGAAACAACCATACAAGATTTAGGCGTAGGCATTCCGGAAAGCGTTATGCCTAATTTATTTGATAAATTTTATCGCAGCCATCGATCCAGGGCGCAGATTGGCGGAACCGGGCTTGGCTTGTATCTTAGTAAGGCGATTGTTAATGCCCATAGCGGCAATATTTGGGTTCAGTCTAAGGAGGGGCAGGGTACTACATTTGGATTCACGCTCTTACCATTCGATCAACTTGCTGCTGAGCTCAAGAACAATGATAATAAAGAAATAACTCGTGGAGCGCATGGCTGGATTAAGAACCACTCCATGTATAGGCGATAAGCATATGAATAAATCACAAAACACGCATTTGGATACTGGGCTAGGCGAAGATGAGCAGCGGACGGAGCCGTATACAAAATACGGTGAAGGAGCAGCGCAATCTTCAACAACGCCCAGTGCCAAAAGCACTACCAGAACGGCTGGCTCTGCCAGACGTCAGGGTAGTGCGGTGCGTATTTTGTGTGTTGAGGATGAGCATTTTATTACGGAATTGTATACACGTGCGCTCACTAAAGCCGGCTATGATGTCAAAGTTATTTTTGACGGCGTTGAAGGGCTAGCGGCCGCCAAAACCGACCAGTACGACATAGTCTTATTGGACATAATGATCCCCAATATGACCGGGGTTGAGGTGTTGCGGCACTTACGCGATGAAGCACCGAATCTCCACGCTAAAGTTATTATTACCACCAACCTTGAACAACGCGAAGACACTAGAGAATTGATCGAAAAACAAGCCGATGGCTATCTTATAAAGGCCGAGATTACGCCTAAGCAACTCGTCGAATTTCTCAGGAATATTGACGCTTGACTTAAGCATGGCTCTAGCGCTTAAATATAGGCAGTCATGTGAGTACTTGGGCTCTAAAGCGCATTTCCACTTGCAGACTTAATAAATCACCCGTGTTTCGCCTTTAGGGCGAATCACTTCCAACAATTTTTGTCGCCTTACTATCCGGCCTGGCGACGGCCTCTACGATAACCATAATTGGAGGTGATTTATGTATTATGAAATTCCAAAT
Source organism: uncultured Candidatus Saccharibacteria bacterium (assembly GCA_964540115.1). GTDB lineage: Bacteria > Patescibacteriota > Saccharimonadia > Saccharimonadales > CAYVSP01 > CAZILM01. The sequence goes on along the minus strand of CAZILM010000004.1, from coordinate 34,364 downwards.
AACGTTAGTGTGCATGATGGGTTTCCAAACCCGGCAACTGATATTGCGCTGCAAGCGCTCGACCTTAACCAATTATTGATCCGCCACCCCATCAGCACCTTCTTTATGCGCGTGGCTGGCAATAACGGAGAACAGCATGGTGTGTTTGAGGGCGACATAATTATTGTTGATCGTGCTCTAAAGCCACGCTCTACCAACCTAATTATTTACTGGCAGGATGACAGCATGATGGTCTGCCGATTCGCTTATTTACCGCCTGGAGCACAGGTATGGGGTGTAGTAAGCTCCATCATCCATCAATTTGCCCAAAAAACATGAAACGTCCCATTTTTGCACTGATTGATTGCAATAACTTTTTTGTCTCTTGCCAACGCCTATTTCGACCCGATCTGGAAGGCAAACCAGTTGTAGTGTTGTCCAGCAATGATGGCTGTGTAGTGGCTCGTAGCAACGAAGCCAAACTGCTGGGTATACCTATGGGCGCCCCGGCCTTTAAATGGCGCAGTATATTTAAACAATATAAGGTGGTGCAGTTCAGCGGCAATTTTGAACTCTACGGCGATATCAGCCGCCGTATTACCCAACTACTTATTTCTATGACACCACGTATTGAGGTCTACTCGGTTGACGAATCATTCCTGGATTTAAGCCAGCTCAATATTGAGGATTACACGGTTTGGGGCAGAGCAGTGCGCGCAGATATTTTACGCTACATTGGTATACCCGTGTCCATTGGCGTAGCAACAACTAAAACGCTTGCCAAGCTGGCCAGCGAGCACGCCAAGAAAGAGCCAGCTTATCACGGAGCGCTTAACATGGTTGGGATCGATATTGAGGAGCACATTGCGCACTTGCAACGACTATCGCTTAAGGATGTGTGGGGCGTTGGCAGACGACTGGCGCCACAGATGCAATCTCTGGGTATCACGACAGCTTATGACTTATCCTGCTTGAGTACCGGCTTTGCCCGGCAGCTTATGGGTATACACGGCGAACACATGGTGCTGGAACTTAACGGCACTAGCTGCCTGCCACTGGAACTTGAGGGCAAAGTACGCCAAAGCATTGCCCGCACCCGTACTTTTGGTGAAGACGTCACGGATGCCCATGTAGTTGAAGCAGCAATTGCCAATTTTACGGCCCGGGCCGCTTTTCGATTGCGCGAAAGCAAACAGCTGACCCGTAGAGCAAGTTTATTTTTGGCTACCAACAAACACAAGCCAGGTTACCGCCGTTGGGGTAGTGAAGTACGATTTGCGATGCCCACGGCCGATACCGGTGTAATCACTGAGGCACTAGTCCAAGCTTTTGGCAAAGTCTACGACAAACGAGCCGCCTGTTATCGAGCAGGCGTTATGTTATACGATTTTGTACCTTCTGTTGTCCTGCAAACTGATCTACTAGGCAGCATTAATGTTAATCAGCACGTGCGTTCCCAAGCCCGTATGCAAGTGGTGGATGATATCAATGAGCGTTATGGTAAACATCATTTGTACTTTGCGGCCGAGGCTCTGGGGAATAAATGGGAACCACGACAAACTCTTCGCAGCCCGCGCTACACCAGCCGTTGGGACGAATTACCGCCTGTCAAAACTTAAACCACATAAGCAGTTAGCAATAGACCGTTAACAGATTACATGCTACAATTTGGCGGCTTTACTGGCCCCTTCGTCTAGCGGTTTAGGACATCTGGTTCTCATCCAGAAAATCGCGGGTTCGAATCCCGCAGGGGTCACCAGAATTTTGGAAGCCATCCGACAGAATGGTTTTTAAAATTCTGGTTGCTCTCACAGAGAGTTGAATACGCGAAGCGGGTGCGGTGGAGCGAGGACGCGCGCAGATGCTTGCATAGAGCACGCCGCAGCGGAAAAGGTCGATGGCCGCTATCCCGCAGGGGTCACCAGTTTTATTGAACTTTGTTAAGAGTAGCTATTATCTGGTTATAGCGGCTTTCACCGCCCCTGTCTATGAATTTGATTTTAAAGCCAAAATCTTTTAAATCAAATTGTTCGGTATGGTTGATAAATTTACCATCAGCCTTAGCGTTCCAATAATGTTTCCCGCCGGTTGAAAGTTGATCGAGATTACATTCGATGTACACCCAGCCGCCTGGTTTGCATACTCGTATCATTTCCTTAAGTGCCGCCAAGGCATGAACCGTGTGGTCAAGGGCATTAGCACTATGGACTATATCAAAAAAGCTGTCTGGATAAGTTAATTTCTCCATGTCCTGGTATTCAATTTTGGCGTAAGGTTCAATATTATATTTTTCGTAGAAGTCCTTAAAGGTTTGCTTATCGGAGTTATAAATTTTAACCTCTACACCCTCTTTAAGATGGCCAATAGTCGATAATGGCCCGGAGCCAATATCGGCAATCTTAACTTCTTTCTTATCACCTATCAAAGGAACCAGGTAGTCGATAAGAGGATTAGGCTTATTGAACTGTTGGATTACGTTTTTTATGGTCTGATGTTGATTTAGCATTTGAACTATTATAAGGTCTGATTCACGATATTGATAGCTATTGCTTATAATATTATTTCTTACAAGATCTGGCTTCAGTTTGAAATAGTTTGGCTTCGAGGCCATATCTAAATAAATAACTACCCTCAACGCCGCTTTCCGAGGCCCTTATATTTTTACTAAGTATTGCATCTTTTGTTCAAAAAACAGATAATAAGAGCAGCTATAAAGCACAAAAACCATGAAACAAACAGTAATTGTTATAGCCGTGTTCTTTATAGCCGTTGCCCTGATGGCTGCGGCTGTTTTATTGGTGCGCATTTTGCTAAATAAGCGCAAAGGCAAAAAGTCCAACAAACTAGTTAGCAGTCTTCGTGACGAAAAGCGTAAGTCTGACATCATTCTACAAGCTACGGATGATGGAGTGGTCTTAATCGATACTCAAAACACCATTCAACTATTTAATCCCGCTGCAAAGACTATCACTGGCTGGCCGTCTGATGAAGCCAGAGGATTAGACTATCACAACGTACTCAAGCTGGTGGACGCACAGAATAAACCATACGATGAAACACAAGACCCTTTTACTAAAGTTCTTAAATCCAAATCTCCAGTGCGTGACAATGCGGCCGTTGTAGTAACAAAAGAGGGCAAGCCGGTCTCAATCAGTCTTAGTGTATCACCGTTGATTGACGCTCAGAATAACGTGAATGGGGCGGTTGGAATTTTTCGAGATGTAAGTGAGGAGCGCCGCGAGGAACAGCGCCGCGCTGAATTCATCAGTACCGCCAGCCACGAAATGCGCACGCCAGTGGCGGCAATTGAAGGCTACCTGGCACTAGCGCTTAATGATCATGTCAGTAAAATAGATACCAAGGCCCGGGACTTTTTAGAAAAAGCCCATTTGTCCACGCAACATCTAGGGAAACTCTTCCAAGATCTTCTGACAAGCGCCAAAGCTGAAGATGGCCGCTTAACCAGCCATCCAGTAGTTGTTGAAATGGGAGCCTTTTTAGAACAATTAACTAACGATCTGCGTTTTTCAGCTACCAAAAAAAACCTGACTACAGAGTTTGTCGTAGGCGCAGTCGACCCATCAATAATTGACGCCAGCAAAGAAGGCGGCTACGGGAAAGTAGTACGCCCGCTTTATTATGTAGAAGCCGATCCGGAACGTCTGCGCGAGGTAGTAACAAATCTTTTTGATAACGCGGTAAAATATACCGAATCTGGCAAGATATCAGTCGGTCTTACGGGCAACACTGAAGTGGTTCAAATATACATACGTGATACCGGCCCTGGCATTCCAACTGAGGATATTCCGCACCTATTCCAGAAGTTTTACAGGGTAGACAGTTCTGCTACCCGTACCATCGGCGGCACTGGTCTTGGCCTATTTATTAGCCGTAAAATTATTGAACTATATAACGGCCGTATTTGGGTGGAGAGTGAACTGGGCAAGGGCAGCACATTCTTCATTAATGTGCCTCGTTTGAGTGTCCAAAGAGCCACTGAGCAACAGACCAAAGAGGCCGCCGTAGCACCAGCAACGCCCGTAGGATCTTTGACAGGGGTCTCATAACATGAGAGTCGTACAAGGACGTGATACAATTGAATTAACTATAAGCATTATGAAGGCACAATACAGAGGTAATAGATAATGGCAAAAATCATGTTGGTGGAGGATGACAATAACCTCCGTGAAATTTATGAAGCTAGACTTTTAGCCGAGGGGTACGAAATCGTCGCCGCCAAGGACGGCGAAGAAGCTCTGGCCATGGCCGTCAAAGAAAAGCCGGATTTAATTATCGCTGATGTGATGATGCCCAAAATTAGTGGATTCGATATGCTGGACATCCTGCGCGGCGCGCCTGAAACAAAGGACACTAAGGTTATTGTAATGACTGCGTTGAGCCAGGCGGAAGACAAAGCACGAGCCGATAAGCTTGGAGCCGATCGTTACTTAATCAAATCGCAGGTTACCCTGGAAGATGTCGCCAGAGCGGCGCGTGAGGTACTGGAAGGTGCCCGTCCAGCCACGCCTGGAGCATCAGCACCGGTAGCCGGCCCACCTGCCAGTCCTGCTCCCCAAACTGCTACGCCGGCAGCCGTTCCGGTATCAGAACCCCCAGCACCAACTACTCCCGCTGCGCAAACAACTAAAGATGAAGAGGCTGAAGTTGAAGCACAGATAAAAAGTTTCGAGTCAGGCATCCCATCTAAAGACTTGCCCAAGCAGGAGACCAAAGAACCTGTCAAGGAGCCCAAGGAAATAGCCAAGCCACCTAAATCAGGTGGGGTAGATTTACCGTCTTCTCATAAGAAAGTGATTGAACCGCTCAATGATATTTCAGCCAAAAAGCCCGACATTAACGAATTATTAGCCAAGGAAGAAGCCGCCGAACAAGCAGACATGCCCGTAGTAACACCGCCTGCGAACACCTTAATAGATGCGGCTTCCAGCAAAACTCCATCAGTAGAAATGGCTGATCCAGGGTCAGACAGCAAACCACATTCTCCAGGCCAGGTAATTGGTCCCGAGCAAACGCCGGGTTCCGATCCCGGCGACCCGAACGCCGTAGCACTATAGTAAGATACTAATCATGCGGTTGAATAGATACATAGCCTTAGCTACTGGTATGAGTCGCCGAGCTGCCGACACAGCTATCGAGAAACAGCGCGTAAAAGTTAACGGACTGGTTGCACGGGTTGGGCAGGTGGTTGAAGCCAGCGATAAGGCGAGTTTAGACGATGTGGTCTTATCTGCACCCACCAAAATTATTACCATGATACTCAATAAGCCGACTGGTTATGTTTGCAGCCGGGATGGACAGGGAAGTAAAACCATATATGAGCTATTACCACCTGAGCTGCACAATTTAAAGCCGATCGGTAGACTAGATAAAGATTCGTCCGGTTTGCTTTTACTCACTAGTGACGGCAAACTGGCCCATCAGCTAACACATCCAAGTTTTCAAAAAGAAAAAGTCTATGAACTTGAAATTGACAGGCCATTAATTACAGATGATAAAACCAAGATAGAGGCTGGAATTGAACTAGAGGATGGAACCAGCACGCTAAGCTTGCAAGGTGATGACGACAAATGGACCGTAACCATGACAGAAGGCCGGAACCGCCAGATCCGCCGCACATTCGAAGCTATGGGCTACAAGGTAATCAAACTCCACCGGGTCCAGTTCGGCTCGTACAGACTTAATGAACTTAACAGTAGTCGCTATAAACTGTTGTAAGGTGTTATACTCTCTGCGATGAGTAAGAAGTTACCGATCGTTGCTATTGTTGGACGCGCAAATGTTGGCAAGTCGTCCTTATTCAACACGATTTTGAAACGGCGGGAAGCCATCGTGGCACGCGAGGCCGGAACTACACGCGATAGCATCATAGCCAAAGCATCTTACAGCGACCAGCATTTTTGGCTTGTCGATACAGCCGGCATGAAAGACCCCGACGATGATTTTGAATTTACGATTCAAGAGCAAATCGCTCAGGCTGCCGATAGCGCCGATGTTATCTGGGTAGTTATTGAGGCAGATGTGGGCATAAGCGAGGAAGACCGCCAAGTGGCTACTATGGCGCTCAAAAGTCGCAAACCGGTGTTTCTGGTGGTCAATAAAGTTGACAAGCAAAGAAAGGCCAGCATTTCCGATTATGAACGGCTAGGCATTAAACCAATTATCCTAACCAGCGCTACTCAAAGCCGGGGCATAGAGGCTTTATTGGAAACACTTATAAAACAGATCCCGAAGGCTACCAGCAAAGAAGATGATAATCGCTTGCACATAGCGCTTCTGGGGCGGCCGAATGTCGGTAAATCACAGCTCTTTAATACGCTCGCAAAAAAGCAGCAGGCAATAGTGGCCGATCGTGCAGGCACAACACGAGACATAAACCGTTCTATGGTTCGCTACGAGGGCAGGGAGATAGAGCTGATGGATACTGCCGGTATACGGCGAAGCGGCAAGATAGAAGTAGGAGTGGAGCGATTCAGTGTTATCAGAGCTTTGAGTGCCATTGAGCAATCTGACGTTAGCATACTGCTTATGGACGTCAATGAATTGGGCGTGCAACTGGATCAGAAAATTGCCGGGTTGATCAAGGAAGCTGGCAAGGGCTTGATTCTAGTTGTCAGCAAATGGGACGCCTTAGATGAAAAAACGCCTTTCAGTCGTGATCAGTTGGCTGTGAGCATTAAAAGTGAGTTTGAGTTTGTACCGTGGGCACCGCTCGTTTTTACCAGCTCAGTTACCGGCCAGAACGTCACAAAATTATTTGAGCTAGCTCTGGAAATTGACAAAACCAGGCACCAGCCGCAAATCAAAACCAGCGAGCTCAACAAATGGCTGGCTAAAGTCATTGCCAAACACCCGCCAGCCGGCTTAAAGGGAACAACGCCAAAGTTAAATTATATTGTCCAGGAAGACGAGACTAGTCCGCCAAGCTTTAAGGTATTTGGCGCCCGCACTAAAATGCTGCATTGGAGCTACAAACGCTTCATGGAGCGATCGCTGCGCGAAACCTATGATTTCAGCGGAACCCCCGTAAAATTTTGGTTCATCGAGAAGCACTAGTTCGAGCTCCAAGCTTGCATTTGGATGCAGTACAAGATAGAAGTTAGTAACACACTGAGCCGTATAAGCTATACGGTGAAGGAGTAACGCAACTTCTGACACAGTAATGCGCCAAAAACTTGGCACAGGTGGCCAGCTGCGCTGGACAGCAGGTGACAAGTGTTGCAAACTTGGAGCATGGCGTTATTTCAGAAGAAACCCCAAACCAGCAACAGCGCACCGCTTTATACTCTTGGACTGCAAAAAACTATTTTGATAGTTGGCCTTGGCAACCCGGGCAAAAAATATGATGGCACACGGCACAATCTTGGCTTTGCCTGCGTCAACGCCTTTGCCGATAAACATGAATTCCCGGCATGGACCGTAAAGAAAGACCTGAAAAGCCTGGTGACCAGTCATAACCTAGGTGACACCAGGGTCATTCTGGCTAAACCTAATACATTTATGAACAACAGTGGTGAAGCGGTTCAAGCCGTCCAACAGTTTTATAAAATTCCCAATAAACAAATTGTTATAGTTTATGACGAACTGGATTTGCCATACGGTCAAATCCGCACCAGAGAAGGTGGCAGCAGCGCCGGACACAATGGCATTAAATCTTTATTGCAGCACGTTGAAGGTGACATACAGCGAATCCGGATTGGCATCAAAAACGAAGTGCCAAAGACAGACAGCGCTGCATTTGTACTAAAGAAGTTCAGCAAAGACGAGACAAAACATCTACCGACATTATTAAAAGAAGTTGAGAGCATACTTGTAGAATACGTCTACAGCGGCCAGCTGGCACCTGAAACCCGCAAGTTTATTGTTTAGCTATTGTCTTTCTGTAAAAAATAGACCTGCAGAGGGCAGAACAATCCGCTGGATTGTTCTGTTGACACCAGCAAAGCGTCTAGCGTTTTAGCCAACTATATCCCTGTCGTTCTCAGTATAGGGGCACCGAAGGTAACAAAAAAAGGCTTGCAGAGGGGGTGGGCACCGCTGCAAGCCTTTTTTCAGGCTCAAAACTTGTTTGAGCCAAGAAACACCCTTCAACCCACCTTGAAGGCCTTTCGCCCGAGGGCGAACCCACTCAAAGGTGCATCCGTCATTGACCACAGCTCAAAAAATGCGAGGGGTAATGCGGGGTTAAAGGGGTTAGTGAGTTTTAGAGCGCTCTCCGGACGAACCGGAGAAACGCCTGTAAGTGGAGGGTAACAACTTTTCAAACGTATAACACTCTAAAACAATCTAACTTGGGGGTATAAGGTACGGTAAGACGCATACAAGCGCTTACGGTTTGCGATTTTAGCAAATTTGTTATACTAAGTCAATACTAAAATATTATACGCAATGAATGTCAAGATGCTAGCGCTTAAAGATATCGGTATCCCGGGGGTCCTACAGAACATACCAAACCCACCGCGACAGTTGTTTGTGGCCGGGCCTTTGGACGAACTATTAAATCGACCCTGCCTGGCCATAGTTGGTAGCCGCAAGGTAAGCCCATACGGCAAATTGGTTACGCAAACCCTTGCCGAAACCACGGCTAGGCATGGAATTGTTATTCTTAGTGGCTTAGCCATTGGAGCAGATGGGGTAGCCCACCAAGCTGCACTAGATGCCGGTGGTCAGACAATAGCAGTCTTGCCGGCTGGCCTGGAACGCATATACCCGGCTAGTCACCAGCAATTAGCTATGAAGATTTTGGATCAGGGAGGGGCGCTAGTAACTGAATATCCACCCGGCAGCGAGCCATATCCCTCAAACTTTCTAGCTCGTAACCGCATTGTGTCCGGCTTGAGTGATGGGGTTCTTATAACTGAAGCCGCTGAGCGCAGCGGTACGCTAGCAACGGCTAACTTTGCTCTGGAGCAGGGCAGATCAGTCATGGCAGTACCGGGCAATGTTAATAGCCTGTTATCCGTTGGTACAAACAATTTGATAAAGGCCGGTGCCACACCGGTTACAAAAGTAGAAGACATCTTTGAAGCACTAGGTCTGGAGGCAATCGCTACCCAAAAAGAAGTTGTCGCAAACAATGAGGCAGAGCAGCGCATACTTGAACTAATGCAGAATGGCCTGACTGACTTAGCAGAGCTGCAACAACAAAGCACTCTTGCCCCAGCCATCTTTAATCAAACTCTAACTATGCTGGAAATAAGTGGAAGGGTAAGACCGATTGGAGCCGGACAATTCACTTTGCGCTAATGCTATACTCGATTTATGGAAACTAAGCATTACATTTGGCTTGGCATATTTATAGGCTCAACAATCGGAAGTCTGATCGGGGCAGCCATTGACCATGGCAATGGCTTGGGCTTTTGGACGCTCGCACTTGGCACAGTGGGTTCATTTGCGGGCATTTGGGCCGGTTATAAGATTGGAAACGCTTAAGCTTGACTGAATACGGTATACTTTAGCCACATGACTAAAAATCTAGTAATTGTGGAGAGCCCTGCCAAGGCGCGAACTATTGAGCGCTATCTGGGCAAAGACTACCAGGTCAAAAGCAGTTTTGGCCATATTCGTGACTTACCCAAAAAGGGCTTGAATATAGATGTTGATCATAATTTTAAACCAACCTATGAAATAAGCCCGGACAAGACAAAAGTTGTCAGCGAGCTCAAAAAAGCCGCCCAGTCGGCCGATCAAGTTTGGCTGGCCAGCGATGAGGACCGCGAAGGTGAGGCTATTGCCTGGCATTTATCTGAGGCCTTGAAACTCCCGGCCGACAAGACTAAGCGGATTGTATTTCATGAAATCACCAAAACCGCGATTGAAAACGCCATTAAGAATCCGCGCGGCATTGACATTGGCCTGGTAGACGCACAGCAGGCCCGTCGTTTGCTTGACCGGTTGGTTGGGTACGAACTGTCTCCAATTTTGTGGAAAAAAGTACGTACCGGTCTGTCGGCCGGTCGTGTCCAGTCAGTCGCCGTTCGACTGATTGTGGAGAGGGAACGCGAAATCAAGGCTTTCAAAACGGCCGGTAGCTACCGATTAACCGCTGAGTTCACGGCTAGTGGTGAAACCATTGCTGCAGAGTTACCGGCGAAACTCACCGACGAAAAGGAGGCCAGGCAGTTCCTGCAAGACGCCATCAAAGCCAGCTTCACAGTGGCAGCAATTGATAAGAAGCCAGGCACTCGCAGCCCCAGCCCGCCATTTACCACCAGTACGTTGCAACAAGAGGCCGCCCGAAGGCTCGGTTACGGCGTACGTCAGACCATGACACTCGCCCAGCGACTATACGAGGAGGGTCACATCACCTACATGCGAACAGATAGTACTACTCTGAGCAGTCTGGCCATCAATGCCGCTGAAAGTTATATAAAGAAAACGTTTGGTGACAGTTATTACCAGCAGCGTCAATACCAGACCAAAACACAAGGAGCTCAAGAAGCCCACGAAGCTATTCGTCCAACCGAAGTTAATACGCTTGAAGCCGGCAGTGATCGGGCCCAGCAAAAACTCTACCAGCTGATTTGGCAGCGGGCGGTGGCTAGCCAAATGGCTCCTGCCGCAATCGACCGCACTGAAGTACAGATCAGCATAAGCACCCGACCGGAGCAACTAATGGCCAAGGGCGAGATTCTAACATTTGAAGGTTTCTTCAAAGTCTACGGTGGGGGTAAGGACGATTTACTCCTGCCGCCACTCAAACAGGGACAGAATCTTGATCTTCAGTCTATGGCAGCCAAGCAGACCTTTTCAAAACCGCCAGCCCGCTACTCCGAAGCCAGCCTAGTGCGGAAGCTTGAAGAACTGGGTATTGGCCGCCCAAGCACCTATGCACCGACCATAAGCACCATTCAGACACGCGGCTACGTCGAGGAAACCAACGTGGAAGGGCAATCACGCGATGTCCTGGTAATTGAATTGAAAAACGGCAGCATCCAAGAAGAAACCGTGAGCGAAAACTACGGAGCCGACAAGTCCAAACTGCTGCCAACTGCCGTTGCCGAGGTGACAACCGACTTTCTGACCAAACATTTTGCCGACATTCTTGACTATGATTTCACCGCCAAAGTCGAGGGAGACTTCGACCATATAGCCGAAGGTAAACAGCAATGGCAAAAGATGCTGGAGGATTTTTACAAGAGCTTCCATCCCTTAATCGCAAAAGCAGAGAAAGTAAGTCGTGAAGAAACCAGTCAAGCTCGTGAACTGGGCAAAGATCCGAAAAGCGGTAAGCCAATTGTTGCCCGTTTTGGCAGATACGGTCCGATGTTACAGCGTGGAGCCACCGAAAGTGAAGACAAGCCTGATTTTGCACCACTACCTAAAGAAGCAACCCTCGAGGACGTCACACTGGAACAGGCTCTGGAAATGTTCAAATTGCCAAGAATAGTGGGGAAAACAGAGGACGGCAAAGAAATTAAAGCCAACATAGGCCGATTCGGGCCGTATATTCAGGTGGATAAGCTATTTGTATCTCTTAAAGAGCATGATCCATCAACAATTTCCGAAGCGGAAGCTCGCGAACTCTACAAAGAAAAACTCAAGCAAAATGCCGACAAGTATATTGCTGAGTTCAAAAGCGGTATCAAGATTGTCAATGGTCCGTATGGACCGTACATCACCAACGGCAAGAAGAACGCTAAAATCACAGAAGAAATGGATCCGAAAAAAATAACTGAAGCTCAAGCTAAAGACTTAATTGCCAAAGCCCCGGCAAAATCCCGCCGATTCCGTCGCAAGAAATAGCTATATCTGAACCAAACGGGCATTTTTAGATGCATTATTCATGGTGTTAACTAAATTGTAGTAGATAACACCATAGTTTTGCACAGAGATAACAGATGTGCTCTCATAAGCACTAACCGCATGAGTACGCATTTTCGTCTATTTCGTGCTAAAATAAAGAGATACAACATATTGTTGACTTACGTGAAGTTGTGTTATATAATTATACTAAATGATACTGATTAACGGATAGGGAAGAGCAGACCATGGCAGCCAACACCGAACCACAGAGCAAGCTCAACATTGAGAAAATCGTCAATGACGTGCTAGGTACTATAGACCGCGAGAGGGAACGAGAAATCGTTTCACGGCGTTATGGTTTGTTTGATCGCAAAGAAACCCTAGAGCAAATAGGGGAGCTGCTTGGCATTACCCGCGAACGCGTTCGCCAACTTGAAAAAGCCGTAGTTATCCGTCTAAAGGCAGCCGCGGACAACGGATTACCTCATATTAAAGAAGTGCAGACTGTCTTTAGTGAAGAGCTGAAAAATCTAGGTAACGTAGCTCGTGTCAGCGAACTCAGCAAACGCCTTACCAAGGAAAATAGCCGGATTGACCAGTCCAGAGTATCTTTTCTGGCTCAGCTAAGTCCGGTACTGGTTGTTATCGATGAAAACGACCATTTTTATCACGCTGTTGGATTGAAGAGCTCACACAACGAAAAGGCAATCCGCGACCAGGTACAGAAAATTATCGACACCATCAAACAAATTGGTGAACCTACCGGAATTGAAACAGTAGCCGAAAAAATGAGCAGCAAAGATGCTAATCACGTTCGTGCGCTGGCCAGCATTTCCAAGCACTTGGCGACCCTTAACGATCGTTGGGGTCTAGTAAAATGGCCTTTAGTTAATCCAAAGAATATCCGCGACAAGATCTATGTAATCCTCAAAGAACACGGCAAACACATGCACTTCAATGAGATTGCTGATTCTATCAAGGATTCCGACTTTAAGCGCAAAGACGTTACCACTCAAGCCATTCACAACGAACTTATCAAAGACAAACGTTTCGTGCTTATCGGTCGCGGTATTTACGCTCTGCGAGAGTGGGGTTACAAGAAGGGAACAGTAGCCGATGTTATTTCAGAGGTACTTCGTAAGGAAGGCGGCCCATTGCACCGTGACGAGATTGTAAAGCGAGTGCTTAAAAGCCGCTATGTCAAAGAGACTACGATTCTGCTGAACCTGCAAGGCAAGTCACAATTCAAACGAGTTGCCAAAGCCACCTACGCCCTAGCGGAGTAAAACATGGCCGCAGATAGGCTTTCCGGAAAAGACCAACCCGAACCTCGGGTACTGGTTGGCCGTGGCGAGATTTCTGCATCCGATCGAAGCCTCGTAGTACAGATGCTTGCACACTTCGGTATAAATGCTAGTTTTATGTCGCCAATAAAATATGAGCGCATGCTTGAACTTACGAGGCCGGTAATACCACAAACAGGTGGTGAAGTTGAACCTAACGAATATAGATTTTCATCACTAGCTTCGCGGGATGATTTTCTACTAAAAGAGCACCTCGAAGACTTCAGAGTGACTATGCACCCCGAAATCCGAAAAGCAATGATATCTAGAGTTTTCAATCAGCTTGTTGATGGTAAAAGACCACAAACACTTGTATCAAGAGCATTTAATAATGATACCAACCGGTGGGTGCAGCGCCAGTTTCGTGATCCCGAGCCATTCCCAGGCGTAGTAGTTTTCCCTAGGGATGCCCTTGGTTTACCACCCTATACCGGAGTTGTTAAAGATAAGTATGGACCGACAGAAGAATTAGTGGAGTTTGGCGTTCAGGTTGGTAGCATTATAGATAATGGCCGGCAATATCGCGATAGAACACAACTACCCACCACACAAGGAGTTCATTTAATGATTGCAACTCAGCTAGAAGCCCAAATAGGCGCGGAAACAAACTAATAGGATCATAAAATGCCGCGCGAACCACTTTTTCCACTTAGCACGAACGAGCAACAGTTTTTGTTTTATTTAGCAGCATCAAAGCAGGCGGAAACTACAATACCTGATCTATTAAGAGAAAATGGCCTGGATGGTATTCCTAGAGCCCACAGAGCTTTTCATTCTACGGCAACTATTCTTACCGGGAGAGGCATAACTGACGACTGGCTTGTGCAATTAGAGCCTGAGGAAAGAACAGGGAATAGCAACGGCCTAGTTCGCGTTGTGTGCCTTACTGAGCGTGGAGCAGATACGCTGTTTGCTCACATCGAACAGCAGGCATTTCTATTAAGGGCAGCCAAACGCGGCCTACGTAAAAAGTTCGATTTTTAAATCAAACAAAATACGAACACGATATAGTAGGCCGTGGAACAACAAGTCGGCAACGAAGCCGGCTTTTTAGTAAGCAGGTCATACAAAAGCAGGGAGCTACAAAAATTTTCAAAAAACAAAATTCTAAATTCAAAAAACATATACAGAATCCAGGCAGTAGAGAACAAACAGCAATCATAGACATAACGTCGCACAATGTATATTTTGCGACTCTATATATTAAACACAAAAGGATTAGCAATACCCTCCCACTAGGGGAGTTTAAGTGCTTTATGCAGTAATGACTCGTCTAGTTACTCCACTCACTACGACGCCACTGCATTACATACGCTCTTGCTAACGTGCCCCCGGAAGTGCTTAACATGTGCCTAGTGTCGTAAAAGTTTTCACGACGCTATCATAGAGTTTTCCACAACAGCCTACATTGCCATTTGCTTTTTACTCTTTTCTATTACTTTGTATACTCCTCCCCTTTGGCCTGCCCTGACCTATATATTTGACATTTGCTTGTTTGTGTTTGTTTGTATAGTTTTCTGTGATGTATATCACTATAATCCAAAGTGAACAAATTCCGAACATCAAAGAGAGCAGTAGGTAAGACTTACGCATTTGGATGCTCAGCTAGGAGCGGCTGAAGCACGGACTGAGCTGTATATGCAATACAGTGAAGGAGTACTGAAAGCCGCGACAACGCTGGGCGCCAAAAGCATCAGCGGTGCACCCTGCCCTGCAGGGTGGCAGGCTGTATGCGTTGCGTAAGTCTTACTTATAAAACACCTTCTCCTCTACTCTCACGTCCATATACTCTGACGGCGTAGTATGACCAGCGTCTAGTTTTTGCTTAGCAGCCAGGAAACTTCCTACTTGCTCGCGTACGTCTAAGGCTGTATTGAACTTAACAAAGTACGGCAAACCAGCCACTCGAACGTCCATCTCATCTGGTGCAGCTGGTAGGGTTAGTGACTCGACTTTGAGCGATTGCGCTTTCAATTGTGCTATAAGTTGAGAAATAAACGTTACCTGATCAGTAGGTAAAGCCGACTTGCCAGCTTCCAATGTTAGGCCGCTATTATCAGATACGGTAATTAGATTTTTCAGGCCGCTTTTGTTAGCATCGCTAGCCACGGCCAGCGCTCTACCATTTTCTGATACGACAAACTGACCATTTTTAGCCGATATAATTAACGCTGGCTTAGCAGTAGCGAGCTCCACTAAAGGCCTATGGCCGGTTATCGGCAAGGTTACGGCCACATCTTCCAGTTCTGGAAACTGTTGCTTCATTGTGCGAGCAACCTTACTGGTGTCTACGGTGAATTTGTTGCGGTTGAGTAGCGAACTATTCAGTATATTATGCGCAGCTTCCTGATAAGTTTGCAGTGGACGCAGTGCTACGACTCCGGTGTGATCAGCCACGATTACCCGCGGGTTTGTACTCAGAATAAGTAAGTAGCCTAAGCTGATTATTATTGCAATGGCCGCAATCAGTGAAGGTAGATAATGCCAGCTTGAACTGCTGCCCTTTTTCTCTGGTTGCCCTCCTCTACCCAATGTGGCTGTTTCGTTCGAGCGACTTGCGTAGTATGAAAAAACATCCCTCCCCTCTCGCGAATTAGTCGACGTTCGGCGGCCATACTGATCGGCCTTTTTCTTATGCCCAAGATTTATAAAATTCAGTCTCATGATTATTTAGAACTTATGTTGAAAGTTTTCAGGAGTAAGTCAGCCAGTTCATCGGCTGCTTTCGGGTGAGCAAAAGTGTGCAATGAAGCGCCCAGCTGAGCCCGCTTAGCGGGTGATGACAAAAGCCCAGTAGCTGCTTCCAGTAAGGCTTTAGAGGTCTGCTCTGGCTCTGTTTCATCAACCACGATAATGGCGCTGTGGGCTGCTAGTTGTTGGGCGTTTTTTAACTGATGCCCTCCGGTAAGAATCGGATTAGGTACAATTATGCAGGCTTTTCCTTGAGCAGCAAATTCAGCCAAACTTGTAGCTCCTGCCCTACTTACAATAATGTCAGCCGCTCCAGTGTATCGATAGATGCTTTCAACAAAACCTTTAACGATTACTTGCTTGCGTTGGTGGGGTTTTAGGGCTTTATCATAAATATGGTTCATTTCGTCTTCGTGTTTGCGCCCGGTCACATGCACCACCACCGCCCGGCTAAACTGTGACAACAAGTTCGGCAACTGTCTGGAAAACGCCGTATTTAAGCGACTTGCGCCCAAGCCTCCACCAACTACCAAAATTACTTGTTCGTACGCGTCTAGCTGTAGCTCTGCTTTTAGACGCGCTTGCTCTGCCGGAGTAACAATATTAAACCCATCAACAATCGGTACGCCTACGTAAAACGTCTTATCTGGCGGATAAGAATACAGTTCTTTTGGCATCCCGACCGCATGGGCCGTAGCTTTTTTAGCAATAAGACGGTTTGCCAGACTCGGAACAGCGTCCAAATCCAGAGTAACGTATGGAATATGGCACCAGCGAGCAGCCCAACCAATTGGCACGCCAACGTAAGCACCTTTAATGAAGACTCCCTCTGGTTTTATCTTTTTCAGTAAGTACAGGCTCTGTATGGTGCCAATTAAAAGACGAAAGAAATCGATAGTGTTTTTTAGCAGCGTTTTAAGATCAAATATCTGCCGCCACCCTTCCCCATGGTAGCGTCGCCACTTTCCACCGTTAACATTACAAACTTTATCTATGTCCCCACCCGGCAGCACTAAATCAGCCAGCGAGTCACTTTTGTGGCCAACGTATACTATTTGAAGATCTGGCCTCTTGCGTTTTAAAGACTTCGCTACTGCTAGAACAGGCAGAATGTGGCCGCCTGAACCGCCCCCCGTCAGTACAATTGTCTGGCCTTTAGGCTCGTCTTGTTGAATAGCCAACTGTATACTTCCTGTTTGCATTGTTCGATTCTTGCCGTGTACGCGGAGTTTCATAGGTAGTGTAGCGTGATACCTGGAAAGCCAAACCAATTGCGGCTGTAGCAAATATCAAACTGGTACCGCCGTAACTTATAAAAGGTAGCGTGATGCCTTTGAGCGGCAATAGTCCTATCATTGCACCAACATTAATGAACGTTTGTGTGCTGAGCCACGCCAGAACGCCCGTTACCAGCAATCGGCTGTAATCATCAGGTGCTCTTTCAATAATACGTTTCAAACGACTGAAAAAAGCCATGAATAACGCCAGCAATACAGATACGCCCAAGAATCCAAATTTTTCAGCATAAATAGCAAAAATGGAATCATTAGCTGCCTCCGGCTGGTAGCCATAAGCTTGCACGCTCTTAGACAGTCCAAGGCCGAATAAACCACCGGAACCAACCGAAATGAGTGACTGACATACCTGATATCCGCTATCCTGGCAGTCCCTTTCCGGATGCAAAAAAGTTTGGACCCGGCCTCGGCGATAACCGCTTGAAGCAACCAGCATCACAGTGCCGACGGCTATAACTCCGACAATCATCATTACGCGCTTAAATTCCAGCCCTGCTACATAAACCATAGCCGCCATAACGACTACCAGTACTCCAGTGGAACCCAGATCACTTTGTAGCTTGGCCACCACAATTCCGACTATGCCAAGAGCAATCAGGAGAGGCTTAAAGCTACGATTTACATCATTAAGGGTGCCTTCGCGCATTCTAGACACCAAGAAACCAGCCAGCCAGACAATAAAGGCAAACTTGATGAGTTCTACAGCCTGAAACGACAGCCCGCCAACGTGAATCCATCTATAGGCACCGTTAATCTCCTGGCCCATGACGCGTACTGCTACGGCGGCAATACTGGCGGCAATTATTAGTGGTTTTTCAAGTTTGTGCCACATTTTCAGCGGCATCTCGGCACACAAAACAAAAGTCCCTATACCCAGCAGAACCGCTACTAGCTGACGGTTTATATAGTAGTTGTCACCAACATTATTCTGAGCAGCCAAACCCGGCCCGATTGTATACACTACAATCAAACCAAGTGACAATAATACTGTGCCAATAAGAAGCAGCCAATAATCAGGCCGGTGACGCCGCTGATCGACTCTATTTAAATAAGATGGCCGTCTGGTGGCACTCATCACAAGTAACGCCCTAGTATAAATACCATCAATCCGACGACCGCACTAACCTGCCCTAGTGTCCAAAAACGCATGGTAACTTTTGTTTCAGGCCAGCCGCTGGCTTCAAAGTGGTGATGAATTGGGGTCGATTTAAATATTTTCTTACCATGGTTGAGTTTTTTGGAAGTAATCTGGATAATGACTGATCCGGCTTCAGCCACAAACACAATACCTATAATCGGCAGAAGTACAACAGTGTCGGTTAGCATTGCCACTACTCCCAGTGCCGTCCCCAGTGCAAACGAACCAACGTCCCCCATGAAAAAACGAGCCGGATAAATATTAAACCACGTGTAGCTAAGTAAGGCCCCGACAATACTCATGCAGAAAGCGCTAATACCATAGCGGCCTTCTAAAAAAGCTATAATTGCATACGCGCCGAAGGCAATGGCGGTTAGGCCGCCGGCCAATCCATCGAGCCCATCTGTCATGTTTACAGCATTGGCGGTAGCTACTACCACAAGCACAAACAAAGGTATGATCAGCCAGCCTATGTGAAATTGCCCCCAAAGCGGTATTTGAATATTTGCGACATCGAGCTTAAAGTAGAAAAACCAACCGCCTATTAAGGCGATTATCGTTGTTAGCAGAAGCTTTGTGCGGGACGGTAGTCCGGCGACGCCCAGACCTGTTCCACGAATATTAATGATATCGTCCAGCA
>CAZILM010000004.1:10876-15415 GCA_964540115.1 uncultured Candidatus Saccharibacteria bacterium | reverse complement strand
CTCAGTAGGAAGCTTGAAAAAGCTAACAGCAGGATGCGGATAACGGTGTTGCTTTCGACTACTATGTTAATTGTCTGAGACATAGACTGTTGCATATATTATACCTCTTTTAATCCCATTAATGGCTTTTTGGGGTGACCCCGAAACTATCAATTAACATATTGGCCAGATTAACGAAAATCGGCGCCGCCGCTTTCGAGCCGGCGTAACCGCCAATCTTCGGCTCATTGACGCGCACCACAACTACATACTGCGGTTTATCCCCGCCAACAAAACCTATAAAGGTACCATTGTATTTATTCTCAAAATAACCGCCGGCCGGATTGGCTATTTGAGCTGTCCCGGTTTTACCGCCAATCATGTAGGCGTCCCGCAGGTTAGGCATGCCATAAGTCAGATGATTTTTTGAAAAACTATAGACCATAATATCCCGCACTGTATTGCTTGTAGCGGCACTTACCACACCTTTGTGTGCACTGTTTGGTTGTTTGACGGTTGTTTCGCCCTCGCTGTTGGTTGTTTGATCAACCAAACGTGGCGCGTAATAGGTGCCTCCGTTAATTACGCTGGAGAGTGCCGCGCCCATCTGCAGTGGCGTGGCAGACATACCCTGGCCGAATGCTGTGTTGGCATATTGAATGTTCAGACCATAGCCGTCGTTGGGATCAGGAATGGTGCCGCCGGACTCATAACCCTGCTCTATGCCGGACGGCTTACCAAACTGATAGTGATCTACCATATAGTTATGCCATGTAACCCGTGCTTTTTGGTTAATCTGACCGCCGCCCATCTGCATAAGAAGCCAGGTAGCGCCGGTATTTAAAGATAGCTGTATGATGTCCGCAACGCTCCTTGTACCTGGACCGCCATCTTCTTCAATGTTTGTAATCGTATGGCCATCGACAGTGAAATGACTGGGGTCATAGTACGTCTGGTCCTTGGTCACGGCGCCGCTATCAAGGGCAGCAGCTAACGTTAGTGGTTTCATAGATGAGCCAACCTCCAACGCATCGCTTACCACGCCGTTGGTGAATACAGAGCTATCCGATACTTTATAAAACTCATTTGGATCATAGGTCGGAAAATTAGCCATTGCCTTAATGGCCCCGGTGTTAGGATCCATAATCAGCGCTCCTCCCGAGCTGGACTGGGCGTGATCCAGGCCGCTTTTAAGGATGTCTTCAAGCTGGCGCTGCAATCCTAAATCGATAGTCAGCACTACTTTATCTCCGGCTTTTGGCGCAATTTCGACGTTGTCTTTATTGGCTACAAGAGGCACACCGGCAGCATCAGTTATGGCTTTTAGCTGCCCAGGTACTCCTTCGAGGTTTTTATTCAACGCCTGTTCTATACCGTATTTACCCTGGCCTTCATCATCTACAAAACCGAGCAATTGTGACGCCAGTGATCCCTGCGCATAGGTACGATAGTCCTGCTCACGAGTCCCTATTCCAATCAGGTTTAAACTTTCCAGTTTAGCCTTCTGCTCCGGTGTTATTTTTTTAGCTAGAATGCTGTAGCGGGTGTCTCTTTTCATGGCTTTTTCGTATTCATCGGCACTACCGCCGATAATACCTGCCACAGCCACACCGGCGGTTTTGGCATCTTTAACGTATTTAGGATCAGCAAATACCGTGTAGCGTGTTTCGTTTAGTACGATCGGAGTTATCTGATCACCGTTATGAGCCGCAATTGTGCCGCGGGTGGCCGGTATTTCATATTCCTTAAGCTGCGAGTGTAAAGCTGCCTGCCTGTAATAGTCATGGCGAATAACCTGCAAATAGAAAAGCCGGATGGTAAAAATGCCACCTACTACTAACAAAAGCGCGTACCATAGGCGGACGCGCTGGGTAGCATAAATTGTGGTTGGTGCGCTTGAATTAACCGGGCGCATACAACTCCTAAAGATTATTTAATTTTGAACTGTAGCAGCCGGTGAAACACTGGCTAGATTTTTAGCAACTTCACTATTCTTTACACGGTCAAGTGCTTGCAGGCGGGCTGACGTAACTTCCAGCTGATCATGCTCCTGCTGTAGTTTTGTTGCTTGGGTCTTGAGGTTACTAATGCGATAACCGTATGAGTTTGTCTTGGTTACCTGAGTAAGATACAGCAAGCCAAGCAGGCACGCCAGAATGACGAGCATAATTGTGTTGCTGACCGGTCCGAGTTTAGCGTCAGCATTTTTGAAGCTGACGGCATTCTGGCCGCGTTGGTTAAAACGCTGGCGACTCATGGCTAGAGAACTTGAGTATGTCATTTTTTTGTTTTTTTATTTAGGTTGATATTTATTTTTGGCGGGCGGAGGGTTTTAACTCCCTCCGCACACTTTTTGAGCTTTTCAGCTCGGATTGGGGCCTTTTACAAGATCCGGACCCGAACTTTATAGGCTCGGGAAGAACTTTTTACCTGAATTGGCATTTACTTCCCTTCCCTTATTTTTATTTTCACTGCGGCACGCAGCCGGGCGCTGCGAGCTCGCGGATTAGAAACTAATTCAGCTGAGGTAGCCGTAACCGGCTTTTTGGTTAAGAGCTTCAGACGTGAATCGTAGCCGCCCTGGCTTTCATTAGCCAAAAACTGCTTAACGATACGGTCTTCTATACTATGGAAACTGATGACGACTAAACGTCCGTCTGGTTCCAACAGCTCTGTCCATACTGGCAAAGCGGCCTCCAATTGACCAAGCTCATCATTTACGGCGATGCGAATGGCCTGAAACAGGCGCGTTGCAGGGTGAGTTCGACTGTATCCGGGCCAGGCTTTAGTGGCAATTGCTGCCAGCTGACTCGTATCAGTTATAGGACGTTGTTCCACGATTGCTCGCGCAATTGATGCGGCTTTGGGCTCCTCGCCAAGATTTCGAAAAATTTCCATGAGACGCTCCTGCGGATAACTATTTACTACCTCAGCTGCGCTCAAATCCTGGTTTTGGTCCATTCGCATATCCAACGGCGCATTGCCGTGAAACGAAAAACCTCTGCTCGATATATTAAGGTGCGGTGACGAGACACCCAAATCCGCCACAATCATGTCATAACGTCTGCCATCGGCGAGCAATTGTTTGCTGGCACTCAGGAAATCGCTATGCACTATCTCAATGTCAGGCGCTTTAAAGCTTGCTTGCAACTCCTTGACTGCTTCCCCGTCGCGGTCAATGAGTGTTGCGCCATTCTGCGAGGCTTCCAATACAGCTTCTGCGTGCCCGCCGTATCCGGCTGTTACATCAAGGTAGGTATCACCTTTTTGCGGTGCCAGGTATTGCAGGACTTCGCTAAGTAGTACTGGGACATGTTTGTTTTGGTTGTGAACCGTCACGTATTTTTGTTTTGGTGAACTTTTTGTTTTTTTGGACAAGATCACCTAACTAGCAATCAACTTTTTGTTTTTTTGGTGTTTTTTGTTTTTGTTAAGCCTTAGCCATGTATGCGAGAGAAGTCTTGTAAGACGTTTGTCTTAGGATATCTTTCACTGGTTAAGACTAAAGTTTGAGAGACTTATGTGTGAGGTGGAGTTTTGGGAGGTGTTTTTTGGCTAATGTGCGAGGGTGTTTATAGTGGTTACCCTTATGACCACTTGTTGACTGCCAGTTAGCCGATCTCGTTATTGACTAACCGATTTAAATTGTTAAAGAACTTACTTAGCGACTAAGCGCCAGTATCTGCCGACTCTTACGGCTGCGACGTCCCGCTTGATGCCGGCGTAGTCCAATTGGTGTCGCTCGATTGTTATGCGACCCTGCTTGGCATCCGGCTTCATTTCGGTCTTACCCATACGGAATTGCACATTTATGTCAGCAATCCGTTCATCAAGGATATCGCCTTCCAGTTTGGGTTCTACCAAATTGTCCCACACGTCTTTCGGGTACAGGTGCAGGTAATCGCCAAATCCTTTGGTGATTACTGCTCCGCTGTGGAACTTGTCACGAAGCTCAGGCGGAATAGTCAGCCTGTTTTTTTCATCTAGCTTGCGTTCGAAGTAGTCCATTGTCTCTCTGTACTTATTGGTAGTGGTATTTTTTGTTTTTTGTGAGGGGTAGTTATTTTATCTACCCACCTAAACCCACTGATTCGAGTCTACAAGCTATGTTTACCCACTACAAGCACTTTTATATAGAAAACTACCTGACTTGCAGGTAGTTTTCCACAGTTTTACAATCTTTTGATAACTAACACAACATGTGGTGTCTAGGACTTGGGCATATACGCTAAAAGATTCGCACTACTTATGATCGACTTTTGCATCAAGTGGCAGTAGAAGTGGATCAGCTGTCATCAGTTCGTGTCCATTGTCGCCAACCACACCACTGCCCTGTGCTTGGAAAAAGCCTGCTTCACCAGGTACTCCATAACGCTTTGCGAGTATGCCAGCGTTTTCATCTGGTTGCATAAAATGGACTAAGCGCCGCTCGGGGTTGCCTTTATCGTCTGTTATTGTAATCTCAAATACGTCACCGCCAGCAACCGGCACAAATGTTCGATCCGCCTGCTTGGCAGCACGCACCTCAGGATCACGCAAAGGCTGAATCTGGGCAAGTTC
>CAZILM010000004.1:0-10776 GCA_964540115.1 uncultured Candidatus Saccharibacteria bacterium | reverse complement strand
CCTGCTTGGCAGCACGCACCTCAGGATCACGCAAAGGCTGAATCTGGGCAAGTTCATTTGCTGAAACCTTAGCTGTTTCAGGACTACTGATTTCGTGTTTAACAACAGCACCGCCAGCCAGCAAGGCCAGTCCAGCAACTATTCCTCCACCAATCCTTTTAGCCTTCCTGTCTAAATGTGCTTCTGTGTTTACGACCAACCTAGACACTCGTCGTTCATGAGCCTCTAAGATATGATCTACATTGTCTTTGCGAATATTATCTGACATAACTTGTATTATAGCAAAGCTTATGCTTTTTGTCAATAAACTAGTTTCGCTGTAATTGTTCGATCTTTTCGGCGAACCACTTGGCACTTGGGCGAATTTTGCGTTGCATGCCGTGTTCGCGATCGACTTCTACTAATCCGAACTTCGGCCACCAACCATCTGACCATTCAAAGTTATCCAGCAAACTCCAGTGGAAGTAACCTTTAAGTTCAACGCCTTCACTGATGGCTCGTTCCATAGCTACAATCGATTCTTCTAGCCACCAGCGACGATATTCATCGTTCATATCAGCCACGCCATTTTCGGTCACAAATATCGGCTTTTTGTAGCGAACCCAGCTTCTAAGTAGTAACGGGTAAAGTCCCTCAGGCTCCATGTACCAACCCTTATCATTTAGTGGAACATTAGGGTTCTTCCTTTTAATAAGACCGGTGTAGTAATCGGTAAAGTAGTAATTTATACCGATGAAATCCTGCTGTTTGCGGGTTCTACGCAAAAACCACCAGTTCCAGCCGTAGCGCATAATCTTAGTTGAAATCTCATCAAACAGATTGTGCGGCCGCTTGGCTTGAATGTTCGCCAGTTGGTAGGCCATACCAACCTCCAGGCCTGGTTTTTTTGCTTTCAGAATTTTATATGCACTCTTTTGCACCTTCACTAGATTCCAGACTACCGCTAGAGCACTAAAGATATTCTTTTCCTGTGGCGGCCATACTCCCATCAGGAAACTGTTTGCTACATACACATTTGGTTCGTTGAGCGTAAGTATGTAAGTGAGATCGTCGGCATATTCATCAGCGATCTTTTGAACAAAACGGTCGAAGTAGAAACGATTGCTCTTTTTCTTCAAGCCCCCTTTATCGGTAAACCAGGTGGGCATCGTCCAATGCCACAGATTCAAAAATGGCTCAATGCCGCGTCTTCTAAGTTCAGATATGTATTCGCGATAATGCGCCACGGCTTGTTCATCCCACTCGCCTTCTTTTGGTTCGAGCCGTGCCCATTCAATACCAAAACGAAAGGAATTCATTTTGAGTTGTGAGACTAGTGCAAAATCTTCCTTGTATCTGGTGTAGTGCTCTATACCACGCCCCGAAACGTAATTAGCCGGTTCTTCGGCTTGTTTTTTTATCTGATCCCACAATGGCAACCATGAATAACGTTGGTGGGCAGTCTGGGCCAGCTCCTTGGCATTGGCTAGCTCCCAGACTGACCATTGGTTTACAGTGCCACCCTCAACTTGATGGGCCGAAGTACTGGAACCCCAAAAGAAATGTTTAGGAAAAATTGAGCTGTTGGTTTTATCGTTCATCATAAAAAGTATAGCAGTTATTTAAGGGCTCAATATATTGTCAAATTTAGACATTGTTTTTATTTTTTAGCAAATTTATAATACTACAATGCTTTCGAAAGATATTCCCCTGCGATCCCCGGACGAACTATGGGGTGAAGTGCCCGTTCATTTTGTATTAGCAGATGGCCAACTGCTGCATGGTACAGATGCGTATAATAGCTTTTTGGCTTCGGGTGAGCCCCCGGAAGCTGCCCCTCAATTGGGTTGTTTAATCGTAGACCGAGAAATTGCCATTGATCGTGGTGCATACGGCCGTCTTGATACGGGTGGGTTTGAAGTAGATGATCTGGTACGTTGGGGTAAATGGCTTAGTTCGCTTCTGCCCGCAGAGTCTAATCGCAAAGCCTTAAATAGAGATGATATTCTGCGCAGTTATTATCTTGCTGTCGGACCATCTATTACCCGGCTTGTTAGTCCAGATGCTTTTGGCAGCTTGGGACAATTTTATAGTTCTATTGAGTTACAAAATACTCATCGCATTGGCTTACACGATAATCTTACAAATGGTGAGCTCGAAGCGTATATAGCCAGGCGAGCAAGAAATCACCGTGGCAAACCAACTTATCGATACCTCAATGAACACGCTAGCCATAAACCAGATGATCCATCGGGTCGCGTCATTAATAGAATCAGCCCACGAAAATTGAGCACACTGCACGAAGAACGTGGCTTTGTTGATGCTCGAAAAATGGACTTTAACGATCTTATTAACTGGGGTGTGAAATTTAAGATCGCAAATCAAGGGGCGACGATCTATAAAGCGTATCTTGGCCATTTTTCGGCCTTACGACGAGGTCCTGGTTACCGTGCGATTTATAATAAGGTTGGCCCAGTTCCCTTTTACGACAAATTAGTCAGCGAAGCTTATGATGCGCATATCCTGGCTCATGAAGCAGATTTAGAAGCATTGATGGCAAGAGTGAATGAGGGATTAAGTACTGGCAATTTGCCCGAGCAATATTTTGTTGATGGTATGACCGATGAAGACAAACTTGCCTTAGCGGCCCGTTTTTGGATTGTCAGTTATTTCACTGACGATGTGCCACCAGGAGAAAAGCACCATGTTGCGCG
This sequence comes from uncultured Candidatus Saccharibacteria bacterium, assembly GCA_964540115.1. Classification (GTDB taxonomy): domain Bacteria; phylum Patescibacteriota; class Saccharimonadia; order Saccharimonadales; family CAYVSP01; genus CAZILM01. Next base: position 8,083 of record CAZILM010000004.1, on the reverse strand, counting down.
TCTATCTTCAACCAAAGGCTTCATTAAAGCCCTCACAACCTATTTGCCTACACTTAGCAAAGGTAATGTAGAGCTTGCCGCTATAGAACTTGGCGTATATGAGTTGCTATGGCCATTCAACGAATTTATGAAATATCTAAAGTTGCCTGAGGAAATTCGTAATCCTGATGCTGAAGCTCGCAGTCTGCGTGATAAAAGATTTCAAACAGAGAAATAGTTAACGGTATTCAGGGTTTTCAAAGTCAAACCGCGCACCGGCATCCCATTTGGAACGCTGGTTGCCATAGGCTGGAATGCCGCCGTTATCTTTCAGCATTTTGGCCAGGTGCATTAGATTCCAGGTCATGAAGGTAGTGTTGCGATTGGTAAAATCGCTGTCTACACCGGCAATACTGCCATCTTCTAGTTTGTCGCCATAGCTTGGACCAGGCCCCACCTCGCCTATCCAACCGGCATCGGCCTGGGGAGGAATGGTGCAACCCAAGTGCTGCAAACTATAAAGTGTATTCATGGTGCAATGTTTTATTCCGTCTTCATTGCCAGTTATAAGCGAGCCACCAACCTTGCCGTAATAGGCGTATTGGCCTTGTTTATTAAGTAGGCTCGAGCAGGCATACAAACGCTCAATAATCTTTTTGGTCATCGAACTATTGTCGCCCAGCCAAATTGGCCCGGCCAGCACTAAAATATCTGCGTCCTCGACACGCTTGTATATTTGGGGCCACTCATCTGTCTTAGAGCCATGCTCGCGCATATCCGGATAGACACCGGTAGCGATGTCATGATCAACCGTTCGAATAACCTCAGTCTGAACACCGTGCTTTTCCATAATTTGCTTACTAATATTAATCAGTAGCTCTGTGTGGCTTCGCTCAGGTGACTTAGTCAGTGTGCCATTAAAAAATATGGCCTTTATTCCGCTAAAATCCCATTTCTTATCCGTCATATAGTTCTCCCTGAGTTATCTCTTGTTTCAATTTTACCATTAGTCTGTGTTGGTTGGATTCCAGGCAGTCCGGTTGCCGTCGCTTAAATTATTAAGTGTCTCCATATCGCCAGCTGAGATTTCAAAATTAAAAACGTCTATATTCTCTTTGATGTGTTCCGGGCTGCTGGCTTTTGGCAGAGGTACCGTGCCATGTTGGATTGCCCAGCGCAGCATAATTTGGCCATTGGTTTTAGAGTACTTCCCGGCTAACTTGCTGATTGTTGGGTCATCTACGCGGTAGCCATGGGCCAAAGGGCTGTAAGCTTCCACGATGATATTGTGAGATTTGCAGAACGCCAGTAGCTCACGCTGATCTTTGTATATGAAGGGATGGAATTCTACCTGGTTTACTGCCGGCACAGTTTTACTGCTGTTCATGAGTTCTTGCAAGTGTTTTACCGTGTAGTTAGATACTCCAATACTTTTTGCGCGGCCGCTGGCTTGGATTTCTTCCAGCGCCCGCCAGCTTTCGCCCCTTTTTTCAGTTGCCGGCCAGTGAATCAAATACAAGTCAACATAGTCCAACCCTAAACGACCTATTGAAGCGTCAAATGCTTGAAAGCTTTTTTCATAGCCCTGATCCCAATTCCAAAGCTTTGTGGTTACAAAAATTTCCTGACGCTTTATACCACATTCTCGAACAGCCTCCCCCACTCCCTTTTCGTTACCGTAAATCCGGGCAGTATCAATTAGTCTATAGCCAGATTCAAGGGCAGTCAGGACAGCTGTTTTAGCCTTGCCATTGAGCAGAATTTTCCAGGTGCCAAAACCAATAGCCGGCATTTTATTACCGCTGTTTAATTTCAGTGTAGGAACCATGTTATGTATGGCAAACGCTACATCCCGGAAACTATATTCAAAATGTTACCGCTCGGGTCTTTAAACCATACTGCCCGCATTGGCCCCATTACATGCACATCACCCTCTAGTGTTGCACCGGGTATGGAGTCGTAATGTTCAAAGGTTACGCCCTTTGCTTTTAGTTCCTTGGCTATCTCATCAGTATTGTCCACGTTCCATGCCGCAGCAGTTGCCTGGTTCGTACCGGCAGAGCTGGAAACATACACAAACAGACTTCCATTGCCGCTTTTGTAGGCTACGCCGCCATCGGGCGCTTCCTTGATAACCGTTAAACCGAGTGTTTGTTCATAAAATTGCCGTGCTGCAGGCATATCTTTGACAGCCAAAACGGCAGTTACATCTTTGTCCCCTAACATAGTATCCCCCTGTTTTTATAAAGTTATTAGTTGTTTAGGCTGTTGATTTCTAGTCTTAGTATATGCCTACTTGGCAAATAATGGTTAAGACTGGCTCTTTTTGCGATCGTGATAACGCAATTCGTTCCGGTAGTTGTCTAGATTCTCGATATACTTCTCGAATTTATTAAATAGACTTGAGTAATAACGATTTGGTGTCAGGACTTTATGCAGGCGCTTCTTCCCTTCCAGGTATTCAATTAGCGTAAAGAAATCACCGTCGCCGGAAACTATGATTGCTTTTTCATAATTACTCATCTCTTTCATAGCCCACAAAACCAGATCAGCATCTACGTTGCCTTTAGTGTGCTTTTCTTCGTCTTTTTTGACAGGTTTTTCAACTTGCGGTTTGCTCATATCAAAAGTCGGTTTGAGCACCACCATGTAGCCAGCATCGTGCATCTGTTTATATAAAGATTCAAATTCCGGCACATAGCCAATGAACATAAAAGCTTTGGTTACGCCAAACTTCTCTTCTAAGAATTTGCGGAATCTACGCCAGTCCATTTTCCAGCCAAATTTCTGCACGCCCATATTTAGATTCTGGCTGTCGATAAAGGCAAAAACACGCTCGGGTCTAGTTTGATTCATTCGTCTAATGATATCACTTTAAAACGGATGCGAAACATTCATATCAAATTGTTTACGCCGCCAAACAAGCATTCCTACAAATAAACCATTTGTAAGAACTAGTGAGAGCGGATAAAGAGCAGTGGTAATAGATATTGTAGTAAGTGCAGCCAAGGCAATTGCAAACTTCACTGCAGACAAGCTGTACGTAATAGCGGTTTCTTCGTAGGGTTTATGATATGACTTACGAAAAGTAGGTACAAATGCTAATGCATCGATTATGCTTATTAGTACAACCGAGCCGACGGGGTTTTTGGTGACTGCCCACAGTCCTAGTGATGCAAGAGACCCCATAAAGAACCACCAATCCAACATAGCAATGTTTTGCCGTCCCACTTTAAGGGCGGCAATTGTGATAGTCAACGCGACTATTGCCGTAAAACCGGTTACCCACGCCCCTGGCCCACCCTCCCCAGCGACCTGTGCAAAGAATGCTATGGCAGTCAATAGAAACCAGACAAACCAAGAGAAAGCATGAGGTTTGGTCTTGCCCTTAAATAAATCCCGAAAATAAGGAACGTAACTGTATATACCAATTAAGATGGCGACAATTGCAAGGGATGTTTTCACCTGTACTCATAATATCACTTGGTTTTTATATTTTTGATACGGATATGTTTTTTGTACTCTTGGAATGTCATGTAGGTGCCTGTGTCTTTGACACGATCCACAAATAATATTCCATTCAGATGGTCCACTTCGTGTTGCATGACATGAGCTGGTAAACCTTCAAATATTTTATGATGCAGTTTGCCTTTTTCATCCATAAACCTGACCTTAACTTTTTTATAGCGTGGCACTCTGGCAAATAAACCGGAGGTGCCAACACCTGAACTTATACAGCCTTCCCACAGCTGAGTCCTTCTGCCAAATGTTTGGGTTATTTCCGGATTGATCAATATTGCATCAAAATTTTTAACTTTAGGCCTGTGCGGAGTTGGCCTGATTTGCACAACGGCAAGTGCAATGCTCTGCCCTATTTGTGGCGCTGCTAAACCGACGCCAAGTTTTTTGTTTTTCAGGGTATGTCTAATATCAGAAATGAGCCGATTAGCTTTTGATGACTTTATATCCTTACCGGCTAGTTTAGTGGCGGTTTTACGCAGTATTGGGTTTCCGAACTGCGTAATACTTAAGACCCTCATCATACACCGCTGACACTAATATCAACGTAGTCCTGTGGTCTGTCTCGTTCTATATATTTTTCTTCATCAGCAAACCATTTTTCCCATTGTTCACGCATTTCTTCGCCATCGCGCTCAATCCCCCGCTGCAAACAAAGTTCCTCGGGAGTCTCTACCCAAATGGCGTAAGTCAGGTATGGTCTGAACTCTGTTCTAGCTGAACTGACGCCCTCCAGAATCATAACCGGCGTTACAGGTTGGGCGCGAACCGGCTGCGGATTATGATCTTCGCTCCATTTGGCCCTATCGTAATTAAGCAGCTTTACTCCATTTTTGATCGGTTCCAACACATCTTTTATAAGCCTCGACCACCGGTCTGTTGGGTTGTCCCACGACGCGAAATCATCAGTATGGATAATCTCAGCGTCAAATAGCTTGGCCAGAATCGCTGCCACCGTAGTCTTGCCTGCTCCACCGTGTCCATCTATTGCAATGATTTTTACGGGCATCCGCTCGGCGATTGTCTTAGATTCAATGCCGCGTTTGATTTTGTCGAAATCCAGGTTGCTCATGATATTTCAGCTAAAACTCTAGAGACTTAGTCAGCTCGCTAATTTTGACGCGATCTTGTTTGGTCGTATCGCGGTTGCGGACAGTGACTGTATTATCTTCTAACGTATCGAAATCAACAGTCACGCAGTATGGCGTGCCAATTTCGTCCTGGCGGCGATAGCGCTTGCCAATGTTGCCATTGTCGTCCCACATAACATTGCCAAATTCTTTTTTGAGCGTTTGATAGACTTCCCTAGCCTTCTTTACCAGTTCAGGTTTGTTCTTAAGTAATGGTGACACCGCTACCTTGACCGGAGCCAAATGCGCAGGTAACTTCAAAAAGGCTCGCTTTTCACCGTTTTGTTCATCTACAGCATATGCGGAAGTCAGCACAGCCATGACTGCCCGCTCGACACCAAATGATGGCTCAATCACATGAGGCACAAATGGCTTAGCATCGTCTTTCGGGCGATACTCCATGTTTTTACCTGTTGCTTTCTGAATATTCATAAGATCAAAGTCTGTACGGTATGCCAAACCTAACAGCTCATCTGCTCCGTGCGGGAAATCAAATTCGAAATCTATCGTCCTTTTACTGTAGTGCGCCCTGTCCGAATCCGGGACTTCGAGTTCGTGGACTTTTTCCTTCGGAATACCGGCAGCTTTTAAAAATTCGTATACGCTGCTTACCCACTTCTCGAACTCTTCTTTCCATTGATCCGGATGAATAAAATATTCTATCTCCATTTGCTCAAACTCGCGTGAGCGAAACACGAAATCGCGTGGTGCAATTTCATTCCTAAAGGCCTTGCCCTGCTGGGCAACACCAAAGGGAATATCAGGGTAAAAACTATCTACTATATTCTTATAATTAGTAAAAATTCCTTGCGCTGTCTCAGGGCGTAAATAGCTCGCTGAATTTTCATCATCCACCGGTCCAACATTCGTACGAAACATCATATTAAATTGGCGGGCTTCGCTGAACTTTCCTTCTTTTCCGCACACCGGACACTTATTGTTTTCAATATGGTCTTGTCTAAGTCGTGAATGACACTCGAGGCACTCAACCATTGGGTCGTTAAAACCCGTGGCATGTCCGCTGGCTTCCCAAACTTTGCGGTTCATTAGAATTGCAGCATCTACGCCATACATGTCGTCTCTGTCTTCAACAAACATTTTCCACCAGAGGTTCATGATATTGCGCTTTAGCTCTACGCCTAATGGACCGTAATCCCAAGTACCGGACAGCCCTCCGTAGATTTCGGAGCCTTGATAAATAAAACCACGCCTTTTGGCAAGACTTACAATATCCTCTAGGGAAACTTCTTTACTCATTGCAGTCAATTATATGCGAACGTGCTCTGTAAGCATAGAGGACACCAGATTTTGAGTAGCCGGTATTATCTTCTCGATATTTTGAACATTTTTTAACGGCAACGGATCACTCGCGTTGAAGACAAGTCGCAATAACTTAATGTGTCGGGCTGTGAACAACGCGTTTGTCTTCGCGAGAAAGGCCATACTCTCACCTTCAAATGAATAACTTTCACCGTCCTTCAGTTCTTTATTGTTAGCATCCGTCTTAAGATTTGGGTGATGGCCGCCAAGTTTCAAGAGTTGGGCGTTGAACCACAAATCTGTTAGTTCATAAGACAAAGCGTCGTCATCCAAAGCCACGAGCGCCTGCTCTATTAGCTGAAAATACTCCTCGCTCGACCCATCCTCAGTTGCACGATTAAGTCGTTTGAGCAGTTCGTAGCCAAGCATCGTGCGATTAACATCGTTAACAATATGTCCGTAGTGTTTAATCAGCCGCGATGAAACAAGCGTATCAATCTCACTGCGGCCTTCTATATAGCTAATGCTGCTTACGCTGAACAGTTCAATGCCGCCAGCCAACTTGGAGCGCTCTTTGCGCACTCCTTTAGCCATCAGCCGGCGCTTGCCGTGATCTGGCGTTATTACAGTTAATATACGATCGGCTTCGCCAAAGTTGGTGCGCGCTAGCACAATCGCTGTAGTGACAATGTGCTGTTTCATGCTGATAGCGGAAGTAGAACACCTTCGATGCTTCGTAGAAGTTGCGCAAGTGAGGTATGAGGCTTGTAATGCACCGCTTTTATTCCTAGTTGTTCAAGTAGGTTTTTACTGGCTGGCAGAGTGGCTACGCTTGTATTCAGCACGATTGGGACTGTTTGCCAATCAGGATAGCTGCGAAATTCATACAGAAATTCTACACCGTTATGACGGGCGAGCTGGAGCTCAATCACAACTGCGTCAGGTGTAAATTCGTCAGCCGCTACTATAGCATCCTGAGCATTGCGCTCCCACCTGATCTCGTAGCCAGCTTGCTCTAAGGCTTTTGAATATATGGAGCCAAGCTGCTGGTCTGGCTCAATCAAGAGAATATTCATGCTATGAGAGTCAGTTGCTGACTTGGCAGCAGCGTCGCTGCTAAGCCACTCAATTTATGATGGTGGGCTACACGGAGCTTTGCAGCCATGCTGTGTAGCAACGAATCAGCCACAAATATTCCGGTAACTGGGTGAGCGGAGACTGTGCTAAGCGGCTGGCCGGTTTGGCCATATAGAGTTCGCGAGCGACGGAACATGTCGGCAGTTAGACCCTCGCTACCTCCAAAAATGCCGGCTACAATTCCTTTTTTACCACGATGGGCAGCCAGTGTTACAACAGGATGCTTGTTCTGCTGAACTTCAGCTTCAATCATATCGCGGCCAATACTGGTGAATGCGGCTGCCAGGCCTTCCCTATGAGCCATCACCGGTTCATAACGTCCACTGAGGTGTAGCTCAAGCCGGCAATGATAATCATCCGCTAGCTGGTTAAGTTCCTGTGCGGTGTCGTGAAGAACGGAAGCTACCGAAACCGGTTCCAGTATAACTCCATCTTGAGCCTGCAAACGCATACTTAGCAAGTAGTTATCAATTAGTCTAAGGGCATTGTCGGCGGTAGTTTCTATGGTTGAGAGCTGCTTAGCTTTGAGGTGGGAGGTCTGGGCTAGTTCAGCACGCCGGGCTATCTGCAGAAGTGGCACTTTTAGTTGCTCCGCCAGAGCTAGCAGCAACCGTTCGTCTTCCCCTGGTTTACGCACAGTCGGCCTCCAATTCTGAGGCATATTATAGCATCGGCCATGGTGGGCCAAGTAGTGTACTATTTACTTTTCTTCTTACTATTACTGGTGTTAGCGCTTGTGCTCGGATGCAGTACAAGGAAGCAACGAGAATCGAGCGAGTCGTACAAATGGTACGGTGAGCGAGACTCGCAGGCAGCTGACGCCGTAATGCTCCAAGAGCAATGGTGGTCTTCTGGCTAGACCAGAAGCAGACCATTGCGGCACAAGTGCTAAGGAACAAAAGTCACATTTGGCAGAATAATATTGTTGAAATCGTTGAAGAATGGAGTTGATTCCGTCCACAACTTGATGGTTTTATCCCGCAGCGGCAACAACACTTCTATGCCGCTTTTATTTGCATCAACCTGCCCTTCAATTCTAGTTCCGACTACGCCGGGGA
>CAZILM010000003.1:41829-45543 GCA_964540115.1 uncultured Candidatus Saccharibacteria bacterium | reverse complement strand
GGCAAGATCAGCGAGGTCAAATAATGTCCAAGGATCAGGAACCTATCAGGCCTTTTAATCCGCACACCAGTCTTAGCACCGAGCAAGAAGCTATGCTGGCTGACCTAGAGGCTCAGTTAAATGCAGATATTCCGCCGGAAGGTATTATGGACGGATATTCTCCAGATCCTCATCCGGGCGCACCATTAGAAGACACCCCGGAAAAAATAGAGAATCATAACACTCCAACGTTTGAAACCGGGCTCGAGGCTGAAGATATATGATCCATTTTGAACTAGTTACACTAGACGGTACCAAGTTTGGTGAAGACGTTTATGAAGTTATCTTGCCGACACCGCAAGGCTACATAGGTATATTTCCTCACCATATGCCGTTGGTCAGTATCGCTACGCCTGGTGTGATTACTATTCGGCGTCAATCAACTGATCCAGACGTAAAGTTAGAATATTTTGCAACTAACGGTGGTGTTATTGAGGTGCTTGATAATTCAGTACGTGTACTGGCAGATGAAGCCGACCGTGAAGACGAAATCAATGAGGCCGAAGCCCAAAAGGCATTCGAGCGCGCTGAAAAGTTAAGGTCAGAAGCTAAAACTCAAGTTGAAATTGATAAAGCCCAGAACCTGATGGATCGCCAATCTGTCCGCTTGCAAGTGGCTGGCCTTCGACGCCACCACCACGACCGCCGCTAAAGATGAAATGCTTACGCTTTGTAATTATCGACTAACATATTATTCTTATAAGAATAAAAGCATAATTTGGAGGGATATATGTTCACCCGAAACAATGTAGCCGCATTGGTGGCGGAGTTTTTAGGTACAGCCACACTTGCGACAGTAGTATTTTCAATGGTAGGACGAACCACTTTTCCGTTTTTTGCGGGCACAATGGCGGGCTTAACGCTAGGCGTAATGGTACTGGCGATTGGATCGACGTCGGGCGCACATCTTAATCCAGCTGTCACCTTGGGGTTGTGGACACTCAGGAAGATAAGCACTGCCAAAGCAGCTATGTACGTTGCTGTCCAAATGCTGGCCGGCCTAAGCGTCTGGGCACTTTTAACCTATCTGCTCAATAAATCGGTCACTAGCTTGGCTGGTAAAAATTTTGACTGGCGCGTTTTCATTGCAGAAGCGCTTGGTACGATGATTTTCACTTTTGGTATTGCATCCGCTGTATATCAGGGCTACCAGGGTGTACAGCTGGCACTTACGATTGGGGCATCTTTGACACTCGGTATTCTGGTGGCTTCAGTTGCCTCAAACGGAGTACTAAACCCGGCCGTGGCTGTCGGCATCCAATCCTGGGACCTAACTTACGCTATCGCACCACTGGTGGGTTCAGTAGTAGGTATGAATTTGTACGCCCTTATTTTTGCACCTAGTGGTAGCTTCGCATCATTGAAATCCACAAGTGCGGCAGTCACAAAAAGCAGCCGTAAAAAAACTACCCAGAAGAAAGCTTCGCGCAAGAGTTCTAAAACCAGTCGACGCTAGACTATTTTCTTTTCCAGATCTTCTTCGAACTGCTTTAGACCATGCAGATCGGCACTATACTGAGCTATGCTAGCAAATTCTAAGTTTTTAATTTTTTGTTGGACTGCCTGAATTAAAAGTTCAAGCCGGCGACGTTCGTCTTTGTCGGCATCCAGAGTAAGTTCATGATAGGTGCCACGCTGGGTTGCTTCAACAAAGCTGATTTTGGAAACTATAACTTCAACACTACTAAAATCGGAAGAGAGCCTGAAGAGAAGTTCATAGAACAGCAATTGCTGCCGGAAACGGTGTAGCTTCTGAGCGTAGTAGTCTTCACGAACTTGCCACGAATTAAGGACACGACCGGTTTTAAAATCGGTTATTGTCAGTTTATTGTCCTTCAGAACATAGTTATCAACTGTGCCGGTTAAGGCAACACCATCGAAAGAGACGTTCTTATTGCTGAAAGTGAATTCCGCAACGCCGCCTTTGGGTAGCGCTTCGTTCTGTAAATATTTTCTTACCACTTCTAGCACGTCTTTCATGACTCTTGGGTCGATGGTTGGAAAATCAGTCGCAAAGTAGTTTGAGAGCTGCTGTGCAGACGGTAGTTTGCCGGTTTTGTTCAAGCTTTCTTGTGCAAAACGAAGTGTCCTGTGAACATAGCTGCCGAATAAAGCTTCAGGATGTATGGGTTCTGGTATTTCCAGCAACACAGACGAAAAAAAGGTTTCAGGCCCACCGTGTGCTATATCCAGGTAGCTCGTAAGATGCGAGGGGCTTAAACGGTAAGACGCTAGTATGGGCGCAAGAAAATCTTTCAGCTGGATCTGTTCAGCTTTATTTTTAGGCAAATACCAACTGCGCCACGATTCTTCGTCAGGAGGACTAAAGGCTTCAATTTGCTCACTGACTATTTGAATGGTTTTTATTTCTTCTGCACCCGGAACTGTCTGCGCGTTCGGGTTTCCTTTAATCAGTGATAGTTCCTGTTTGGCTCGGGTCATGACAACATAAAGCAGGCGCAACCGATCATCTTCATCCATGCTGCGTGGCTCAATTAATTTCCAATTTTCTGGCAGAACAAGATTATTTCGCTTGCCGGCTTCTCTAAACCAAGTATTATAATCGGCGTGTAAAACATAGACCCTATCAAATTCCTGTCCTTTTGATTTGTGTGCGCTTAGCAGAATGACTTTGGAGTGCTCTTTGCCTTTTACGATTTTTTGCTCAAGAGCGATTCCGGCTTGCTTGCAAAGTTCAACGTAACGTAGGATTTCGCCCAAAGTAAGGTCACTGCGTCCGTAGTAACTGGCTGAGTGATCGATCAATTTCTGTATTTTGTTTAACACTCTAAACTTATAATGCCTGGCAGTTTGTTTCAGACTGGCAGCAGCTTCTCTTACGTTCAGTGCTTCTGCTAGTATCTTTATCTCCTGAATAGCGCCACCATGTTGTGATTGATTTACTTGAATTGCTTCCCACCAACTGTACTTATGCGTTTTAGCATCCAGAGCAATTCGCCAAGCTTCCAGGCGCGGTATTTCAACTAGCCCCTTTGCGATAATTTCCGGCAACACATAACTAGTCCGGATCAGATTGTTTTGACTTATAGCCAGGAGCAGATCTGCCAACAACAGCAAATCTTCAATGACAGGATCTTCCAGCAGACCCTCTCTCCCCTCATAGTAATAACTCACCTTGGCTTTATCCAGCTGCTTCGCTAGATCCCGCAAATACTTATGTTTTGAAGCAATAATAGCCAGCTGGCGGTTGTCGTTACTTTGAGCGGCTATGACAGCTTTCTCGATGGCAGCTTGTGAGGAGTTGGTTTCGTACTGTGTCGGCATAATGTCTGTGTACTTAGTATTCGAGTGCAGGGTCTTATCGATATCTTCATAATGGTTCTCTAAGCGGTTCCGTCCCCTGGTAATTACGCCGCGCGATAAATCAAGAATTGAACGCGTTGAGCGGTAGTTTTCTTTCAAAATTATTACCTTTACCTCACGCCATCTCTCCCTGAAATCCATTAAGATGTCGCCAAGCGCTCCTTGAAATCCGTAAATAGCTTGATCGTCATCACCGACAACCATAACGTTAGGCCGTGCTTCGTTAACTGGGCTATCCGCTATGTAATTTATAATGCTGGCTTGAGCGGCATTAGTATCCTGATACTCATCTACTAAAATATATTGAAATGTTTCCTGGAGGCTAGCCAAAAACTGCGGATTTTTTCTTAA
>CAZILM010000003.1:0-41729 GCA_964540115.1 uncultured Candidatus Saccharibacteria bacterium | reverse complement strand
TTAGACAGATTTTACCTAATTCCGAAGCAGGCTCTTCTCCGGAAAATGCGGCAACACTATTAGTTAACATTATTAACGACTTGGGCGAAAGCCGCCCTGCCTCATTAAACGACGCTGTCAATTTACTGCCGGTTGTCCTACTCCAGGCTATGTCCTGCTGAGCCGTTAATTTAGCAGTCGTTGGTGATATACCGGCTTGCTTTAACTGGCTAATGCGGTTTTGGGCATCACTTTGGTAGACGAATTGACCGTATGCCTTTTTGCTTAGGGGATTATCCCGTGGCAGTTGCTCTAAACAAGCTAGCAGTGTCTCATATAGCATTAAGTCTTCAGCCGGCCGAAAGCCAATAAGCTCCGGAAAGTAATCCTCAAAACGGCTGATTAATCCCCTGCCGAATCCATGAAAAGTGTGAACCTCTACTTGCTTTGAGGCTTTGCCGATAAATTCTGCCAGACGGTTTTGCATCGCTTCCTTACCAGACTCGGTGTAGGTTAGACACAGAATATTATTCGGGTGAGTATCGGTTTTGCGTAAAATATTAGCCAGCCGGAGGCTAAGTAATTGCGTTTTGCCAGTACCAGGCCCGGCGACCACCAGAACCGGGCCGTCAATCGAGTCAACGGCTTGTCGTTGAGCCGAGTTCAATTGCCTGTAGGCTTCGTCGAATCTCTCCATTGTTTTGATATTGTACGAGACATACACTTGTCTAAGCAAAGTTGTGTAAGTCCAGCAAAGAGCTAGCACTTGCGCAAAGAGAGTGAACCGCAGTATGCTTTGGTTATTAACTATTACTGGAGGTGACTTCTATGGGCGCAATCACCACGCTTGAGACAAAACTGGATGATGTAAGTAAAAATTTTCCGCTTCAACTTCCCCAAAACGCTCGCAAAACAATTGTCGAATACCTGCCATGGGTTAATTTGGTACTTGGTGTGTTTGCGCTTTGGACGGCTTGGTCAGTCTGGCATTGGGCACATTACGTTAATAGTTACGTAAATAGTCTTACGCAAGCCTTAAATGGTACTACCATTAGCACCCAACGAATGAGCAGTGCAATCTGGCTTGGCGTCCTTACTCTTGTTATTGAAGGGCTTATGCTAGTGTTGGCATTTCCGCGCACACGCGCTAGAAAAAAGACAGGCTGGGACCTGCTCTTTTACGCCGCATTGGTCAATGTAGCTTATGGGCTGATTATATCGTTTAGCGAGTATGGCGGTTTTGGACGCTTTATATTGAGCTTAATCGTCAGCGCGATGGGGCTCTACTTTCTGTTTCAAATAAGGAGTTATTACACCGGAAGAAAATCTGTCGGCGCATCTGCAGAAAAAGATACTTAAGACATCTAAATCTAATCAAGTAATCCAAATTTGTTGTATAGTTCATAATTAGTAATGATAGCCGTACGATATTGCCCCTAGAGTAACTTAAAGTAAAAACGGAGCATCGTGGAGACACTCAAACACTTTCTGGACAATTACCGGGTTCAACATTTTACAAAAGGCGAAATCATCCTCTTCGAAGGCGAGGTCCCTTCTTGTGCATACCTGATTAAAAAGGGTGTTGTTAAGACCTATAACTTAACTAGCGAAGGCCAGGAAAAGCCAATTTCTTTTGATGTCGAAATGGAAACTTTCCCGATGGGCTGGGTGTTCGCAAAATTGCGTAGCACACAGTATTTCTACGAAGCATTCACTGATGTAAGTGTCTATTGCGTCCCGAGGGTTGAATTCATAAGCTTTATTCAGGCTAACCCCAAATTATTGTATGAATATTTTGACTATTTTGTATCGCGCTATTTGAATTATCAAATGCGTATCAATGCGCTTGAGCAATCCAAAGCGGCCGATAAGGTACTTCATACTATTTATTTTCTTTGCGTTCGCTTTGGCCGGGACGTAAAAAAAGACCTCGTTAAGATTTCTTTGCCTCTAACACAGCAGGACTTAGCAAACTTTATGGGTTTAACGCGTGAAACCACCGGAATCGAACTAAAGCGACTGGAAAAAACCGGCGTCATTACTTATAACCGCCAAAATTATATTGTCAGAACCGACAAGTTGAATGATTTACTGGATGATGACTACGAATCTATGCGCCTGATTGGCATCAACCGCCCCGATTTTAGCGGATAAACTTTTAGGAGTCTTCGGACCTTTTGTCGATATTCCTATTTACTAGATGGTTTACGTTGATTGCCAGTTGTTTAGGTGATGTGCGGGCTTTGACAATATACTTGTAGGCTCCAAGTTCGAGGGCCGCTTGTATTTCTTTGTCCTGATCCAGATTGGTCAAAATTACGACTTTGGTATCCTTACGGTCGCTATACGTCTTTTGGTACTTTTTCAAAAAACCAATGCCATCAAGATTCGGCATCAGTAAATCCAGAAGTATCACATCAGGTGTGTAGCCTTTGAGGCATTTTAGTCCTTCAACACCGTCATGCGCTACTTTTACTTCATGTCCCTCTTTGGTCAGTATCAACTTATAAGCATCGTTCAGAACTTGATCATCTTCAACAATCAGGATGTGGGCCATTAATATTTATCCTTCTTTCTCACTTAATAGTACCTTCGTGCCCTCGCTCTGTGCAAGTCCGTCCCGATTTACCGGTAGTTGTATTACAAATGTCGAACCTTTGTGCAATCGAGAAGTGACCGAGATTGTGCCATTGTGCAGATCTACTATTTGCTTAGCCCAGTAGAGACCCAGCCCGCTACCCTCAGCGGCGTGAGTGATGCTGTCATTAAATCGGGCAAATTTCTGGAAGAGCTGGCCAATGTCTCTTTTCGCAATGCCAACACCTTCGTCGTTAAAACTAATGACAACTGACTTGCTAGTTTTGACAATTCGGACCCTTAAACCCTTCCCTTCCGGCGTATACTTGCTGGCATTATCTATTAAATTCTCAAACACCATGCGCATCAAAGCAGAATCGATATTAAGTTTTAGGCTCTTGGCTGTATGCTGGAATTTAATTGTCTGGTGGCGTTTTTCAATTTTGCCCAGCTGTTCATATATAACGTCTTGGAGTAGTTGGATCAAATCAACCGTTTCGGTTTGTAGGCTAATGAAACCGGCATCAACCCGGGCGACTTTGAGCAGGTCGTCAATTATCTTAAGTTGCCTCTCATTGCTCTCGTAAGCTTTGGTCAAGAGTAATTGTTGTTCGGCCGGTAGTTTGCCTACATAACCTTCTAGTAGCATGCCGACGTACTGTTTTACGCCCGTAGCAGGTGTTCTAAGTTGGTGAGAGGCAATCGAGATAAAATCATCCTTAGCCTGCTCCAAGGCCAGTTCGTGGCTGATGTCCCTAAAGACTTCTATGGCACCAACAGGCTTTCCTTTTAATATCACCGGCGAAACAGTTAACGATACCGGTATGCGTGTGCCGTCCTTGCGCCTATAATATAAGCGCGCGCTGACCGACTTTCCGGTCAGGAACACTCTAGTGATTGGCCTCTCTAAATTATGGAAAACTTTGCCGGCACTATCTTCAGCAACTATAATGCCGGGATACCACTGGCCGACAAGTTCGCTTTCTTCAAATCCCAAAAGCTCCAGCGCAACGTGATTAATGCGACTAATACGTCCTTGCCCGTCAGTAACGAAAGCCCCCTCGCCAATACTAAGGAATAAGGCATCCGCTCGCGCTTTGTCGTGCTTGCTGAATGATTTCGCAGACTGGGGTTGTTTGCTGGCTACTGACCTCGGCATAAAGACCTAGACTTTCGCGCTCTTCTTTTTGGAGAGTGTAAGGAGACGATCGGCATATTCATTTACCAGGGCATCATCATTGGTTAGAAGAGCAAAAGCCAGTTTTATCCAATCTACCAGAGTTGGTACATCCCTGCTTGAGAGGTCGGACGGCTCTTTATGAAGGTGGGTTGTCACCTGACGATTAATAAATCGCTCAGCGGCCGGTCCTAAATAATCCCGGCTGATGTCCACCATTTGCTTATAAAGACGCTGGCCTTGCTCCATGGCTAGACCTCCTCAATTTTGCGTAGCTTTTTGGCGCCAATCGCAATCAAAACGTAGCCCAAACCTGAGATTAGTAATAAGCAATAGATAATGAGTAAGATTGGTGGAAGTCCTAGCGTGCTGATTCTTGCCGATATCGTTACCAGTCCCCTGACTAATATAGAGGTCATTATGACCGTAAAAATGCCGCCCGCTACATAACTGAGCGATCCTTTGTAGACGCGGCCGGGCACGTTTTTCTGGTACCAGTACAGGTAATATGCTCCCAGTAGGCCGCGATACCAATAATAAAGATATGGAATAGCCAGCGTGAGCAGAACCATTATGTGAGACATGTAATAAATGCGCTGACCGGCTGGTGTCTGTATCGGTTGTGAAATCAGGAAGTAACTGTAAAGCGTGCTCAATACTATGAATAATAGGACCAGTAACCTTTGTTCATTGTTACCAGATTTTTTACCAACCAGCTTTACTAGTTGCTCGGCTCCCTTAGCAATAAAGAACATACCGAGAGCCATAATTATCAACGTTATATAGTTATTAATAATTGTAGTAGCGGCCAGCCAATCGGGATGTCTTTTTACAAGTTGAGCGCTCACGCTTGTTAGTACTGCGCTAAATGGCGAACCTAATGCCAGAAAAAGTAAGCCGGTGCTAATTGTGTTCAAAGCGGCCCCGTCTTTAGAGTTCTTAATTAACTGCGCATAGTCTTTGATCTTTACGAAACCATACATTGCGACTAACCATATGGCAACGACTGGCAATACGATGGTCAGACTTAACAAACGTGCTTGTGAAACTGATAAGTTGTATTGGACAAGAGCCTTGGGATCCGGTGCCGGAAGTAATGTTAGGCCAACATAACTGATAATTAGAATGATAAATAGAATTATGTAGTGCCGGGTTTTCACGCTCTCACTCCTCAATATTTAATACCCGTTATTATAGCCTATAACGGAGTCGATAAAGAGAGAAACAGAAGCAACACGTGTCTCGAATCTGAACGCTCTAGTCTATGGCTAGTCAGTTACTGTCAGATAAGTTGTTGCTTGAGCTTGCGCCAGCGTCTGGCCTGGAGGCGTTCTGCCTTCTGTTGCCAGTCTTCACCGTCTTCGAACAGATTGTCGAAGTCGACCTCGTTTATGCGTGTCGGTGTTGTTAGTATTTTTGACCTTTTCATTTTCTCCCCCTATCTTGAGTCTGCAACGATATTCTACTTTTTCTAACACGCTTATGCTGCGAGATAATTCACAGAAAAATTGTTGTAGTATTTACGAAAGTTGACTAAAGCACAACAGTATTGTACCTCTGAAAAATTCACGCTAGAACGCCAGATACTGAACCATGATAAAAATTCTCGCTACGTGACTATTGACTATCCGTCAAATCCACTTATATTTAGTACTAGTCATGGGTGGCAAAAAGGAGGAGCTATTTTGTTCTGGGGCAAAGCACGAACACCGAAAAAACGCGCTAGCAGTGCCTCTATTACCATGCTCCCTCACAATCTCTTAACAAAGCACCCTAAAACAACCGCACTATCTCTAGCCCTGCTCATTGGAGCTGCTGGTCTGGCGGTTTCAGTCCATAATAAGCCTGCAACTCAAGCCGCGGTAAGTAATACAGCTGTGAATTCATTTTCGGATTCGTTGCCGGAGCAACCAACCCCGCCCGCCGATCAAAAAAGCGATGCCTCATCGACCACTACTACTAGTAATTCCACTAATGTTTCTGCCAATTCTGAGGGCTCAACTTCTGTAAGTGTCAATGGCGAGACTGTGCCGGTGCCACAGAATGGTTCGGTACACAAGACAGTCACCAACGAAAACGGCACCACAACAGTCGATGTGCAGAATTCTAACAACAGCGGTAATACTTCCACCCAGGTTAATACATTCTCCTCCAGCTCCACAACTACATCCAATGGGACTGTAAATCATACGGAGTTTAATAGTATGTAGCGTCGCCTGTTCCTTCGACCTTTGGTGCCTAAATAACAGGCGTCGAAGGTCGGGTGAACACCCGAGAAAATTACCAACCAACTAAATTTAAAGAAAGGAGTAACTTTATGAAAAAGTTACTACGAGCCTTTGCAGTAGCGGTCTTGGGTGTTGGCCTCAGTGCCGGCGTCGCCGCAGCGCAAACCGGAAACATTGGTACAACCGGGCCAAGTTCAACAAACCTAATAACATTTAATGGAAGTAACAGCACAAGTGTTACTACATCCAACGGAGCAGGCGTTTTTAACGCGCAAGCGCAAAACGCAGCCTCTGGTTCAGCCAACACAAGCAGCAACACCAATGCCGGTGGTGCTACTAGTGGCTCAACCAGCAACAGCAACTCCAACAGCACGAGCGTTACTATGAGCAACGCTGGCGCCAACGCCGTAGCTATGGCTGCAGCAGCTGGTAACACTGGTAGCGATAGCGCTTCCATTAACACCACAGGCCCAAGCTCAAACAACCAGGTAACGTTTAATGGTAACAACACTGTTACTGTTAGCTCAACAAACAATGCATTTGTTGGTAACTTTAGCACCCAGACATCAAACTCTGGTACAGCTAACGTCAGCAGCAACACCAACGGTGGCTCAGCTACCAGCGGTAGTGCTTCTAACACAAACAACACAAGCACCAGCTTGAACATGAGCAACTAATTCTAGCTAGCCTTTACCGGCTTGTTTAGGAGAGTTGTTTAGAAGAGACGTTTACGGAGGGGTATGGTTTTTCAATACCCTACTCCTCCTTACGTCTAACAGGTGGGCCAAATACTTACGTAAATAAAGGAGTCTGGTGTGCCAAGAAAGCTGTCGCACATTTTGAAAGATAGTGTAATCGGTCTCATGATCGTGTTGCAGATTTTCTTTTACCCAGCTGTAGCGCTGGCCGACACATCAACAGATCCAACTGTCACTGATCCTGCTGATAACACTTCGCAATCAGCAGAATCTACGCCAGCTGAAACTGTTGACACTCCAACCGATACATCTGCCACCACGCCGACAGACAGCACGCCGGCGGATACTTCCTCAGCCAGCACACCAACTGATACGCAAACCCCAAGCCTAACTGGACCGACCACTCCAACCGGCCCGCAATCGCCAACCGGACCGACCCAGCCGAATGGTGTAGATGGCTCTACTTATCAATACAATGCAGCAACCGGCATGTGGGAGAATGATCTATATAGCTGGGATCCCGTTACCCACCAAACCAAGCCCAAAACACCGCAAAATTACAGTTACAACCCGCAGACACACATGTGGGATACGACAGATTGGGTATTCAGCCCGGCGTCGGGAACCTACGTAGCTAATACGCGCTCAGTTGCCAAACCACCTGGTGGTGGCTTTGGGGCCAATGCCAGCATAAGCAATACCGGACCATCATCGAATAATGGTATTAATTTAAACGGCACCAGCAACGGGGCTTTTGATCTCTTTTTCAACGGTGCTATAAGTAACGTAATAACATCAGATTCTCGTAGCGGCAATGCTTTTGTGCAGGGCAACACTAACGGAGGTAATGCCACATCCGGTGATGCCCAGGCCATCGCGAATATCCTGAACATGCTGCAATCTACATGGGGTTCATTAGGTAGTGAACAAATTGCAACTTTCATAGCTGATATCAATGGAAATGTGCAGGGAGACTTAATGATTGATCCAAGCTTGCTGAATTCTGCAGCCAGCAATGGGAATGTAGATATCCACGTATCAGAAGATGCCGCTATTAATAATGATATACAGGTCAGTGCCACTAGCGGCGATGCTATGGTCGACAGCAATACAAATGGTGGCTCGGCGACGTCGGGTGATGCTACGGCTCTCGTTAATCTTATTAATATGATTAATTCAGCTATTTATGCCAACCAGTCGTTCGTTGGTATTCTGAACATAAATGGTGATCTGGAAGGCGATATTCTTCTGCCGCCAGGTCTCTTGCAGGCTATCATCGCCGCTACCGGGCCCCAATCTAATAACACCATTAATGCTAACGGTAATACGTCAGTTGACGTTGATGTAAACACTAACCGGCAGATAACCAATCAGGTCACGTCAGGCGCTGTATCGGGCGACGCTACCGTAGCTAATAACACCAATGCCGGCAGTGCCACTACTGGTGCAACCGATAACAAGCTTGTACTACTTAATCTTACTGGTAAACAAGTTGTTGCTAAGAATGCGCTAGTAGTATTCGTTAATGTGCTTGGCGATTGGGTTGGCCTGATCCTTAACGCTCCGGCTGGCACTAATGCAGTTGTAGCAACCGGAGCCGGCTCCACAAACACCATTAATAGCAATGGAGATCGCAATGTAAACGTCGGCATAGACGAAAATAGTCAGATAAATAACAATGTGAATGTTAATGCTGCCAGCGGCGACGCTGCTGCGACCAATAACACCAATGCCGGTGATGCCAAGTCTGGCAAGGCTACTACAGGTGTCAATGTCTTAAATATGATTGACAGCACATTCTCTGTGTCTGATTGGTTCGGGGTGCTGTTTATTAACGTGTTTGGTACGTGGCATGGAAGCTTCGGCGTCAACACACCGTATGGTAATGCACCGGCCACCACTGGTGGCATGGGCGGCGGAAGTGGTAGCAGTACCTCAGCGGCAGCGCCGGCGACAAGTCCCGGTGTCTTTGGCTTTATGCCTTACCAGGCAAGTATCCATAATTCAGGCGCGGGTAGTACAAATTTTGTAGGCGGTGCTGCAAGCGGCGGCGGTTCTAACACTCAATCACCTCAACCAGTGGCCGCTGTTTTGACCAGTAAAGACAGTCTACCAGCTAGCGCGGTAGCTGGCGGTCTTCACTACAATAAGAACTGGACGCTTAGCCTGGTGACTGTTTCGGCGGGACTACTGATGCTGCTCGGCGAACGTTTAATATCACGTTTCAGGCTGATCTCTTAAGCCGTCTTTTTAGTCGACCCTAAAAGCACTAATAATAATTCTTTAAAAGCAGACACTAAACGCTTGCTAACGGCGGACACGATAACTGCTAGTAAAATAGACAGTTGCAGCGTGCAGTAAAACCAGAATAAACAATAAAGCATTGGTATATACAGGCTAGCTCTCAGCTTAGTTAGAAATGTTTCTTCCTCTGACCAGATCATTACAGCCGCTAAAACTGAAAAAACCGACCACGCCAGGAACAAGTACAGCGGGTTATCAAATGAGACTGCGATATAGACCAGGTAAGGTATCAAAAAAGCCTGAACTAAAATCACCAAGTACACAGATTTCCTGAATAGAGTATGAGAATTTTTAGGAAACAAAGGTTGGGTTCTCTGCGTGTTCCGTTTCCTATTAAGCAAGCGGTTATACTCTTTGATCCATAGTCGACGAAAGTGACTTACGGAAGACTGGAACACAACTACATCTGTATAATATTTGCTTCTGTGAGCAGAATTCTTGCCTACCCTGCTGGCTTGTAGGAGTGGTCGGTAGTCACATGCTCTAAACGCTGTTTTTTGTAGCCAGTTAGCAGTATTTTGTGCCATTTTTTGCCCGAGGCCTGTTAAGGAAGGATCTGACTGTATCACCAGTCTCGCATAAATGTGCTCTAACCTGGGATTAGTTATAAAATGATAACTTAGATTGCGGAGGGTAGTTTTTTCTACGGTATTGTTAGCGGATATAGTAAAGGTGATATCTCCGCTAGCATATCTGCGTGCCTGTTTAATAGACTGGGCTTCATTACTATTTAGACGCTTTGCAATCAGTTTAATGCCACGTGACGGGTATTTCACGATCATCTGCTTAACAATGCCCTGAGTGCCGTCTGTGGATGCTCTGTCGACTATGATTATCTGAATTTTTCGGTAGTTGCTACGCAGCACACTTAATAAACAAGCTTGGATTTCTGCAGAATTGTTGCGTGACAAAATGATGACACTTAAAACAGGGCGGCGGCGAAGTTTTCGAGCATACGGATGGCGCAGACTGGCTTTCCGCTCTTTAGTCGTTTTAAAATCATAAATATTTGCGCCTGTTATACCGACGACTCCAAGACCAATGCCGAACATAATTGATAGCCAGAAAGTGCCGGCAGCTATGCTATCAAGCATTAGGCTTCCACTTTCACGAAGGAGAAGCGAAACATGCGTCGCCATTCATTCCAGTTACCGCTGCAAGTTTGTATGGTTAAAATCGGAGGGCCTTTATAGCTAAAGACTGATGTGTCATCCGGCTTAACATTTACAGCATCTTCAAACTTATACGAAAATACGTGGCCATTATCTGTGAATATCTGAACCATATCCCCTTCTTCAATTTTCTTCAAAGGACCGAAGACGTTTTTATTGTTATGACCGTATATAAAAGTATTTCCCTCGCTGTCATTTGCTGGTGCGCTTGGATAGGCAAATTGTGCATGGTAACCACTAAGTGACCAGCTGCCATCCTCAGGATTATAAATGCCATCCTCTATTGGCAAATCTATATTTAGCCTCGTTATCGTCAGTCTAACCGGCTTGCCGACGGTAATCGCTTTTGGTGGTGGAAGCGACGCCCTGACAACCCTATTCACTGCTTCCGCACTAACTAAGGAGGTGTTAGCTGGAGAACGTTTGAATGTGCCAGGGCTAATTAAATAAACTACAAAAAACAGCAGTGCCAGGTTAATACCTGACACGCTGATTACGTAACGAGCTTTTTGAAAAAACATGATGGCTCGCTTTTTTACCTAAGGAATACTTAGAGCTGCTTCTGAAGACGGCGGCGATAAGCACTCTTAGCGAACTGACTGACCATTGCTGCGGCACCTAGTGTGGCGGTAGCGATTGCTGTTATTGTAACAACTTCACTTGTGCCAGTGTTTGGCAAAGCCTTGACCGGTGCTGGTGCTGCGGTTGCAGTAGTAGTGGCTGGAGTTGTGGTTCCACCACCCATTCCACCAGTTGCTGGAGCAGTAGTGGTAGCAGCTGCTGGTGCTGCTGCACAACCTAGATCCAATGCGGTGTTGGTGCTATTTTGATTCACGGCATTTCCGCTGACACTGTAGCCACCACTTGTGTTGGCTGTTACTGTGGCACTGCCTGAATTCGAACTCTGACCATTAACGTAAACTACGTTGGCAGTATTTGTGCAAGTTACCGTTAAGGTGTTATTCGTATTTACAGTACAGGTATTATTGGAATTAGGACCTGTGTTCACAACGCTACAAGATGCGCTTTGGGCGGCAGCAACGCCGGCCATTAGCCCGCACGAAACAACCACACCTGTTAAAATTTGTAATACTTTCCTCATCTTCTACCCCTTTCTTAATTGCTTGAATTAACATTTCTGCAATTGGTTTTTATTCTTAAGTCTTATAGTCACATAAACAATACAAAAAGTAAAGATTATTATAAAGCATAACCGGTTTAAGGAGTTATTTTATGTCTATTTTTAGTCTTCGGTATACGTCGGCACTGTCGTTTGACTGAGACGTAACATCACTTATAAGCTTGTTATGTCGATTAAGGCGTGATTTTACCATTTTTAATTCTGGGAGTTTTTGGAAAAAGTTTAGATGTTGCCCAATCTTTCTATTTGAACGCTTCATGGCCTGATTACGCAGATTAACCGGGTCGACTTTGAAAAGAATTCCTTGCAAAGGGTCACTCTTCAAAACCAATTTGGTTTCCTTTTGATGATTCATTAGAATCATGTCTTACTCTATTACTTTCGTTGTAGGTTCAGAAGTACTTTTTTCGCGCAATACTCCACCAAAATGCTCTTCAATTGCGGCCAGGTGCTTAGCAGCTTGCTCACTGACGGCTATAAGCTTCTGTGTAGGCTCAGCAATGTCGTCAGCGAAAGCTATTGTTTTTCGGAGTGATTCCTGTAATTCGGCCCTGTAGTTATTAATGCTTGGCGAGGAAATTGCGCCTTCATGTTCTTTTAATAATTCCTGTAACATCTGCAGGGTGGGAACAATCTCGGCCAAGACTGGTTTCATATCACGGATCTGGTTGTTGATCTTCGCATGGGCTTGTTTGTCGATTTTATAAGTAATCATTAGGTGAACTCCTTAGTCTCGTATACAGTATCACAAAGTGTCACAAACGTAAAGAATCTTTCATGACTATAAAGATAAGCACTATTCTTTTATTATGAAGCCGGATGGAGCTTAGGTGTTGACTCCATCCGGCCGGTGTTTATAGGCTAAGATTTCTTGGCATCGGTTTGTTTTTCAAATTCCTGTTGACCAGCTGCCATGTCCCAACCGATTGAACCGGCAAGGTCGCTTTCTACGCAGTGCTTCAATTGAGCCCATTGTACCGGACTAAAGAGTCTAAGCTTTTGGGTATAGGTTTCGCCTTCAGTATTTGGCTTAGGGCCAAATTTTGTAAATTCAATGTATTCTCTGCCCTCAACGGTTTTACCATGACAGGCATAGAATTTATTGGATGAATTTTTGTGCAGAGGAATTTCCAGATAAACCTCTCCACCCCACGGCAATGTTTTGATAGCTACTGATGACATATTGTCTCCTTTAGTACTTAATTTCGCATACAAACAAAAAAGGCCAATTCGCCTACGGCGTATTGGCCAGTAAATCTATATAGTCATTCGTCCTCCTCATCGCGGCTTACACTAGGTGGCAGATGTGTCGCGATCCTAAATTACCTATACAGAATAGTAATCAAATTAAACATTCGCAATTGTAGAATTAACATTGCATAAAAGGCTTATGCTAGAATCATATTATGGACGCATTTGGTAAAACTCAGAAAATTGTAATTGTCGAAGACAAGGTAGAGCTGGCCGACATATATAAAACCCGCATGGAGCTACTGGGTTACACCTGTTTTGTGGCTAATGATGGCAAAACAGCGCTGGCTCTTATTCAAAAGGAAATGCCAAATCTAGTTTTACTTGATTTGATGGTGCCGGTAATTGCCGGCGACCAGGTTCTGAAAATAATGCGCTCCAGCGAATGGGGGCAAAAAATTCCGGTGCTCATAGTCTCAGCCTTAAATGAAGCGGATGCGCCAGCTGGATTGCGTAATCTGGGCATTGAAGGCTACGCTGAAAAGTCTAAGCTCAACGACAATCAGCTGGATATTCTAGTTGATAACATTCTAAAACCGGCTGATCAAAAAGAAGATGTTAACGCCCTGGAAAACAACCCCTCGGCGAGCTAGAGACCTAAGCTCTATCCAGTCTTCTACTTAGTCGGACCGCGGCGACGGAACATTCTTATGGCGATTGGCGCACAAACCGCGATAATGCCCACACACCAGATGACAGCTAATTTGCCAGAATTACCCATAGGCGTCCCGACCAATAAGGATCGTACGGCGTTTATGACATGAGTTAAGGGCTGGTTTTCAGCGAAAGCCTGCAGAGCCGGCGGCATTGTGTCGGTTGGTACGAAGGCGCTTGAGATGAACGTCAGTGGGAAAATCACGACAAAACCAATCCATTGGGCCGCTTCCAGGCTCTTAACCATGAGGCCTAAAATGGCCGATAGCCACGATATCGACAAAGTAAAAAGTAAAGAAAGCCCCGCTACAAGCAGCCAGTCAGTTGCACTGGCGTTTGGTCGAAAACCGACCAGATAGCCGATGGCAATAATGATAATGGCGGAGATGACATTGCGCACCATGTCTGCAGTAATATGGCCCACCAATAAAGCACTGGTTCTCATGGGTAAAGACCGAAAACGGTCCACAATACCCTCTTTCATGTCTACTGCCAGGTTAATTGTGGTGTAGTTGGCACCAAAGGCCAGGGTTTGCACCAGAATACCGGCAAACAAGTAATTGGCGTAAGCAATGCCGGTATGAATAGCGCCGCCAAGCACATATCGATTTAGTAGCATGAACATGACGGGGAACATTATCAGAGAAAAAAGCTGGTCAAAACTGCGTACAATATGCGTAATGCTACGCTTGGTCATCAGCCAGGTGTCGCGGAAACGCCAGAACCAGGCTGATTTTTCCTGAGGTTTTACGTCAGATATTAAAGATATTACTGCCATTTACTTTTCCTTCTTGGCCTTTTTAGAGTCAACTTTTTCGCTAGAAGCGGCATGGCCTGTGAGAGTTAGAAAGACATCGTCTAAGGTCGGGCTCTGTAATGATATAGTCTCCACCTCTATACCCTCATCTTCCATATTTTGTAATAATTCTTTAACTTTACGCGCTCCGCCCTTACCGGCAATACTAATAGCGCGGCGCTCAAGGTCGGCTTGTTGGGCATTACCAGTGAGGACCTTTTTAGCCTTCTCAAAATCGCTATTAATAGATATGGTTAGCTCTAAACGATCCGATCCGATCCTGGATTTTAGGCTGGCTGATGTACCTTCGGCAATAACCTTACCGTTATCAATAACTACAATATTGTCAGCCAGTTGATCAGCTTCGTCCATGTATTGGGTGGTTAGTAAAATGGTCGTGCCGTATTTAGCTAGTTGCTTTATCATTTCCCACATTGTTAAACGGCTGCGCGGATCCAGCCCTGTTGTTGGTTCATCCAGGAATATAACCGGCGGCATAGCTATCAGGCTCATTGCCAGGTCAATCCGGCGTTTCATTCCGCCCGAATAGGTTTTAACCGGTCGTTTAGCGGCACCTACCAGGTCAAATTGCTCTAGAAGCTCTTTAGTTCGCCTTTTAGTGTCTTCTTTACTGAGCCGGTACAAACCGCCCATTAAATGCAGGTTTTCTTCTCCCGTTAGGTATTCATCAACTGCCGCGTATTGGCCGGTCAGTCCAATACAGGCGTGGACTTGTTCCGGTTGTTTAACGACGTCGTAGCCCATTATGTGGACTTCACCGGCATCGGGTTTTAGTAGAGTGCTTAGAATATGGATGGTCGTAGTTTTGCCGGCTCCATTTGGCCCGAGCAAAGCCAAGATAGTACCAGGTTTAGCACTAAAATTGATGCCTCTAAGGACTTTCACGTCGCCAAAAGACTTAGTCAAATTCTTGACTTCAAGGGCGTTTTTTGTCACTGAATCGCTACTCATTCAATTATATTATCAAATTTATTGGCTGGGACGGTAGGATTCGAACCTACGAATGCCAGTACCAAAAACTGGTGCCTTACCACTTGGCGACGTCCCATTATTGAAAGCTTGAACAGATTGATTTTAGATGATTATTACTGGCGTAACAAGTTTAGGTTGCGTTGAGCAGTGCTTGTAATTGATCAAACACGGCGTAATCACCCGGTATGAGCGGATGCGTTCCGTACTCTATTGTTATGCCCTTATTCCCGGACTCTGGATCATAGTCAAACCAGTGCCTTTGTCCAGCCATAGGACTTCCAACAATCTCTGTTGCCCACGCACTAAGCAAAAACAAGCTCCTGGCGATATTTTCTAGTTGGTGTGTGCGTGGATTTAATACGTCATATTGTAATAGTGATCTGACTTCCCCAAAACTTTCTTGGCTAAAAGATATAATGGCTCGATGGCCTAGATCTTTGATCTGCATTCTCTGTGATTCGCCTAGCTTTCGGTCAAACAACGCAGCAAAATCCTCAAGACTGGGATGCGCTGCCAAGTCGATAGCATGAAGCTTTTCGTGTCCCCTTCCGACCGTACCGATTCGGCGGTTTGGCTCAGACCTCTTTTTTAGTGATAACTGTTTCATGTTATTTCCGGTTTTTGTAAGGAGTAAAACTTTCTGGTTTTAGTGTCTGCCTACGGTTAACTGTTGTCAAGTGGTTTATGTACAAACCATATAAAGGTTATACTTTAGTGAACGCATGCGCATAATTGAACCGTCGCAGTTTAAGAAGCCACTAAAGAAAAAACGCCGGACTAGCTGGCTTGTAGTTTTTGTGCTGATTGTATTTCTGGCCGGTTTTGTAGCTGTGGCTTTTGCAAAACCTTTACCGGCTGTTGTGGCACAGCAAATTCCACTTAGTGCTGCCATGGATGAAGCGCCTACCTTGTCATGGCCAAACAGCGGGCAGGCTGCAATCGGGGCGGTTGGCTACGGTGTATTGGGCGAATCCGGAGCACAAAGCATATCACCGACAGCTAGCGTTGCAAAAATCATGACTGCTTACGCTGTGCTCCAGAAAAAACCATTGAAGATTGGTGAGCAGGGCCCCACGCTGACGCTCGATCAAACTGATATCGATGCTTATAATCGTTACGTCGCCCAAGATGGTTCGGTTGTAGCCGTAAATTATGGTGAACAGATAAGTGAATATCAGGCACTGCAAGCCATGCTTCTACCATCCGCTAATAATATTGCCTACAGCTTGAGCCGTTGGGCTTTCGGTTCCGAAGACGCCTATGTACAACAAGCAAACCAACTGGCTCAATCATTACACATGACCCAAACAAAAATTAAAGATGCCAGTGGCTTTGCACCCGGTACAACCAGCACCCCGCATGATCTGGTGTTACTGGCGGAGGCTGCCATGCAGCAACCGGTAATTGCCAGCGTTGTGGCGCAAACTTCGGCCGTTATACCTGTGGTAGGTGAGATTCGAAACACTAATTGGTTGCTTAGCCAAAACGGCATTAATGGCATTAAAACCGGCAATACTACCGAAGCTGGCGGCTGTTTCTTATTTTCTTCAACGCAAACTTATCCCAATGGTCAAAAAATTACACTGATTGGCGCTGTTATGGGTGCCACGGATTTGAATAAAGCAATGCGAGATAGCGCTACGCTACTACGCTCAGCAGTGCCAGGTTTTCGCGAGGTAACTCTTGTAAAAAAGGATGCGCCGGCCGGAACCTACTCTACACAGTGGGGTTCAAAGGCGGTTGCAATTGCGTCAGACGAAGTCAAAATGCTTGTCTGGACTGCCAAACTGCCTATTGCTAGAGTGAGCCTGAATGAGATTAACGCTCCTATGCCTAAAGGAGCTGTTGTTGGCAATATTGTGATAAAAAACTTCGGTAGCGAAAAAAATGTGCCGCTAAAACTCAATGCTGCCCTGTCACCTCCAGCACTAAGTTGGCGTGCATCTCATATTATTAATAAGTAGTAGCTGCCGGTAATTCAAAAAATTCTTCCAGGGTTTCTATGTTTTGATTATGCATTTCCGTACTGAGATCTTTTCCGATAAAGCGAAAATGCCACGGCTCGTTGCGATAGCCGGTTACATCAGCTTTATCTAACGGGTAACGCAAAAGAAAACCATATTTATAGGCATTGGCTTTAAGCCATGTTGCTGACTTGGTTGCTCCAAAGCAATCTTCGTAGCAGCCGGGGCTGCCGATATCCACAGCCCAACCGGTCTGATGCTCGCTATAACCGGCTTTGGCGCTCTCGGTGTCAGCTTTTGCCTGGCCGAAGGACTGGACCTCTCGCTTATAAACATTTGCTTGCGCCTGAAAGGAGCGGTAGCCACTTTCGGCTAGAAGGTTGTATCCGGAAGATTTAGCATCGGCTAAAAGGACTGCAAACGCTGATGCGGCGTCGCGGCGCATGGTTTGCCCGTTGCCTATATCCACTAAGTCCGATGGCGCGTATGCTAACGGGTTGAGCGCACGTTTTTTGTTAACAACCACCCACAGACTATCCGGCCCATCTAGTGAGTACTGGCTCTTGTTGAAATTGTTGTTTACTACTTTAGAAGACGCCCCAGAACCATCTTTGCTAACATTTCCTTTATTGTGCCAGAGTATGAATCCTCCAACGATTACTGAGGAAAAAATGGCGAAAATCAATAATCTTTTTTTCATAACTTCAGAGTTAATAATAGCGATTCAGTGCTATTTTAGCTATTGCTTCATCTTTTTCCATTAAAATCTAACAGGTGCAACAATAGGGTTGTCTCAATTGTATTTTTATTTTAGAGTTAGCACCACCATGGCAAAAAACAACCAACGACAACTGGAGAATTCTACTAAGCCTTTGATAATAAATGGCTTGCGTGGACGGATGCTCTACTTGCCATCTCCATCTGCCAAAAAAAGAGACATTTTCCTGGTTTATGGACTGCAATCTAGCCTGGAACACTGGGGTCAGTTTGCCTTAGAGCTTAATAGCTACGGCAGCGTTACGATGCCGGATTTACCCGGCTTCGGCGGCATGTCAAGTTTCTATAAGATTGGTCGCAAACCTACACTTGATGCATTTGCCGATTATCTAGCGGCCCTTGTAAAACTACGCTATAAACGCCGGCGTCTTACTATTGTTGGAATTGGTTTCGGTTTCGTTATCGCCACCCGCATGCTGCAGCGTTATCCTGATTTAGCTAGAAAAGTTGATCTGGTTGTGAGTCTTAACGGTCTAGCCCGCTATGATGATATGACTGTTGTCAGTAATCGCCGGCTTTTATATGGATTTGGAGCTCGTTTGCTAGCTAGCCCCCTTCTAAGCAGCTTGATGCGTAACACCAGTTTTCAACCAGCTATGCTTCGACGTTTCTATACACACCGCAGCCTTAAAGATAGCGGCCTGACTCCTGGTGTGGCGGCTGAAAAAATAGCACTTTGGCGCAATAATGATACGCGCACTTATTTTATGGCTCTGTCTTCGCTAATGAAGCTAGACAATTGCAAGCAACAAGTCGCTTTGCCACTGTGCAGTGTTACTTATAGGTCTAATAAAGTACTTGATTCACACCTGATCGACCAGCATTTGCGTGTTATCTATGAAGAAGTTCTTGAAGCCCGCTCCCGCGTAAAAGGCCATGGCATAGGGACACTTGACTATGACTTTGACGGGCAGTTATTACCAATGAAGGTCCGTAGACTGCTTTCTTAAGATAAATAGACGCATTGTACTAGGCCTAAAACATGCGATAATAAACCCATGTTTTCTTTCTTTAAAACCAAACGGGGCGACCTAGAAATAACAATTTCCAACGCTACGATAGTGCGTATCATGTCTGTAGTAATTCTGTCATTGCTGCTTCTGGAAGGTGCCCGCCGTGCTTCACATGCCCTGGTTCTTATATTTGTAGCTTTCTTTTTAGCTTTGGCTCTAAACGCGCCAGTGCACTGGCTAGCCGGGCGCCTACCTGGCAGCAAAAAAGGTAGCCGAACACTTGCCACCACTCTTTCCTTTTTGGTTATCATTAGTCTGTTGATCGGCTTCTTGGCCAGTATTGTTCCCCCGACAGTAAGGCAGACGAATAATTTTATCCATCAGGCTCCAGGCTTGATTGAAGACGTTCGTAATCAAGACTCTTCAGTTGGAAAATTTGTGCGCAAATATAAACTGCAAGACCAGGTCAATAAGTTTTCGGGCCAATTGTCTGATCGGTTAGATAACCTTAGCAGCTCAGCCGTTAGTACATTTACCCGTGTGACCAGCAGTATTTTCTCAGTATTAACGGTTTTGGTTTTGACGTTTATGATGCTTATTGAAGGACCCACCTGGCTGGATTTTCTTAAACGTCTGATCCCGAACAGTAAAGAAAAGGACGTTCAGGAAATAGCTGTCGATATGTACCGAGTAGTCAAAGGCTATGTAAACGGACAGGTGCTGCTAGCAGCCTTAGCTTCGGTGATGATTGTAATACCTCTTTTGATACTTAATGTAAGCTATCCAATCGCACTTATGTTTGTGATTTTTATTTGTGGTTTGATTCCTTTGGTGGGACATACCATTGGCGCGATTATCGTCAGTACCATAGCGCTTTTCCATTCCCCTGGCGCAGCTATTATTGTGCTGGCCTATTACATTCTTTATCAGCAGATAGAAAATTATGTAATCCAGCCACGTGTTCAGGCCAGCCACACCGATCTGTCGCCGCTACTGGTCTTAACATCCGTGATTATCGGCGTAAGTTTTGGTGGGTTACTTGGCGGATTGGTGGCCATTCCGGTTGCGGGCTGTTTGAAGATATTAGTTTTAGATTATCTAAATCGTAAAAAAATGTTAGAGCCGGTGACTGATCCTACAAGCGATGATGGCTAGTCAAGTACGATACCAGTGCGAACCATAAGACATATCCCGTAATCCAATGCCCTGAGACTCTAACTGTTCTCGTAGTTCGTCTGACTTGCTCCAGTCTTTAGATTTTCGTGCTTTTTCACGTTCGACGATCATCTGTTTCTGGTCATCGGATATGTCGTTCATGGCTGATAATTGTAGGCCAAACAGGTCGTCGATCAACTCCAGGAATTTTATAAATGTTTCAATTGACGTATCAGTAACGCCAATTGTTATTATCTTTTCGGCTACTTGGCTCAGTATGCTTAAAGCCTGAGCAGTGTTTAAGTCATTTTCTAAGGCAAGCCGCAAGGACGTAATGTAGTTATCTAAGTCTTCTTCAGCTACCCCCTGTTGTCCTACTATCTGGTGCCTCATTACAGACATTTGCCTGTAAGAATTTAGACGGTTTTGAGCTGCTTCTAAATTTTCCCAAGTAAAATTGGATTGGCTGCGATAGTGCGATTGCAAGACAAGCAAACGTAATGCCAGAGGGTCAAAACCTCTTTCTTTAACATCTTCCATCGTGTAGAAATTATCTAAAGATTTACTCATTTTTTTACCGTCTACAAGTAAATGCTCATTGTGCACAAAGAAGTTTGCATAATCTTTATTGGTTCCAGCTGTACTCTGTGCAATTTCGTTTTCATGATGAGGGAATACTAAGTCAACTCCTCCTGTATGTATATCAAATGGCTGCCCTAGAGCCCCAACTGACATAGCTGAACATTCAATATGCCAACCGGGACGTCCTAATAATTCGTGACCATCAAGCTCAAAGTCCCATGCCGGTTCGTTGTCTTTGCGTAGTTTCCATAGTGAAAAATCATGGATTGACTCTTTATCATATTCGTCGTTATTGATTCTTGCCTCACTACTGTTGGCGGTTTTGAGTTCAAGTAATCGGCCGTATTTCTTTCCACTACTTTTATACTTTTCTATGGAAAAGTAGACACCGTCATCAGCAATATAGGCAAAGCCTTCTTTGTATAATGATCTAATCAGTTTTTGCATTTGCGCGATACTGTCAGTGGCCTTAACGAACTTTAGTCCCTCGACATCATTGCCGATAGCCTCCATATCGGTTAGAAAAAGCTGGCTATACTCGCTGGTGAGTTCTTTGAGAGCCTCTGCCGGGTCTAGTTCGGGATGTTGTTCCTGGCTGCGTCGAATTGTTTTATCGTCCACGTCAGTAAAGTTCATAACCTGCTTAACGTCGTAATCACTTGCAGTTAATACCCGCCTAAGCGTGTCGGCGTAAATAAAGCTACTGAGATTACCAATATGGATGTGGTCATAGACGGTTGGGCCACAGCTATACAACGTGACCCGTGGCGGCTGCTGGGGTTTAAATTCGTCAACCGTCTTGGTTAGAGTGTTATATAGTTTCATTTTTCTTTATTAAGTTTAGCAAGTAACTTGCTCACTACCTTGATAGTCTGAGTCTTTACTTCTTCAAACGGTAAACCGCTAGTCAGCTTGAAACCACTGGCGTAGGGATGGCCACCACCACCAAAGTACTCTGCAACTTTACCGGCGATGCCCTTGCCATAGTTAGAGCGTATCTTAGCAGTAATTTTCCCGTCTCTATAGACCTTAAAAGCAATAGCTATGTCTGTTCCCTCACTCCAGCGCATTTCATCTATAACCAGCATCGAAGGGTTGTACAAAGGACTATATTTTTCAATTTCTTCCCAGGGGATTGCAATGATGGCAATGCGATTATCGTCAAAATATTCTATTCGTTGCAGGAGTTCTCCCTTGTATCTCAATAACTCCGGTGATTTTCGCATTAATTCACGACGACTGCTTTCCAGTCTGGCAATGCTGACTCCCGCTTTGACCAGTTCGGCAACAATCTCAACACTTCGAGCCGTAACACCCTCGCTGGTCAGGCCCAAACTATCGGACATAATTGAAGAAGTTAGCATATCATTAGTTATCTGGTTCAAGGGCCAATTTAGAACACGAGCAAGTTCATAGATAACTTCACCTGTTGCAACAGCACGCTTATTCCAGACCACGCTTGCAAAAGGAATGGTGTTTTCGACGTCGTGGTGGTCAATAACAATGCACGGTTTTGCTGCCACCCACTGCTTCTGTCCAGATTTCTCAAGCGACGTAAACAGACTATCAGCACTGGTATCAACTATAATACTAAGATCAAACTTTGTTGGCACCTCACTATCTACCCGATCCCAACCGGGTAGATAATGTAGGTAGCCCGGAACATCGACGCCACAGTACAAAAAAGGCTCTTTGCCCATCTCATCAAAGATCTGTTCCAAAGCCAGAGCACTGGCCAAACTGTCGGCATCCGGATTATCGGCCTGCATGATAACAATTTTTGTAGCGTTTTCGATGAGGTCCTGCAACTGTTTTTGGTCATGTTCGGTCGTCATAAGAGCTGGCGTCCTTCCAATGCTCTGGTTAACGTAATTTGATCGGCGTATTCAAGGTCAACTCCAATCGGCAAACCGCGCGCTAGGCGGGTAATTTTAACTTTCCGTTTTCCAATTTGTTGCTGAATATAAAGTGCGGTTGACTCACCCTCTACGCTGGCGTTGGTAGCCAGCACGATTTCTATAACTTTGTCTTCTTCGATGCGTTTAAGTAATTCTTTAATATGCAACTGTTCAGGACCAATACCATCAATTGGCGAAACAAGACCACCGAGCACATGATATGTGCCACTGAACTGGCCGGTTTTTTCCAGTGCAACGATATCAAAAGACTCAGCCACGACGGCAATCAGCTTCTTGTCTCTTCTAGGATCGGTGTATAGAGGTGAAAATTTTTGACCTTTTTCCACCAAGGCAAAGGTTTTTTGGCAAAGCGCTATGCTGCCATGAAGTTTATCCAGCGCACTGGATAACTGCCTGGACTTTGCTGGATCGTTTTTTAAGGCAAAGTATGCGTAACGCTCAGCCGAGCGTGGCCCTACCCCGGGTAGTGACCCGAACGCTTCAATCAAATCCTGCAATGCGGGTGGTAAAACACTCATTTTGTTCGCGAACTCTAAAGTCCGAGCTCGCCTAAAGCGCCCATCATTGGCTGCATCTTCTCTGCAGCCACTTTTTGGCTTTGGGTAATTGCGTCTTTTACAGCATCCTCAATCCATCGCTCCAGCTCACCAATGTCTTCGAGGTCGACTGAATCTGGATCAATGTGTATTTTTTTAATCTTTTGTTCACCGGTGATTTCGACTCGCACGGCGCCGTCGCCTTGCTCCGTCTCGATGACCATCTTCTGAAGTTCCTTTTGCAGTTTTTTGACTTTAAGCAGCATCTTAGCTTGATCAAAACGACTCATAAAATCTCCTTTAACTCTAGTTATTGTAACAAAGTTTACAGTCTGTGGTTAAACGTCTGTGCTGTCTGGGGCGAGTGTTGCCAGGCATTGTAATAACGCTGCGTCTGATAAGCACAGGACATCAATATCGCAACTACTAATAAAGTGGCTCCAAGCACGCGTGCTACCGGGTTTCGCGGGAATACCGTTAGCCACTGTTGCAGCATCAGATTTATACCAGCTGTAACAATAATGTAAAGGGTAGGTAGCAATACTGCCATGCCAACGGTACCGCCCAGAGCGATTAGAATTGCTCCTAAAACCAGCAGGCCAATTAGCAGTTTTGCCCGGTCCAGTTGCCGCCTATAATAAAAGCTATACAAACCAAGTAAGAACATAGTAGAGCTAAATATGTCAAAAAGCGGCAAGCGACCGACCCAGTGCGTCGGATTAATCGGCGACCTCAAGAAAACAGCTAACGGAATATTGACCAGATTTTGACTTAATACCCGCCAGGTTGGCAGCTCAGCCGGCAAACCGATAAGTGTCTGACCTATTGCTGGCGATTTCACTACTGAATAGATTAGTGGCACTATCAACAGTAAGAATAAAAAAGCTCCTAGTATTGAAGTTACGACTCCTACTTCCTGCAAAGATTGGCTTATGGCCTTTCGTTGCCAAACTGCTGCAACTAGCATGAACCAGAGCATCCCAGGTATGTAGCAAATCAAAGCGGCCACCACGGCCGCTAGTAGTAATGGCAAAGCTCGCGCTCTTCCAAATCTTAGCCAACCACCAACCGCCATCAGTATTACCAAGCTAGACAACAGTACATCCGGGGTTAAAGAACGAGCCAACACTAGGTACCAGCTGGACGTTGCGAACATCAGCGTTCCAAGCAAAGAAATCCTGGTCGTGAACCAGTGTTTGAGGACCATGAAAAAAAATAGGATGAAGAGTAACGCCCAGAGAATGCTAACTATACGCAAGACATAAAGCTGGCGAAAACCGCCTACTTGAAGCACGTAAAGCATAAGTTTGTGCGGCAAAAACAGAGGATTGTCTAGTATAAGCCGCCATGAACTTGAAGCGGTTAACGCATTTGCCTCATCATTACTGACACCGCCTGGAAGAGTTTTCAGTCTATAAGCAATAATCAAAACCGCTAATGCTACGGCTAATAGACCGAAAAGCAGCGGTCGCCATGATTTAACAATAAAATTGCGGATACGTTTCATATGTATTTAGAATAATTATATGTCTTTATTCCCGTTGCCACTTTTCTAACCAATGGCAGGCTCGGGCCCGGCATGTAACTCTCCTTAATCAGTCGAATTATAGCATGAGCGTTTATTCCGCCGTGAACGGCTCGGCATGTTTTGTGTCTAGTGTTTTAAAGCGTTGTTTTTCTCTGTCAAAATACAACTCCACATTACCGGTCGGGCCGTTACGATGCTTCTTGATGAAAATGTCCGTTATGTTTCTTCTTTCAGTGTCCGGATTGTAGTATTCCTCGCGGTAAATAAACGCCACTACATCGGCATCTTGTTCAATTGAACCGGATTCACGCAAATCAGCCAGCTGTGGTATTTGAGGGCTGCGGCTTTCGACTGAGCGGCTCAGCTGGCTAAGAGCCATTAAAGGTACATTTAATTCTCGGGCTATCCCTTTAAGGCCACGGGAAATTTCAGAAATTTCCTGCACCCGGTTGCCCTCGCCGCTAAATCGTGAACCGCCACTCATAAGCTGTAGATAATCAACGATGATCAGGCCAAGCGGTCTGCGATGTGCTTCGCGTCGAGCCTTTGTACGCAAATCTCCAACCGTAATACCGGGTGAATCATCAATGTAAATTTGCGCTTCGCTTAAAGAACCCATGGCCTGACCGATCTTCTCAAAATCAGTGTCAGTCAGGTTTCCGGTTCTAAGTGCCCAGGCGTCCACTCCTGACTCCATAGCGAGCATACGGTCTACCAGCTGCTCTTTGCTCATTTCCAGACTGAACAACAAGACCGGTAATTCGGCCTGTAAAGCCACATTGTGGGCAATATTGAGCGCTAGAGCAGTTTTACCCATAGAAGGCCGTGCGGCCAGCACAAACAGGTCTGAGCGTTGCAAACCGGCTAGAACTTGATCCATATCCTTAAAGCCAGTCGGAACGCCTCTAATCTTTCCTTTATCTTTATGTAGTTCGTCCAGGCGGTCAAAACTTTCAGTTAAAATGGCTTCCAAGCTTGTGATGTCTTGCTTAACGTGGCGTTGGCTAACATCAAATAGCCGGCTTTCTGCTTCTTCTATCAGTTCGCGCAGATTGCGGCCTTCATCGTAACCTAGCTCAATAATATTCTGCGAAGTCTTTATCAGGCGTCGCCTTAGGGCTTTCTGGGCAACAATTTCGGCATATTGTTCAACGTGTGCTGCTGTCGGCACAAAATTAGTAAGTTCGGTTAAGTAAGCGGCTCCGCCAATGGTTTCTAGTAGACCTTCGGCTTTGAGCTGATCGGATAGAGTTAGTACATCAATTGGACTATGCTTCTCATACAATTGTCCGATCGCTTCAAAAATGCGCCGGTGGCGTTCATCGTAGAAGTCATCAGCCGTAATAATATCGGCAACTTTTACGATAGCGTCGGAATCAATTAATAAAGCTCCAAGCAGACTGGCTTCGGCTTCTGTGTTCTGCGGTGGAATTTTGGCTTTATCGGCATCCATATATACCCCTACTCTAACAGTTCGGTGTTGCCAAATATATTGCTAATGGTGTCCAAAGCAGGTTCATTATCCACTTTAGTCTCTTCAGCACCCGTGGCAGGCGGCTGAGCGCTCTTATCGACGACTGATTCAAACTTCATGTTTTGGCCGGTTACCTCGGTAATCACTTCTGACAAGATCGTTTGGTTCTGGGTGTCATTTAGGCGTTTCTGATGAAACGGGAACGTAAATTTAAGCAGTAGTCGGTCATTTACCCAGCTAGGCTCTGCCATGCGCACCACGCTGTAAAGAGTATTGTGGCGTTTTTTTAGGGTTGCAAGTATCTGAGGCCAAACTGTCGTCAATTCGTCTGCAGCTACATCCTCAATTTGCCCTACTGGCTCAGGTTCTGGTGTAGTCACAGTGGTTGGCTTGACTGGTTCGGTAGTAGGCGACTTCTCAGCTATCTTAGACAAAGACTGTATTGGCTCCACAGTGTTTATACGCTTCATAACTGGAGACAGTAGAACTAATTCTAAAAAACTATCCGGTTCGTGGGCGCCTGGTACATCTAGTAGCTGACCAAGTAACGGAGTTAACTGACTTGACGGTAAAACCGGTCTTTCCTCAATTATTTCCTCGCGAATGTTAGAAGCCAACTGCTTGGCAATCGACGCCGAGGTGAAGCCCTGTTCTCTTAGTTTTGCAAGCGAAGCCAGGAGCTCTTTTGCCGTTCCTGAAGCTACATTCTCATACAAACTTGCCACTGCTTTATCCGGTGCAATCCCGAGCAGGTGCTCAATATCAGCTAACTCGACCTGGTTGTCGAAGTTGCTGGCCTGATCAAGCAGGCTTATGCTGTCACGGAAACTACCACTTCCATGTTCAGCAATAAGCTGCAAAGCTTCATCACTTATTTTGATCTTTTCTTTATCGGCTATGACCCTTAGGTGAGTTGCTATTTCGACTGGTTCGATAGGCTTGAATGTGAAGCGTTGGGTGCGGCTGACAATCGTTTCCGGAAGCTTGTGAGATTCGGTGGTGGCTAATATGAAAATAGCGTGTTCTGGTGGCTCTTCAAGGGTTTTAAGGAGAGCATTGAAAGCTTCTCGAGTGAGCATATGGACTTCATCAATAATATAGACTTTGTATTTAGCGCTGGATGGCGTTATGTGCACTTTATCGCGTAAGTCACGAATTTCATCTATTCGGCGATTGCTGGCCGCATCAATTTCAATAATGTCGATGTTTGTCGTATTCTCGTCGTACGGTAGGTTATTGACGGCGTGTGCAAGAATGCGCGCCACACTAGTCTTGCCCACACCTTTCGGTCCGGTCAGCAAATAAGCATGAGAAATACTACCCTTTTTTAGAGCATTCTCCAGAGTTTTAGTGATATGTTGTTGTCCGACAATCTCATCGAGAGACTTCGAACGATACTTTCGGTATAAAGCTTTTCCCATGTGTAGGCTAATTATACTCGTTAGGGTTGCTATAAATTGTTGTAAATAAGCTACGAATTAAAATTCAGTTATTAAGCAAACATAGTATTATAAAAAACAAATCCTAAGGTTTTGCAATTTAACGTTGAATTTTAGGTGGCTATAGAGCCGCCTCTAATGCCGCCCATTCAGCAGCTGAGTCATCTTCCGGTACATTGACACTTACTTGATCCCCAGGCTTGGCCTTAAAGTAAGTTACGCTGGCAAGTAATACACGGTACTGTTTACCGTTGACAACAACGAAGTAGTGGCCCTCTTTTTGTTCCAAAACCCCAACTACTTGCTTGCGCGGGATAGGCCCGATTTGCTTATACAAAAAAGCGCCGTCGTCGGCTATTGTCAGTTTCAATATATCACCCTGAACTAATTTTGACTTGCTGGCGTAGTTAGCCGGAACTGGGTAGGTCTTACCATCTGAACCAACCATGTTCTGGCCGTCAAACACACCCTCAATCACCTTGCCGATATTTTCATCTTTATCTGTGGCTGTTACTGTCGGATCTTCGCCAACTAAACTAACCAGCAACTCTTTAGCCGCCGCCAGGCTGGTTTCAGCCTCTTCAATCAAGGCACGCAAGCGCTTGATTTGCTTTTCTGGTACTTCTGCCATATCAGTATTCTCTCAACCCTTGTAAGTGTTTATTTAGATACACTTTCTCGCCCTACCGTACCACGTGACATTCCTTGTGTCAAAAAATCAAGTCAATGGTTGTGGATAAACTTAGTCTATAACCTATAAGTAGTCGGCTAAATAAATAGCTCATCCGTTAGAACGAATGAGCTATTCAGGTGAAGCTGAGTAATTTTTAAGCTAACTCAACTGTAGCGCCGGCATCTTCTAAGGCTTTTTTGGCAGCCTCGGCGTCGTCTTTTTTGGCTTTCTCTAGAACCGTCTTAGGTGCACCATCTACAATTGCCTTGGCTTCACCAAGACCTAGATTGGTAATGTCTTTTACCGCTTTGATGACAGCTACCTTTTGGGCGCCGGCATCTTTAAGTACTACGTCGTACTCGCTCTTAGTTTCCTCAGCTGGAGCAGCTTCTCCGCCAGGAGCTGCAGCCACGGCTACAGCCGGTGCTGCGGCGCTTACGCCCCAGTATTCCTCCAGGAATTTAACAAATTTGCTGATTTCAAGAGCTGACATTTTGTCCAACTCACCAACAAGCTTCTCGAATTCCTTAGGAACTTCAACTTTCTCGGCCTTCTTATTTGC
The DNA here is from genome assembly GCA_964540115.1 of uncultured Candidatus Saccharibacteria bacterium. GTDB lineage: Bacteria > Patescibacteriota > Saccharimonadia > Saccharimonadales > CAYVSP01 > CAZILM01. Next base: position 13,197 of record CAZILM010000003.1, on the reverse strand, counting down.
TTTTTCTTCCTTGGCTTCAGCCTTCTCTTCTGCTAGTTTCTCCTGCTTTACTTCCTCGGCCTTAGCTTCAGTTGCTTCATTCTTTACTTCTTCGTCTGCCATATCTATCCTTTCTTATCCTATTGATTCGGCTCTAGCATTTAGAACGGTTAATACACCGCGCACATTACCGGCCATTACGTTAACAAAACCACTTAATGGCGCACCAAGCATACCGACTAGCTGGCCGCGTAATTGTTCCTTGGTCGGCAGGCTGGCGAGTGACTTAACGTCTTCTGCGCCTAAGAACTGCCCTTCGGCTGTGTATGCGCCAACAAATTCCATGGTTGGCTGTGCTTTAGCGAAGTTAGCCAATGCTTGAGCTGGTGCTACCTCATCTTCACTGTTGAAGGCGTAGAGTAACATACCGTTCAGCGCACTGGTATCTGCTTCCTTAAAAACGTCTGATTGTTTTAAGGCTTGCATTACCAGGCGGTTTTTAACAACTTTAATAGTTGTACCATTCTCTTTGGCATCGCGCCGCAAAGTCTGCATAGCTTTAACTGGCGTACCTTGATAAGCAGCCACAACTGTCATTTTAGAATCACTTAGTAATTGGCCGACTTGGTCAATTACGGCGTTTTTCTTCTCTTTGGTAAGAGCCATATTTTTCTCCTACATTTATGAGTTCGGGCAGAAATTCTCGACCGTTAAATTACTGCCTGGTACCAAAAAAGCTTCCCGGTTACCAAGAAGCTTTCATATGTGCTCACAAAACAAATAGATTTGAGTGCACCTCGGCGACAAATTAAGCCTTTAACGACAGTCGCTGTCTTTGGTAACGGCGGAATTGTATCTTATCTGTTGATAGGTGTCAATCAGGATCTCCGTGCAGGTGGGCGGCTTAAACAGTCTGCCATCCACGAATTGCCTACAGCCACCCGCTGAACTGTCGGCCTATTCTCTTGTGATTTAGGCAGTCCAGGTGCCTCTACTATTTCCACGACGCTTCCAACAAGACGTGGTAGTGAAACCTTTTCCAGGTTGGCTCGCAACGGCGTCCACTCCCCCGTAAAGGGATCAAGTAGTTCTGCCGGAGTTAGTATTGTGTTCATTTTCTTCTCCTAAATTAAAAACGGCCCCTTTCGGGGCCGTTACGTTTCTATTTAATAGACTCTACTGCCCCGCGTTTGCGTGGTTCACGTTAATCTTAATAATTACGTTCATTAAAGCCATAAATCTATCATCCGCCGTTTGCAGCTATTGTCAAGCTATAAGGAAAGCTCGTGGTCCTGTTGGCATGCTAACTTGATCTGGCACGTCCCTGACTCCTTCGGTTCCAGCGTAGACAATTTTTGGCATTTCTACGGGCTCAACTTCGCAGGATTCCGATACTACCGTCCGGGCTATCTCTACTCCACCAGCTACAAACTTATCGCCTCCAGCTGTCTGGCCGCTATTCTCTAAACTCATATCAATCTCCTTAAATTAAAAACAGACTCCTTGCTGAAGCCTGATTCTTTGGGCTGTGCTAGTCCGCGCTTAGCGGATCAGGCTTCAACATAACTGAAGCACAGCCCTTTTAGGCCGAGGACTAGTCCTAATCGCTTCGCTACGTGTGAAACCATAATAATAATTACGTTACAACCAAAGCTTCAGCTTGACAAGCTCTTTTTTGAGGCGTACATTCCGTACTCGTGATAAACAAAGTTTCCGATTTACTACACAAGGTTAACTCTTGCCGTCCTTACGGTAAGGTGTTTATTGCCTAACAGTAAGTTGGAGCCAAGTTTCACGAGTAAATAACCAAGCAAAATGACCGGCTCCATCACAAGAAGGAACCGGTTTTTTAAGCCGGAAGCGACCACATGAGTGTTACAACGAGCGAAGTACCTGATAAGGACCCTGCATCAGCGCAGGAAACATCTGGAGTAGACCCGCAAACAGTCGGAAGCGGCATGGCTGAAAATCTAGTACGCTTTGCGAACGGTGAGAAAGACGATTTCAGCGCCTACTTTGTTATGACACATGAGGGACATCGAGAGGCGCACGATACTTTCGTTGCGCTTTCTTTAGAGGCCGCTCGACAGCATGGCTGGAAGGCGACACCTGAAAAAAGACCAAATGTTTTTGTAGAAACCCCAAGTTGTACGGTTGAAAAACAAGTACAAGCTTATGACGATGGTGTAGTTTACGGATTGCTTTATAGGGGTAAACCGGTCGAAACGTCAGGTCCTAAACGACTTAAACTAGCTACCTTGTTTCTGCGTCGATCTGTTGAAGTTTAAATTGGGTGTAGCGTTCAGCAGCCAGTCGCGATAACTCCGGATCCTCACCTTTATTTACGAATATCATGGCGTCTGCTAGCATTGGGTGAACTTCGGCCAGCTTTTCATGCATCTGCAAGACTAATTTTCGATAGGTCGGGTGACCCTGCGGACTCGTGCGTAGTTCATGCAAGTGGAAGGCCTCCCGGGCGTTATAGGTAATTTTCCAACGCATTTTATGGCCCAGTAATGTGGCGTACTGCGCCTCAAGTGCATAGCCGGCCGCTTGAAGTTTACTGTATAAATCCAAGCTTAGATCAAAGCATTGCTCAAATTCGTCGGTAAGGTTTGTTTCCTCAATTAAGTCCGGAATATCATATCCATAACGAGGAGTCAGTAGTTGCCACTCTAAATCGTCAACCATACGGTGGCGCTGCAAGTCACGAAAAATACCGTAGTCACAAAGTAAATCCCAGCTGTAGTGCGCCTTTTCAAGCGCTCTAGCTGGTTTATGCCGCCGGTTTAAGCGCTCACCTATATAGGCTTGGAAAACGTTAATTTTTTTGTCATAAGGCCACTGATTAACTTCTTCGGTAATTTCGCGCAATGACAGGCCACTATGTTCATAAAGCATGTCAGGCACCAGATCCAGTTCGTTACGCGGCCAAACACCAGTTAGCTGAACGGCTTCCAGTGCGTTGCTGTGTTTGTCCGGCAGGTATTTTGCGGCCAATTCTTTGACTGCTCTTTTGGTGTTTGATAAATATGCAATTGTGGCTCCGCCCCTGTCCGGTTTGTCAGCACGTTCCAAAAAGGTGCCAATCACTTTGCGGGCTTCGTCCAAGATTTGTTGCCCAACTTCTTTAGCCTCTGGTAAATCGTCGCTCATAAGGTGCATGATAAGACTCTCAATGGCCTGGCCTGATCCATAAATGCCAACAGTGGCTTTGGTAGCAACTGGCAGTACCGGTCGAACGGCATCGCAAGCTTGAGCACGTATAGCACCTTGCCAGGCGGCATCTCGCTCTTCCTCTGGCACACTAGACCTGTCTTTAAGATAATCGGTTAGAGTGTGTACCATCGAAGAGTACAGCTTAAAAATCTTATCCATTGCTGTGTCGTAAGCTCTCTTTGTCTTCTCATCCAGGTGCTTGGGTGTGTAGTAGCGGTATTTGCCCTCATTATCAGGTTGATCAAAGTAAATGTAGCGCGTGGATTGCTCCAGATAGGCCGCCAATCTGCCCCACTCCAGTTTTTTGGTCAATAAATTCGAAGCTCCCTCTACTACAATGTGCTGACCGACTAGCTGCTGGACAGAATCATCCCCATAAGCCGTTATGACACGGTGCAAGAGCTTCTCGTCTCGGCGTATACCCTTCCCTTTAGCCTCGTCGATGCCCTGAGCAAACTCGTCAAGAACGGTAATCCGCATGTCGTCGCCTCGCCGGCTCAGCCGCGCCATGGCCGCCGCTGCGGTTAAGCTCTCCAGTTTGTTGTATGTAGCGTAAACAGAGCCGTCAATACTGGTCACGGCATCGCGTAACCAATTCTTTCCGGCTTCAGTAATTTGATAACGGCCTTCGGCATCCTTATTCGTGTAAGGGTTTTGCGCTTGCGGTGCTTTATACGGTTTTTTCGAATGGCTAGACGGCTTGGTTGGCAAAAGTGGCTCAATTTGGTTCCATAACATTAATTGCACGCTTTGCACGTCAAGCTCTGTACTATCGTTTACGGTGTTTACGACCACAAAATCCTTTGGAAAGAGTGACGCCAGATCGTCGTAGACCTGAACTGAACGCTTTAGATGGCCTAGATCTGCTTCGTGAAGATCACGTTTCTTGTCTGTATAAGTTCTATCAGTCTTTTGATCTACCCTTTTTTGGGCTATATCCGCAGGCACACGTAAAATAAAACTTTTGTCAGGACGCGGTATATGCAGCATCTGGAACTCTAAATTATCTAACCAGATGAAGAATCCCCGGCGTTCCTCAGGATGCTCAAACTTGGTACCCTGGTGCGCCATGTTTGAGCCGGTGAATCGGTTGGAGAGTACGATTTTACCCTCTTCCAGAGCTTGATTTATAGCCGCTGATGCCTCGTAGCGGTCAAGAGCAAAGAAAAGCGAGCCGGTGTAAGGTCCGACTTCGTCTGATGAGCCGTAACTGCCATTTAGATACTCTTTTACGAAATAGCTAGACGGTGAATCGTATTGTGGAAAATCAAATGTAGCGACTTCATAGCCCAGCTCTTTTAAGCGATTGGCAAGCAGTTTGAACTGGGTACCCTTACCCGAACCATCAGTTCCCTCGATGGTCAAAAAAATGCCTCGTTTATTGCTCATTAATTCCTCCCACCAAGGCGTTGTGTAAGGAATTGGTTAGTCACCTTTGAGCCCCCTGATTTTCTTGGGTGCACTTCGTCTGTCCAGATAGGCTTTGGGCAGCATGTCTTCCGGTTGCCAGGTTCTTATAAGCTCTTTTAAGTTGGTGCCACTCTGGTATTTGCCACTAAAGCCACCGTGGCGTCCCTCGCCGTAATTTCCCTCCACAGGACCGGTATGGTGGAAGACAGCTTGACCGATGCGCTCCCCAACCGGCAGCAACATAATCTCTTTCTCGTTCAGGTTGTAAATTTCCAGAGTTAGTCGGTTTATATAGCCCGGGTCAACCCAGCCGGCGTCAAAACAAACTGCAATACCATTACGACCCCAGCTGGAGCGGGATTTTAGTTCGTAAGCACCCGGTGGTTTGATACCGAAAAATTCATGAGTATGAGCAAGTATCCGTTCTCCCGGGCGAAGTGGAATAATCGGGTGTTTGGCAGGAATTCCCTTGAGTGGCTTTACACCATTTTCGTCGCACCATTTTTTATGTGGTACTGCTTTGATGGCACCCTCAAAATAACGTTGCACATCACCTTCGTCGAAAGGGTTATAAACCGGGTGGTCTTTTGATCTCTCGGTACGGTAATAATAATGCCCTAATGTAACGTCAAGGCTGGCGTGTGCTACGTGCTTAGGATTAAAGGGTTCACAGATAATATGCCCCTCTTTAATAGCCTGTCTAATCTGTGTGTTACTGTATACCACACCACGCTCCCTTTTTCGTTACTATATTGTACGGAACAACTTGACTTACTAGCAAGTAAGGTTTGAAAATTACAACTAAACTTTGGTAATAAGTGGCTTTAGGGCTTGTTCAATCGTCTCGCTAATTTCATCTATGTTACCGGTTGCATCGACTGTGACGATCTCCACGGCTGGGTTAGTCTGGCGCAAAGATGCCAAAGCTGCTTCATAGCCATTGCGTACCCGATCATGGAAGGCTTTACCCTTACTTTCGAAATAGTCAGTAGTATTACGTTCATCACGTCGCTTATCAATGATTTGTTGTGAGGTATTGAGAAAGATGAGCGTGTTTATAGCTTCGCTCGAAAAAAGCCTGCTACAGGCTTCAAAAGCGGCTTGTTTGTCCTTAAGCTGGCTGCCATAGGCCTGATAAGCAACCACTGCTAGAGGGCTGCGGTCGATCAGGACTATTTCGCCTTTTTTCGTGCGCTGTTGTACTTCCTCAGACAAAGCTTGACCCATCGCTAATGATATATAGAAATCGGTCTCAGCGCTGCGTTCAGTAGGTGATAACGAAACTGCGCGTAAGGCTTCACCAATCGGCGAACCACCGTTATGCCTGGTTGTGTGGACAACGCGTCCGGCTTTTTTCAGGGCTTCAGCCAGTAGACGTAGCTGGGTAGTCTTGCCAACACCATCCGGACCGTCGAAGGCTATGACGTAACCAGGCTGAATATTGTTCATCCAATTATTTTACACGTCGCTTATGGAAAGCGGAATGCTAGGACCCATGGTTGTTGTGGCAAAAGCGCGCAAAATTAAGGCGCCCTTTACTGAGGCTGGCTTATTAGACTTCAGGTTGGTTAGTATAGCTGTAGCGTTCTGGGTAAGTTTATCAGCTCCAAAACTGACTTTGCCGATACCGACGTGAATAATACCCGTTGTATCAACGCGGTATTCAACCCGCCCGGCTTTGGCCTCCTTAACAGCTTTAGTTATATCTGTAGTTACGGTGCCGCTCTTTGGGTTAGGCATCAAACCTTTTGGCCCAAGCAGACGAGCATATTTACCGAGATTAGGCATCTGTGATGGGTGAGCAATCAAAATGTCAAAGTCCAGCTTTTCTTTATCTAATAAAGCAAATACTTCATCTGCGCCGCTTATGTCGGCTCCGGCCGCTTTAGCTTTAGTAGATTCGCTGGCATCGGCAACTACTGCAACACGGCTGCTCTTGCCGGTTCCACCGGGTAGTACAACGGTTCCACGCACGTTTTGGTCGGCCTGTTTAGGATCGACAGCTAAATTTATGTGCAGTTCAACTGTTGCGTCAAATTTGACGGGGCTGGTTTTGATGGCTAAAGCCAACGCATCTTCCAGCTTGTATTCCTTTCCCTGTTCGATTAGTTCGGCTGCTTTACGATATTTCTTACCGCTGCGCTCTAGCTTTGATCGTGCTGGCTTATGGGTTTGCTTCGGTTTTGCTTCGACTTTTTCTTCCTTCGCGCTAGCCTTCCGCTCTTCTTTAGCTTCTTTTTCTTCAGTCTCCTTTTGGGCCTTGGCACTCCGGCGGCCTGCCTTAGCCGTCTCCGAGGTCTTGGAGGTTATTTCTTCGTCTTGTGGACTTGCCTCATTCTCAGCGCTAACACTTTCTTGAATAATCCCATGCTCTTTCTCCTTAGCTTTTACAGTTTTATCCTTTTTTATCGCCTTTTCAGCTACTTTCTTCACACTTTTCTTAGCTTCTGCCATATCTACTCCTTCGTGGTAATAGCGGCTGTTTAAAGGCCTCCCACAATTTAATTTACTGTTGTCTTGAGCGAATTTGCCTTTTTGCAGCAATCACTTTGCGTTGATGTTCATCGCTTGCCCAATATACTGCGTTTAAGCCAGGCAACTCTGGGCCGGTGCCTGTTATAGAGATAAGAGGCTGGGGTAAATCTTGGGCTAGCAAGTCACCTGCTGGCTGCTGTTCATCTGCCCGGACAACATGATTGTCGACTTCAGTGAAAGGCGATTCAGATTCTGGACCTAAAGTAGTCATATCTAACCCTCTACCTCTACGCCCATGCTGCGAGCTGTGCCGGCCACCATTTTCTTGACGGCTTCGACATCTTGGGTGTTCATATCATTTGCCTTAGCTTCTGCTATCTCTGTCAGGGCATTTTGGCTAAGTTTCTTGGAAACCTTTTCGGTGTTTGGGCGTCCGGAACCTTTGTCTATGCCTAGTTTTGCCCGGATCAAATCATCGGTTGGCTCGCCAACCACCCGAAAAGTCATAGTGCGATCTTCATAAATAGCAATATGTACGGTAAGGTTCTTGCCCATCTGGTCTTTGGTTTGCTCATTGAAAGGATTAATAAAATCCATCATATTTACGCCGTACTGACCCAGTGTGCTACCAACAGGCGGCGCTGCGCTGGCCTGTCCGCCGCGAATTTTCATCTTTAAATTAGCTGTAATTTTCTTCTCTGCCATAAAAAAGACTCCTTTAGGAGTGCGTAACTACCCTAGTGTACATTATCTGACCCCTGTTGTCTACTGGCACGTCTTTGATCAAGCCATGATTTGTAAGAAGTTGCCCAAGCGTTTCCTAGCTCAGTACCATGTTTCAGCAACTTACTTCCGCACCACAATGCGCCTGCTCCAGCTCCCAGTGTGACTGCCGTTCCCGTTCCGTACTGAATCCATTTATCCATTGAACGCGCAAGTTCAGAAGCGACTTGAGTTTTCTGAAAACCAATGTAAGAAAGTGTTGTTAAGCCGACGCTACCAACTGTGTCGATAGCAACTCTGCCTAGCAATTTAGCTTGATTAATAGATGCCGCGTCAGCTTCGACGTTTACGAATTGATCGATTCTTGGGTCATCTGATTCTGGCATAAAAAAACTCCCTTTGGAGTAATTAACAAAAGACTAGTCTACTAGATTACCGTCCTCTTGTCCACTCTCTATCATAGTGCAGGAGTTTATAATCCTATGGCGTAAATATTTTTCGTTGCTAACTACAAATAGAGGAGAAATTCCAGGATCACAAGGTATATTATCGTTGATACCACCGATTCTGCAGTTTGCACACTTCAGTATCGGAAACGAATTTATGCTACGAGCTGGTCTTGGAGCATCAGATGTAGGGATATCGCAGGCGGCTCTTTCCGCTAAGGTCGCTATATCACCACTGTCTAAAAGTTTACTAATACATTCAACCTCGAACTCTGGCACTGTTATACCCTTTTCACCTGTAAGCTGTCGAGTTCAACTGGAGTTTCCCGGCCGAACATATTAACCAAGACTTTTAATTTGCCTTTTTGAATGTCAATTTCGTTGATCGAACCATCAAAACCTTTAAAAGGTCCATCAGTAATGTTGACCACGTCGCCAAGTTTGTAGTCAATCTTGTGTTTAGGCTCAGCCCGACCCATCCGCTTCATGATTTTTTCAATTTCATCAGTATCAATCGGTGTGGGTTCAGTGCCACTGCCAACGAAGCCTGTAACAGATGGAGTATTGCGCACAATGTACCAGGCATCTTCACTCAGCTTCATTTGTACGAGCACATAGCCTTGGAAAATGCGTTTCTCAACAACCTTGCGCTTACCATTTTTGACTTCAATCATTTTTTCTTTCGGCACCAATACCTGGAATATCTTATCTTTCATGTCCAGACTGTCGGCACGCTGACGAATACTTTCAGCTACTTTTTCTTCATAACCGCTATAGGTATGAATGGCATACCATTGTTTAGTTGTGTCATAACGCTTATTCATGATTTTAATAACACCTTTCTAAAGATTTTATCCAGTCCATAATCGGTAATCGCAATTAGAACGCCAAATAACACAGCGAAAGTGATAACTGCTAGAGTTAATTTCCATGTCTCACGGCGGCCGGGCCAGGTGACCATTTTTAACTCTTGCCAGCTTTTGCGGAAATAACTGGGAATTATGTGTCGACGCTTGTTCAGAAAGCGCCCGACTTTGTTATCTGGAATTGGCAGGTAATATTCTTTTTTACCGACACTGGAGGCGGCCTTAAACGGACGTGCTACTTTTCCGGCGGTCTTGCGTACACGCTTAGGCTTAACTGGTGCACTAGCTGCTTTTTCGGCCCTAGCGCGCACGGTTTCAGCTGGTTTAAGCCGTCTTTTCTTCTCTGCCATACTTCTCCTGAAATTAAAAAACTACCATTATGGTAGTTCCGCTCGTGTCAATATACCACTAGTCTTTTCTAACGTCAACGGGGGTTACTCCAGATTAGGCACAAATATTCTAAAAAGTGAGCCTTTATTCAATTCGCTCTGAAGGTTGATTTCGGCATGTAGCAGCCTAGCTAGCTTAGTCGTTACATACAATCCTAGACCGGTTCCATTGGTTTGACGTGTGCGGTAATCTTCGCTTCTAAAGAATTTACCAAACACCTTTTGCTGATCACCACGACTAATACCTATGCCGGTGTCCTGAACGTAGAATTCAACACCGTTGCTCTTTGCAATGGCTCCCAGAGTCACGCTGCCTTTTTCGGTATATTTGATGGCATTGGTAATAAAGTTCTGTAGTATCTCCCGGACGTACAGTCTGCTGGACTTAAGAAGTGCCAGCTTAGGGTCTATAGCGGTTTTTAGTTCCAGGTTTTTTTCTGTAGATTGTTGGCTATAGGCCTTCTGGAGTTCTTGAAGCAGTTCAGCCACATTTATGTTTTCAGCTTCAACGTTCAATTTGCCCCGTTCTGCCCGAGAAAGAGTCGCCAGGTCATTTATCATGCCGCTTAAGAAGTTAATCTGGTCATGAGCTTGTTGCAACGCGGTGTTAACTTCACCTAGACTGCCCTTTTTTTCAACAATAAATTGAGCGTTACTAATATTGCCTTCGGCTATTGCAATCGGTGTGCGTAGTTCATGGCTGACCACGCTTATAAATTCATCTCGCTCTTCTTCAAGCGATTTCTCCCGGGTAATATCGCGCAACATCACCACATAGCCACGTTCGCCGTCACGACCATAGCCTAGATGAACCGGTGCGATGCTTAAGTAAAGATTAATAACACTGCCATCGCTATAAATCAGGCGCCAATCGCGATTAGTTGTTGCAGTTTTAGTCACCCGAATAAGTGCTTCGACATCAACGGCTTCTTTGTTTTTGTCGACCAGCTTTAGTACGCTGCCGAGTGATTTACCGGTAATAGAACTGTTCAAGTCCAGGATGTTTAAAGCGGCCCCATTATAAAGCACTACTTTACTTTTTTCATCTACAGCAATTACGCCGTCTGCCATGCTGTTAACTAGACTTGTGAGGCGCTCATGCTCAAGATTTTCACTTATAGTGCCAGTTGATAGAGGCGTTTGGGGCATGGAGTTATTATTACATAAGAACTATCAGACAAACTATTGAAATGTCGGTTGGTAGCTACGAAGTCGTTTGCGTAAAGCTTGCACTTTCGGTTCTTTGGAGCCGATTTCCGACCAGAACGGCTTGCCGTGCCTTAATACTTTAGTGTGCACTAATTCATGAAGTAAAACGTAGTCTATAAGCTCCCAAGGCAGCGTCATTAGGAAAAGGTTGAGAGTAATCTCTGCCTTATGGTTACAACTGCCCCACTTGGAACGTAAATGCTTTATCTGCACACTTTGATACTTATAGCCGTTCTTTGTTGCCAGGGAACTCAAACGATCTGGTAAGAGCGCATCGGCTTCTTTCTGTAAGGCCTTAATTGCACCTCGCTGTGCGGCCTTTTGTACTACTTGGTCAGTTACTGAGTTATTCACCGGATAAGTAACTCGTACCAGGTTATCGTTGAGTCTTGAGCTCACTTTTTCGGATTTACCATGGATAAATTGCAGCCGGTGGGCTTTTCCGATTGACTGGCCATCTGCTAACGAAATTGGCAATGAACGGTGTTCAAGAATCCAGTCCTTTTTACTGCGGGTGAACTCTAACCCAAGTTTATAGGGTACCCACGCAGGCAAGCTTACTTTGATTTCTCCTTGTGCACTTAAAGCGACTTTCAAGTGCTTTGTGCCGCGGCGCTTTTGCAGCTTAACAGGACCAATGCCTTCGACATCAAATATTTTAACTGTCATGGGTAGTTTTAGCGGATAACGATGTTGCGGCGGCTCATGTCTACCCTGCCGGCTGCGGGATTACTGGGTATAAGGTTAACTAACTCTGGCTTGGTGACTTTGGTGAGAGCAGCCTCTGCAGTGAGCATTCCTAATTCATACATGCGCTTTAGCACTGCGTTCCTTTGTGTATTAAAGGTGTGCTTACCGCTGATGACTATGTAATCCTCTGTGAGTGCCGGATTTTGCATGCCGCTTATGTAGTTATCAAATTCCTTTTTGGTTTGCTGAGCGGCGTACTTATCGTCAATTTTACGCTTGTCGCGCTTTAGAATACGCTGCATCGCCGAATTATGATCAATTTGAAGCCAAATAAGTATTTGCTCGGCTTTTGTTTTACGCGCCAAATCACGCAACGAGCGGCGTTGTGTGGAGCGCATAGCATTGGTGTCATACACCACAGTTACGCCAGCGCTCAAAAATTCTTCGGTGATGTAGTCCATTAGGTGCGTCACTATGTCGTTTTCGCGCTTGTCATAACGCGGATTATCAAATAGTTCGCCTCTTATACGATCGGACTGAACGTGCGCCGCATTGATATTTTCACATAATTGTCTGGCAAAGTATGTTTTACCCGCGCCAGGAAAGCCATATAGTGTTATCAGGGTCGGTTTGTTCAAAGAAATCTTGGACATCCATATATTTTATAACAATTCATGAAATTAGGTGCAATCCTATTGTTTTAAGACGCTCGATTTACCTGTTGTTCAGTGAGAACAATCTCGCCAACCTCTTGAGCAATCTCACATATCATGTTACGTTCACTTGCTTGCACAGTCAGCTTACCTTCGTCAGCTAGCGCCTTTAGCGTCGCTAACCTAGAAGCGCTGTGATGTAGTTGGTCGTAAGATATGTGGCTGGCATCGTAGCCTGCTGCCAGAATTTTGTAAGTCGCACCCTCGTAATTGTCAACAGCCAGCATAACTGTTTTTACTGTAACCTGTTTGTTATGTGACGAACCAATTCTGGTTTTATTGTGAAACATATATGACGTTAATTATGGCAGGGGCACGTGGAATCGAACCACGATCTAGGGTTTTGGAGACCCTCATACTAGCCGTTGTACTATGCCCCTAGGGTGGGAACGAGGTTAATTGTACCTTTTTGTTAGCAAACTAGTCTATTTTTTTGGTTTGACTTCGTTGCGTCCGAGATTTTTCTTGGTTTCCGAATACCAAACGTGCTTGTGCAAGGTTGGATCATATTTACGCAGACGTAACTTGTCCGTCGTATTTACAGTGTTTTTCATCGTGTAATAATGTCGGTCTCCGCTTTCTTCGCTGACCAATCCAACAATCTTACGCTTGTCACCTTTTTTTGCCATAATTTGTAGAGTCTAACAGATTAAAACTTATTATTCAATACTGGAGCCGTTGACGAGAGTTGAACTCGTGACCCCCTCCTTACCATGGAGGTGCTCTACCACTGAGCTACAACGGCCTGAAATAACTGGCGTATATTAGCAAATTGTATCTGTTTTTGCTACACTTTACTACTGTTATCTTGCCGACGTAGCTCAGTGGCCAGAGCGGCTGTTTTGTAAACAGCGGGTCGTGGGTTCGACTCCCTCCGTCGGCTCCAATAATGTTCCCTTACAAATTTGCGAGAGGATTCGCGAATTTGAGAGGAGATGGCTTGGTAAGGTTGATAGAATTGTTGAGCGAACTTGTTTAGTCAACAATTCGGTAACCGTACCATCACACATCGACGAGCAGGGATAGTGAAGCGGTCAAACACGGCAGACTGTAAATCTGCTGGCTTATGCCTTCGTAG
>CAZILM010000002.1:32014-50599 GCA_964540115.1 uncultured Candidatus Saccharibacteria bacterium | reverse complement strand
GAGGCATCGGAATATGATTCTGGCTTAACTGTTATGCCAATCTCAGCAAGGTTACTCTTTATGACATCAACTCCAGCTTGAGAGACCCGGTCAAGATGAGAAAAAGTTAAGGTAAAGCCTTTCGGATAGCCGGCGTCAGCCAGCAGTTTCTTGGCAGCGGCCACATCGCGCGCCGGCCGCTTAATGGCCGGATCATTACCAGGTACCCCTTTTGGTACTAATTGTCCACTTGGGGTTCCAACAACATTCCGAGCCTTGATATATGCATCGATGTCAATGCTCTCATAGATGGCTTTACGTACTGCCAGCTTACTTAGCGGCGATTTGGCATCTTTAGAGTTGAATCCTAGGAAAGAATTGAAGACAAAGATGCTACGGCTGTTCTTATTAACATAACCAGGTAGAGTTCCATTGCCGTTGACCAGGACGTCGCCCGCTACATCGACTTGATTGTCGTTAAAGGCCTTGATGATCGCCTTGTCATCTTTGTAGTACTGGTAGCTAATTTTCCGGGTAGTTGGTTTACCCTGATGGTAACCATCGAAGGCAAGCAAGGTAGATTTTTCAGCTGTAGCTGGCTCTTTTGGATCGGGCATGAAAGCGCCGGTACCGGATGCAGGTGTAACAGAATTATCCACGATAAACATGTAAATAAGTTTGTTGAGTAGCAGTGGGTCGGGTCCCTTTGTTTTAATTGTTACTGTGAGGTCATCGTTAGCAGTAACACTATCAATTGTAGGGGTTATATATGGACCCACATAGGAATCGATTGACACTTCATAGCTGTGCTTTACGTCTGCCGCGGTGAAAGTTTTACCATTATGAAATTTAACGTTTGGTTTGAGTTTGAAGACCCAGGTTGAATTGTCCGGGTTTGACCAGCTTTGTGCGAGTAGCGGCTTAAATGTCGAGTAGTTATTGGAGAATTGCACCAGTCCTTCATAGACCTGGGCGTTATAGTCAAACTCGATAGCCTCGCCGGACATATCTGGGTAGAACTTATTAAGGGAAGCCTGGGTCGAACCATAGCGTAAGTCAGCAATCGGATTATGGACTTTGGTTACAGAACTGGATTTTTTAGTGTCTTTATGGAAGTGTTTGTAGGCAAAGTAGCCGCCTACAACTAAGATTAGCAATAAGATAAGAGTTATTAATAAACCATTCTTACCCTTAGAGGACTTGGCTGTCGGCTGTGGTGTAGGTGTGGCCGGTGCAGCTGTTGGCGGTGTCTCTTCAGAAGTATTACTTACCGGGTTAATATTAGAATCCGTTTCACTATTATCTGCTGTGTCCATGAGGTGACCTTTTTTACGTTTTTAAGCTTATGCTTATTTTGACACCGGTAGGTGCCAAGCGTCAAGTATCACTTAGTTACTTGGCGTAGACCGTGGCGTAATTGACACCAAAAGCAGCACCTCCACGGTCGCGGGCTATCTGAAAACTAGGAGTGGCATAGAAGTGTTGGATGCGACTGTACATTGGGATGAAAGCGACATCGTCTATAAGTGTCTTAGACAATTCTTGAAGAATCTGTAATCGTTTTGTCTGGTCAAGTGTACTATTGGCCTGTGTAAGTAAATCACTAACCGTTGAGTTACTGTAGTCCTGATCCATGTATGCCTTTGCGTAGCCATCGCTAGCATCAAGTAATGTAGTATTGATGCTATAACCCCAAAACTGTAGCTTTCCAGCCGCTATGTCACTTTCATATTTTTCAATATTGTCATAAAGCTGTGTCTTAATCGTTATGCCGGCTTCGGCGGCTTCTTTGGTTAGTTCTTGAGGCACTCCACTACCAGTGGAATTGACATTTGAGAAAGTCAATGACAAGCCGTTTGGATAACCGGCTTCCTTGAGTAGTTGTTTAGCTTTTGCTGCGTCGCGTACGTGGGCTGGAATATCCTGATTGTAGCCTGGCACATCCTTGGACACGACCTGATTCACTACAACACCTTCAAGTCCGCGGGATTTCAGTATGCTCGTAGGATCGATTGCGGCCGACAAGGCCTGACGAACTTTTAGTTTGCTTAGTGGCGATTTAGCGTCCTTACTATTGATACGGAAAACGCTTTCGCCGATATGCTGGAATGAAATATCTTTGAATACAGACAGTTGAGACATAGTGTTCTGGTTTCTCTTTTCGAACACGTCGACCACTAAATTAATCTCGCCGTTCTTGGCGCCTGTCATTAGGGCATCTTCGTCCTCATAAACTTTGAACGTAAGTGCACGTGTCAGGGGACGGCCTCCATGCCAGTTGTCAAATGCGACCAAATCGAGCTGCTTCTCAGACGGCGTTGTGCCTTCCTTGAGAGTGTAGGGACCTGTTCCATTTCGTGCATCATTCTTGAGAGTTGATTTGGAATCAATAATATAAAGAAAGGCTAATTTGTTTAGCAGTAATGGATCGGGGCTTTTGGTTATGACCTTGACCTCATTATCACCAATCGCCTCGACAGATTTGATAGAATCACCGTAAACTTTGCCGTAATCAGTCGTATTGAAGCTCTCCAGACTATATTTGACATCGGCAGCAGTCATTGTCCTGCCGGTATGAAACTTAACGTTTGAAGCCAGCTTAAAGTCCCAGGTCATGTCATCGGGGTTTGTCCAGCTGATAGCTAGATTCGGCTTGATTTGATTTATGTTTTTGAACTGGACCAGACCTTCAAAAACTTGTTGGTTGACGTCATAGTCCGGATCAATGGTGGTGGCCGCTGGATAGAGTGAATTGTCAAAACCATAGGTAGTGTAGCCGACCGAAATAAGCGGTATTTCTTTTTGCGAAGAGCTCGCTTGTTGCGATGCTGGCTTTGATTTCTTGTGCAAGATGCCAAAGGCCAGTGCTCCAGCGGCAATGAGTAGCAATACGAACAATATAACCCAAAGCGATTTATGGGGTGGACGTTTAGGTTTTGGTAGGGCAGGCTCGTTTATCTGTGCTTGAAGCGGAGCAGCAATGTCGTTTGTCGTTGATGAATTAATACTAGCTGAATTAGTTTTTGCTTCACTACTATCTGTTGTGTCCATGAGGTGACCTTCTTTAGTTTTTAAAGCTTATGTTTAATATTTACATACCTCTCATCATCGGTCAAATAACATTCTGCGAGATTGTTGGTATCAAACAATACTAATCTGAGGTTGTTTAATGAAGGGGCAATCACCGGCGTCTAGGGTGATATAATAGAACAGTTATGACTAATCAGGGCTTAACTACTTTTTGTCGGCATCTGATGCCCAATCGGGCATAGTCTTCTTTTGTTTTTAAATTATCTCCTATAAACGTAAAATACGTTGTATTACCGGCGAAAGGTCGAAGATGAACTATTTAGTAACAACCGCTATTCCCTACATAAATGCCGAGCCGCACATCGGTACTGTTCTTGATTTTTTGTACGCCGATGCACTGGCTCGTGCAGCACGCCAACAAGGAAAACAAGTTATCTTTACGACAGGTACCGACGAACACGGTGGTAAAATCGCCGAAAAGGCAGCCGAAGCGAAGCTTACCCCGCAAGTATTTGCCGACCAAATGAGTGAAAAATTCAAAGAACTGACCAAACTTCTTAATATCAGCAATGATCGTTTTGTCCGTACCACCGATAAAGGCCACGAACAGCGCTCGCAATTAATCTGGCAGGCTCTAAAAAAAGACATCTACAAGGGTAAATATACAGGGCTGTACTGCACCGGCTGCGAGGAGTTTGTTACTGAAGCGGTCGCTAAAGCCAACAAAGGTATTTGCCCACACCACAACAAGCCATACGAAAAAATTGAAGAAGAAAATTATTTCTTTAAACTGAGCGCCTATGCACCGCAGATCAAACAAGCTATTGAAAGCGGTGCTTTTCGCATCATTCCTGACACGCGCAAACATGAAATCCTAAGTGTCATTCATGAGGGTTTGGAAGACATCAGTATCAGCCGTCCGAAATCCAAAATTAGCTGGGGAGTACCAGTGCCAGGTGACAACAACCATGTAATGTATGTTTGGTTCGAGGCGTTGCTGAATTACCTGACCGTCCTGGGCTATCCGGAACACGATGACTTTAAGAAATTTTGGTCGCCCAATGTACAGGTCGTTGGTAAAGATATTTTGCGGTTCCACGCCGCAATCTGGCCGGGTATTCTACTCGGTCTTGGTTTGCCACTACCTAAAATGTTGTATGTACACGGCTTCATAACTGTAGACGGCAAAAAAATGAGCAAAAGTTTAGGTAATGTTGTAGTACCCAAACAAATAATTGACGAGTACGGCGTCGATGCTTTCCGTTATTATTTTTTACGGCACGTTTCGAGTTACGAAGATGGGGATTTTAGCCATAAAAAACTACAGGAAGCCTACAATAACGAACTAGCCAATGAATTGGGTAATGCTGTGCAGAGAACTGCCGCCATGATTAGTCAGTACCAGGAAGGTTTAATCGGCGACATTCCACCAGCCGAACACGATGAAGCCCAATACCGCGAGGCAATTGAAAATTGTCGATTTGACCGTGCCCTTGACGAGGTATGGGATCAGGTGCGTGGTCTCAACCAGTATATTGACGAGGAAAAACCCTGGGAAGTACAAAAACAAGGTGATAGCGACCATTTACGAGAAGTGCTAGCTTACCAGGCAAGCTCACTGCTTCAGATTGCTGATTTATTAGAACCGTTTCTACCAGATACGGCCGGTAAAATTCGTGATGTCTTTACCGAGGGTGTGATACGACCCATAGAGGGGACTCTCTTTCCACGTAAGGATCTCAAGACAGACGCGCCAACCGACAAAAAGTAGGTCTAATGAACCTTGTTGATACCCACTGCCATATTCACGAAGCCTCTAAAGCCCACGGCGGGGATCAATTTGTGCGGGATAAATGGGCAAAAGCCGGAATTACAGATCCATCGTCACTAATTAAGGGTGCTGCGCAAGCAGGTGTTACACGTTTAATCTGCGTTGGGTGTACTTTGCGTGACAGTGAAAGGGCCACAGAAGTAGCGACAAAACAAGATAATTGCTGGGCAAGTATAGGCATTCATCCTCACGAAGCTAAAGATCATAATGACCCACTCAGTCAAAAGGCTTTCAAAACTCTCCTCAAACGACCAAGGGTAGTGGCCATAGGTGAGTGCGGGCTTGATTATTTCTACGAACATTCACCCAAAAAAGTTCAAATTAGTCTGCTGGAGTTTCAGTTGCAGCTGGCTCACGATAACAATTTACCCCTCATTTTTCATATCAGGGAGGCTTTTGACGATTTTTGGCCCATTTTTGACCATTTTGAGGGTCTGAGAGGGGTTGTACATAGTTTTTCTAGTAATGTAAGACATCTTGAAGAAAGCTTGTCAAGAGGGCTGTACATCGGTCTGAACGGCATCATGACATTTACTAAAGATGAGAATCAGCTTGAGGCCGCAAAGAGGGTTCCATCGGATCGTTTACTTCTTGAAACAGATGCGCCCTTCTTGACTCCTGCTCCTCTTCGTGGTAAAATCTGCCAGCCTAAACACTTGCGTGTTACGGCGGAGTTTTTAGCGGATCTGCGTAAGGAGGACTTAAGCCAACTGGCTTTAGCCACCACCCAAAATGCGTTACAATTATTTAAACTAGAGGAGTGACATGGCTCGTCAGGACGAACTCGAAAGAGGTGAACATCCTATCCCCAACGGGGCGATTCGACGTGTTTCAGATTTGAATGAAGCCATTCAATCTTTAGATGCGACTACTGAAATGCAGGAGTTTGAAGCCATGATTCGGACTTCTGAAATGCGACAACTTGATACTGAGGGCAATCAAATTATTGCTCAAAACGAAACTGTGGCTGAAACTGTTATGCTAGATCCAACGTTATCCCCAGATGTTAATCGATTAAGCGAAGTTGCGAGCAAACTGGCTCAGCCTGGATCCGGAGTAGTTGATGCTTAAAGATATTCTAAAAAAAGCCGTTCGCCAATTAACTGCTCAGCGTGAAGCCGAGCGTGAGGTTGAACTTTATAATAATCTGATTCGCCATGAAGCAAAAATTGGCGGTCAACTCTTCGGCCAAGTACCAAAAGGTCATCGCCGTGAGTTTTTCTGCCTGGATGCTCATACCTGGATCTGGCACGAAGAATGGCTGGATAGCCAGGGTAACCGTCAGGCCATGACAACCCGTTATGATATTCGCCCGAGCGGTATTTTGAAAGCTCAGGACGGTAAACCTTACCAGCGTCTATCTAAGCAGGAAGCTTTTAACTTCTGCCACGCCACTAAGCTGTACCAACAGCAGGTTCGCTCGCAAATTTATAGCTTTGCAACCCAAACAGCCTAATAACTCGGAACATCAAAAGCTTTATGGGTAAGTTGATTTATCTGGATCACGCGGCCGCCACACCAATTGCGGCTGAGGTACTAAAAGCCATGCAGCCGTATTTTTCGGAGCGGTTTTATAATCCATCCGCCCTGTATCTAGCTTCTCAAGAAATTCGTAAAGACATCGAAACTGCCAGGTCGAACATAGCTCAAATACTGGGAGCCAAACCGGCCGAAATTATTTTTACGGCTGGGGGCACCGAAGCCAACAACCTGGCAATACACGGGGTAATGCGTCAGTACCCGAAGGCAAACCTCCTGGTTAGTGCTATTGAACACGAGGCTGTTTTGCACCCCGCCAGCTCATATAAACATAAAATCGTACCGGTATTACCCGATGGGTTGATTAATCTAAAAAATCTTAAACAACAGATTGATGGCCGAACCGCACTCGTAAGCATTATGTATGCCAACAACGAGATCGGCACGGTTGAGCCGATTATACAAGTAGCTAGTTTAATAGGAGATATACGAAGAGAGCGACGAAAGTCTGGCAACATGCTGCCAATTTACTTCCACACGGACGCCTGCCAGGCCGGTAATTATCTGGCCTTACACGTCAGCCGGCTTGGCGTGGATCTTATGACCCTTAATGGGGGCAAGATATATGGTCCAAAACAGTCCGGAATTTTATATGTAAAAGCCGGTATTGAATTGTCGCCTCTCATCCTTGGCGGGGGCCAGGAAAGAAACCTCCGTAGCGGCACTGAAAATGTAGCCGGCATAATTGGTATGGCTAAGGCCCTAGAGATGGCCCAGTTAAAACGTCATACGGAAGTTGTTCGACTTCAGAAACTGCAGGATTATTTCATTGAAGAGGTTAAACATAAAATTCCGCGAGCCCGAATTAATGGCTCTCTTAAGCAGCGGCTACCAAATAACGTCCACATTACTATAACGGGGCAGGATAACGAGCGATTGCTCATAAAACTTGAAACAGAAGGTGTGCTGGCTGCTGCCGGCTCGGCGTGTAGCGCCAGCAGTGAAACTGCCTCGCATGTTCTAGAAGCTATTGATCTAGATGAAGAGCAAGCCCGTGCCAGCCTGCGTTTTACTATGGGCCGCTCAACTACCCATAGCGACATCAGACGTACTATTTCGGCATTGGCTTCGGCCATTGAGTGATTTTTACAACCGCGTTATACTAGACTCGGTTCTCATGTTTAAGACAAAAACTCAGTTTCAGATATCCTGGCGCCAGATTATGGCTTTAGTAGCATTGGGCCTATTAATAGTTATAAGTGCCGTGGGGCATAGTCCGGCTCAGGCGGTGGTGCAGGGTTATAATGCCGATTCCAGCTTAAGCCGCGGTACAATCGTTGTACTGAATCCGACTGATGCCAACAAAGTTCAAGCTGCTACCAGTGAAACCAACGAGCGTATCCATGGCGTAGTGGTTGATCCGAATGATGCGGCCGTTACTCTGTCGGCACCGGACCAGAAAGTATTTGTCGCTACCACCGGCCGTTTTAGCGTACTCGTAAGTAACCAGAACGGGGCTGTAAAACCAAACGACTATATAAGTATTTCGTCATTACCCGGTATTGGTATGACAGCACGCAGCGATCAATCTGTTGTACTCGGTAGGGTAGTGAGCGGCTTCGATGGCAATAGTAATGTTGAAAGCACTGCCAATGTTAATGACGGTAAATCATCGAAGCAGGTGGCCATTGGCACGGTGTTGGCCGATATAAATATTATTCGTAATCCACAAGTAACTTCCGCTAAAGCGAACTTACCAGGCTTTTTGCAGAGCGCTAGTTCATCAATTGCCGGCAAAAGTGTTAATCCGGCGCGTGTTTATCTGGCGGCCGCCCTGCTACTTATTAGTGGCATCATAACTGGAAGCCTGCTTTATGCGGGCGTTCGCAGTAGTATTGTATCGGTCGGGCGCAACCCGCTTTCGCGCCGCTCCATTATGGGTAGTCTGCTTCAGGTCATCATGACCAGTTTAGTTATTTTCATCGGCGGACTTTTTGGGGTATATTTACTACTGAAGTTATAAAAATTGTATAGCGTTAAGGTGGGTTAATTTATGGAATTGTGGGCAGTCGTGGCAGTACTCGGAATGCTGGGCGCTGCCACAGCAGCTTTTGTATGGTTGACACTGCGCACGCACGATCACGGAAAACACACCAAAAAAGAAGAGTATGACCAGGCTGCCAGCAAAGATGTCGAACATATATTTAATGATGAGTTTCGTGAAGAGCTTCGTAACCGTGGGCGACTGCACTTTGAAAAAATAATCGGCGAAAACGCTATGTTCTTACAACAGGACTTACGCTTGACCACTTCACAATTGAACGAGTATATGAAGAGCGAAATTACTAGAACTTTGCAAGAAGAATTTGCCAAGTATGAAAAATCTATAACTGATGCCAAACAACTGGCGGTCGATTCAATTGAGAAAACCCAGACTGCGATTGAGCAACAGCGGCAGATATTGAATGAACAGCTTCAAAAAGAGGTGTCAGAGGAAAAAGCCCACATTATTGGCCGTTTCGAACAACATATGGCCGAAATTGTGAATCATTATCTATTAGCAGCTATCGGCAATCAGATCAGCTTAGATGATCAGCTTGAATATATTCTTAGTGAACTGCAGGAAAATAAGACAGCAATATTAGAGGATCTAAAACGTGGTGCGTGACGCTCCAGAACGGACACCCAAAAAAACTCAGAAGGCCGAAGGATTGGTTTTGCCTAATTCTGTTGTGACCAAACCTGACATTGGTCGTTTGATTCGAGAGCTCCAAAGTCTGGACGCGGCTATGAAATCAGCCACTGCTAAAAAAAGTGATGCCAAATTGCCGCCGACTACGCGTTTACTTAACGATATAACCGAACAGAACAAGCTGAATATGATGAAGGTAGAAGATAGAGTGCGCTTGTCGACTTTTTTTGAAACACTTCGTAGCGAAGCGCCGACTCTGCATTTCAGTTTTAGCTCCGATCCGTCGCCCCGTTTCACTAGTGGTTTAATTACTTGGTTGCGCCGGGAGATACACCCTTTAGTGCTACTACAAATCGGTCTTGAACCAACACTCGGTGTTGGCTGTATTTTACGAACGACTAACCGCTATTTCGATCTTAGTATTCGTCAACAATTTGAAGACCAGCAGCAGTTGCTTATTTCTAAAATAACAGAAGGCGCCGCGTGAGTTCTGGCAATCATCATTTCGATCGCCTGGTAGCCGCCGGTCATCCGGTTGGCGAAATTATTAGTGTAGATCGTTTTATTGTGCGCGCTTCAGGTTTGCAGCCTGTAAGTCTGCACGCGCTTGTCATGTTTGAGGACGGCAGCAAAGGTTTTGTGCATCAAATCGATGAATCTTCAGTATTAATTTTGCATTTAGGTACTGCTCCGTTGACAGAAGGTATGATGGCAGTCGTCCAGCACCAGGAGCTTGTTTGCAAAGTCGGCAAGGATCTAATAGGCAGAGTTATCTCAGTAACTGGTGAACCCTTGGACGGTAAAGGACCGGTCGCAGCGGATGCCACATGGCCTGTTTTTAACGCGGCACCAAGCCTGTACGAACGACAACTACTAGACACACAGCTGGAAAGCGGTATAACGGTTATTGATTCGCTGTTCCCGATTGTACGCGGACAACGATTAGCATTATTGGGCGATAGCAAAGCCGGTAAGACTACTATAACCACCCAACTTTCGCTTAACCAGAAGAACACCGACCAAATAGTAGTCTACGTGCTGATTGCTAAGCGTCGAAGCGACATCGATATGCTGCTAGATCGGCTGCAAACAAATGGTGCCATGGAAACTGCCATTGTAGTTGTATCTACTATGTTTGAATCACTGATAATGAGTTATCTTGCTCCCTATGTAGCCTGTTCAATTGCCGAATATCTTTGGCAGGTAGCCAACCAGGACACAATTATTGTTTATGACGACATGACCAGTCATGCTCAGGCGCTTCGTGAGATTGCACTGCTTTCCGGCGTAAATCCGGGGAGGGATTCTTACCCGGGCGATGCTTTTTACGCACATTCGAGTTTACTAGAAAGAGCCGGGCGGTTGAAAAAAAACGGCAAGTGCCTGACAAGTATTCCGGTGGTATTAGCCGTTGGCGGCGACATTACGGCATACCTACCAACTAATATAATGTCAATCACTGACGGGCAATGGATATTAGACCTTGATATTTTCCGGAATGGTATCAGGCCGGCTCTGAATATTGGTAAAAGCGTGACCCGCGTGGGCGGTGTCGGACATAATAAACGCCAGAAGCAATTGTCCGGGCAGACTTTGAAGTTACTGGCTGATTTCCGGCAAGCGGAAGAATTTTCGCATTTCGGTTCGGAATTAGCTCTGGAATCAAAACGGGCGCTCAACACGGGGAAACAGTTATTTGAACTTCTTAGTCAGGGACCGGAAGAGATTTACTCACTAATGGCTCAGCAGCTTATGTTGGATATTGTTCTAAACACCGAGGAAGTAAGTACACTTGACTTAAGAACGCTCAAAGCCCAAGCCAACGATTATGGTGCCAAGGTTAAAAAAGACGAGGATTATGAAAAAGTTCGTGATGAACTGAAATCTAAAAGCATTCTGGAGTTAAAGAAATGAAGCGGCCATATGAGCTCGAAAATGAGCGCCGTTCCATGAAAACTCTTAGCGAGCTTACCGGCGTATTTGAAGGCCTAGCCAGTATGCGCATTTATCAAATTAAAAACCAGGTATTACAGGCCACCGAATTCTTTGACGAACTATGGCATATCTATACCCAACTTAGGGTTGATAGTCTATTTCGCTTTGGGCGTGGCCAATCGGATGAACTGGTTTTAGACAAAGATTTAATAATAGTGATTACGGCCGAGGGCGGTTTGAGCGGTGACATCGACCAGAAGCTGGTTTCCTGGATGCTTACTCAATACAACAAAGACACTCGAGATATCATTGTTATTGGTCATCATGGTGCTATGCAACTAGCCCAAGCAGGAGTCGGTTTTAAAAAATACTTCAAGCTGCCGGTTAAAGATCGCGATATTAATGTCGCGCCACTCATAAAAGAAATCCAGCGATACAAACGAACCACAGTATTCTATCAACAATATGTATCGCTTATGGTTCAGGACGTAAAGCAAATCGAGATTGGTAAAGCAATTCAGCAGCATGCCAAGACTGCGGGTGCCGCCGACGATATCATTAGTGAACAGAATTATATTTTTGAACCGAGCACGTTTGCGGTCGTTGATCACCTTGAGCGGTCCATGATGCAGATTGCCCTTAGTCAATTGATTCTGGAATCTAAACTGGCGCAATATGCTTCTCGCTTTCGTGCTATGTCGAACTCTCACGAGACCGCACGCAAATTAGTACGCGCAGTAAATATGGAATATAACCACTCCAAGCGTGCCTTGAAAGATGAGCGTTTGCGCGAAATCGTGACTGGTTTTAAAAGAATGGGAACGAGATGAATCCCGGCTACATAATCGGCATAAAGGACCTTGTTGTACGTGTCCGTTTTGATGATGAGGTTCCATATATCGGTGAATTACTGAGTGCAGACAATGGCTTTGACACTAAGTTGCTGGTAGATCATCTCCAACCTCAAGGTATAGCAGTCTGCTTAAACGTTCGTAGCGACTATCGCTTGCAGAAAGGTATGGCCGTAAAACATACCGGCAAAGGGATTGAAATACCGGTAGGAGAGACAACGATTGGACGTATTTTTAATGCCCTTGGTGAGCCACTGGATGGCCTAGAGGCTCTGGCCGGCAGTGAACTTAAGCATCGTGACATCCAAACCATTCCGTCGCGAGGAACAGACTTTAAAGTAAATAAACCCGAAATATTGGATACGGGTATCAAAGTTATTGATTTCTTCACACCTTTTGTTAAAGGTCGAAAAATTGGAATTATTGGTGGTGCCGGCGTTGGTAAGACAGTGCTTACGATGGAGCTTATCAATAACGTCGCAACTAAAGGTCTGGGCTTAAGTTTTTTCGCTGGTATTGGAGAGCGTATCCGTGAAGGCCATGAACTTTACGAAACACTTAAAGAAAACGATCTTCTCAAAAATACCGTTATGTATTTTGGCCAGATGAATGAAAATCCAGCACAGCGCGCAATGGTTGGTCTGGCAGCGACTGCTGCGGCCGAATATTTTAGAGATGAGGCCAAAAAAGACATTCTGTTCTTTGCTGACAATATGTATCGTTACGTGCAGGCGCGCAATGAACTTGCTACTCTGCTGGACAGAGTTCCTAACGAGGGTGGCTATCAACCGACAATTTTTTCTGATATTAAAGTTTTGCAGGACCGTCTTAGTTCCAACCAAAATGGTTCGATTACATCAGTTCAGACTATTTACGTACCAGCCGATGATCTGAGCGATCCAGCAGTTCAAATGATCCAGCACGAACTAGACTCAGTTATAGTGCTATCCAGAACAGTGGCCGAGCAAGGTATTCGCCCGGCAGTTGACTTAGTTCACACCAGTTCATCATTGCTTACCCCTGAGATTGTTGGCGAACGGCATTATTTATTAAGCGTTCAAGTGCAAGCGCTGTTACAGAAATACGATTCGCTTAAAAATATAATCGCCATTATTGGGGAAAGTGAACTAAGCGCGACCGATAGGGCAGACTACGCTAAAGCCAAGAAGCTCATTCAGAATTTCTCACAAAACATACACGTGATGGAAAAGTTTAGCGGCGTACCTGGTGAGTATTTTACACGCGAAGATATGCTTAAAAGCATTGAGGAAATTATAGTTTAGGAATTTTGTATGGCAGATGTTAAAGAAAAGCTGAAAATGCACCTCAAAGTCTACTCACCCTTCAAGACTTATTTTGATGACGATGCCTATAGTGTGTCCGCAGTCAATGCCACAGGACCTTTCGACATTCTGCCACATCATCATAACTTTATGACTCTACTTGGTGCCTCCGACATCACTATTCAGGGCGTCCGCGGCGAGCAGAAAATCCGGATATCTCAAGCAATTATGCATGTGAAGACTGACAAAGTTATCGTCTTTTTAGATGTCTAAAAAATAGGACAGTTCTTTTCCAAAGAACCAAATACTTTGTTCCATTTTTGTGTCGACAAAAACGGAACCCAAAAAGCGACCGGCTTTCGCCACACTTGACCTATCCGTTGTATAAATCAGGCTTGCAAGAACACGCTGAAAGAAAATATACCACCGGTATATTTTCTAACCAGCTAGACCTTGCACTCAAAGACGCCTGATTTATACAACATCTAGTCAGGTGTGACTCAGGCCGGAGCATCAGGAACCTCCAGAGCCCGACTATTCCTTGGCACTAGTCATGTGGCCGGGGGCTAGGAACTGTCAGGGCCGGAGAATTGCTTGTGCCGGGTGTCTCATTATTCTAGTCGATTGCGATGTAGTCGAAGGAGAAACTGCTACCGGCTGGGGGCGGGTTGAGTGAGCAAACACTAAAATTTGTTGCCGAACGATTTACATAATAATTAAGACTAGCTGCTGTTGAGCCGATTGGTGTAAGGCTCAGGTGTGGAGTGCCGTTGAATTTTTGTGAAAAATTAACCGTTATGAAACAACCGGCTGCCGGACTACTGCCGGTGTTGATGGTAGCCGTACCGGCTGTGTCACTTCCGCTAACCGAAGTGGTACCGCCGCCCCCAATAGCACTGCCATCGCTTTTACTGGGTGTACCGCCGCCGGCATCGATATGTCGGTTTAACTGTAAATCACCGTTCAATTTAAGCGTATTTATATCCAGAGCGGCCGCTGAAAGCGTCCCGCCAAAAGTGCCGTTACCGCTAACAGACAAAGCTTTTTGAACAGTTGCAGTTCCGGTAATGACCAGATTATTGGCTTGTAGCTGGTCAAGTGTGCTGGTACCAGCCACTGTAATGCCAGGTAAATTAAGAGCACCACTGACTTTTATCTGACCGGCGACGTCCAAATTCTGGCGGATTAAAACAGTACCTGCAAAAATGGCATTTGATTCAACGCTTAGAATTTGTTTCGGATCACCGATAGTAGAGTGAGTATTTTTTAGCTGGTCTATCGCCTCCTGACTTAAATTCTGGGTAGTTAAAGGGGTAGTAGCTGCCTCTTTACGATTATGCTTTGCACCTACGAATACCAGCGCCCCGGATAATATCAATAACACTATCAAAAAAATAAAGTAGAGGTTGAAGCGCCTGGTCAAACCTCTCACACGGCTTGACAACCGCTTTTTTGGCGCTTTTACCGGTTGGGTCGGTGACGCAATTGAAACTTCCGGCGGCTTTTGCATTTCGGTTGCATCTGTCTGCAGTCCGGCCGTTTGTGTAACACCTCCAACAGAAGTACTTGGGGTTTCCAGAGAGTCTGACTCTGACTTTGCTTCGTTGTTTGAATCCATATAAATGCTTATGTTTTATCACCATACTATCATGCTTGTGGGCCGCAGATTAAAAGCCCGGCATAGCCGGAGCTTTTAATCTGCTTTTGGCGCCGCGAGATCGTGGCTTTTTCGCCTGCCAGCGGGCTTAGCCCGCTGCACCGCGAAAAAGAGACCATGTCAACGTCTTTCGCTTCCGGTGCGCACTCTACGTATGCAAATACGGTTCGTTTGCGCTCCTCAGCGAAATATGCACGCTGCATCCAAACCCACAAGCATGATGATTTATTATTCATTTGCAGCGTAAGCAGATTGATGTTTCGGTGAGATTGGGGCACAATATTAGTACTTCTATGGGGCAAATAAATATTAAAGTTATTGTGTTGTTGGTAGTTTGTCTC
Source organism: uncultured Candidatus Saccharibacteria bacterium (assembly GCA_964540115.1). Lineage (GTDB taxonomy): Bacteria > Patescibacteriota > Saccharimonadia > Saccharimonadales > CAYVSP01 > CAZILM01. The sequence goes on along the minus strand of CAZILM010000002.1, from coordinate 35,521 downwards.
TTTTTAGGCATACCGGCATCCATAAAGGCTCAAACTTTATGTTCAGGTAGTTATTGCGCTACCGAGACTTTCTTTGGTACTGGTGGCGAGCTCAACGCCTGTTCCTCTAACTATTGCTCTAAACAATCGGCTGGCGAAACCGGCGTAGGCAAAGTCGGTAGCACCAATTTTGGTGTCCAAGCCGGATTCAACACCACCGATGCACCGTTTCTGGAGTTCAACGTTACTGCCAGCAATGTGAATATAGGCACACTCACCACTGCTTCAGCCACGACTACGACAGCCAGCTTCTATGTGCGGGCCTACCTGGCTAGCGGCTACAACGTCATTTCGGTGGCCGATCCTCCTAGAAACGGCACCTACACATTGCACAATCTTACCTCGCCAACTGCTTCAAGTGCCGGTAGCGAACAATTCGGCATTAATTTGAAGGCGAATACCAGCCCGGCCACGTTTGGCGCCAATCCATCACAGTACCCTGATTCAAGCTTTGGTTTTGGATTTGCGGCACCTGGCTACGACACGGCTAATGTCTACAAGTACGTCAAAAATGATACCATTGCCACATCAAACAGTAGTTCCGGACGTACTGATTACACCATTTCCTATGTGTTCAATATCAATAGCACTACCCCTGGCGGTACTTACACCTTTAACCACGATATGGTGGCCGTAGCCACTTATTGAATATTGAATGTCGCTACACTTTTCTCACCAGAGTTTTTACCACCGCAAATTAAAAAGGCGAATGCATTTTATAAGGTTTTCCATACTCGTCATGATTATGCTTATAGCCGGCATTGTGCTGGCGGGGGTCTGGCTGTGGAATCGGGGAGGGAATAATTCGGCGCCCCAAACCAGTACGCAGAACAAAACCGTTAACTACCAGCCCTATAAAACATTCAACTCACCTTACTTCAGCTTCCAGACTGATCAAAACTGGGAAGCCGTACCTGCTGAATCAAACAGCAATACTTTTGTTTACCGTTCCATAAAAAATAAACTGGTAGAGCGTGATTTAACCGTGTACGTTAACAGCTTGCCGATTAATTCGATGCTGACATATATACTCCCTGTGCAGCTGCAATCGGATCGCTTTTTAACTGATGATGTAAGTGATCATTGCCGCAGCTCAGTGCCTGCTTCCTATCTGGCATCTTCGCGTAATCCGACCACGACTACTATTAAAAAGGTCAGCTTTAAATGTCAGGTTGATGGCACGAGCACGACCATAGGGACAGGTGTTGAGGGCGGTAGCTACCAGGCCGATTTGGTACGTCAAGATGGTAGCAAGGCACGTTATTTCCTGTTATACCACGACTTATCTTTTACACCACGTCCACAACTTTTTAAAACTATCGTCGATTCTTTCCGAAGTCTCTAAAAGGAAGGCCTTGCGTGCCTCTGATTGTGTATCTACAATAAGCGTTAGCATGTGTTGAGGAGCGCCTGGTCAGGTGAGCATATATAAAGAATTAAAATCCCTTGTGATGTGTCTTATAAAAGGTGCAGTTGAACTGCGCCGTTTGTTTATAGTTTTAATTGGCACCGGTGCTGTCCTGCTCTTGTTGCTAACGCCGGTGTTTTCAGGTAAGGCTAATGCAGCTCAGATAACTTCCCGTTCTCTGACTATATCCAGCGGCATAATCTCCGCAACATCAGTTAGTTACACCACCGGCTTTAAGCTTGGCACAACCGGCCAAGTTCAAGGCATAAAACTTCAATTTTGTACCTCCGCTTTAGGCACTTGCACCTCCGGACCAACCGGCCTTACAGTCGCCAGCCGCACATATGGATCTCAAACCGGCTGGACTGGAGCCACTAACTTTGCCGTGAGCACTAGTAATACCAATGACTGTGATGGTACCCAGGTTTACATAATATGTTTGAATCGCACAGACGCAACCAGCGAAAACACGACTGGAGCTAAAACAGTTGTCATTAATGGCATCACCAATCCCAGTGGCGCCAGCTGCGTTAGTAGCAATCCCAACTGCACATTCTTTGTACGCATGACCACTTATACAACCAGCAACTTCACAGTGGGCGGTACCGTAGATACCGGCACCATGGCATCGTCAACAGAGGCCACCATCACAATTTCAGCTTCAGTAGAAGAAGTTTTAGATTTTTGTATAGGTTCAACTAGCATAAATAATGCTACATCAACAACCGGCGCCGATTGCAGTACAATTAGCGGAACTAGTGTGGGCTTAGGGACGCTGGATTCTGGGCATGTTAACATCTCGCCGGTTGCTTCAGTCGGAGGTAATAGCTTGAACGGCGTTGCTATGCTTCGTACAAACGCAAGTACGGGTGCCATAGTGCAATATCGGGCAATTCAGCAAACCGGCACCAACCATCAGGGTGCCTTGCGGGTGCTGAGTGCCTCATGCAATGCCGGCAACGTCAACTCCGATCAATGTATTGACAGCAAAGGGACCACTCAAGGTACATTTGCAAACGGCACCGAAAATTTCGGTATGACAATTGCCGCCGTAAACTGCGGTAGCACCACGGCGTACACCTGCACGTATAGTTCAGGCACGTATAATCTAATTCGTGATGCCCAATACGACGGAACAGGCAGTAACACTTATCCGACTGATTCAGATCAAGTCGTCGGCACAACCAACGCCGGTTATGCGTGGGACGAAAGTGGAACATTTGATCAAATTGCTTCTTCGGCTGGTTCCGTTGACGATGAAGCACTTATATTAAAATTTGCGGCAACACCTAATCAGGTCACACCAACCGGTTCTTACCAGGCGCAAGCAGACTTCGTGGCTGTATGTACTTATTAATATGAAGTATTTTTCTTGTGCATAACTGTTGTCACGCTTCCATAAAAACTTGTAGTTAGCGAGACAAACTGTTATAAATAGGGACAAATCCCAACCTAAAACAAAACATTATGAAAAAGCATTTTCAACAATTTAAAAGAGCGCTAGTACTTCTCGCTGTGTTTGTCATAGTTGGCGCTAGCATGGGTACTATTTTCTATGGAAAGGCCAGTGCGGCTCAAACTACCGCTCGATCTCTAACTATTTCTACAGCCGTTGTTTCTCAATCAGGTGTTAGTTATACCTTTGGCTTTAAACTCGGTACAGCCGGTCAAGTTCAGGGTCTTAAATTTCAATTTTGTACAACTGCGCTTAGTACCTGTACTGCACCGACCGGCTTAACGGTCGCCAGCCGCACATATGGATCTCAAACCGGCTGGACGGGAGCCACTAACTTTGCGCTCAGTACTACTAATACGAACGATTGTGACGGCACTTCGGCTAGTATTATTTGTCTAAATCGAACAGACGCCACATCAGAAAATACCTCCGGGGCTAAGACGGTAGTCATAAATGCTATTACAAATCCCAGTGGCGCCAGCTGTGCTAGCAGCAACCCTAACTGCACATTTTTTGTGCGAATGACAACTTATACTACTAATACGTTTACCGGTGGAAGCATAGTTGATACCGGTACTATGGCATCGTCGACTACCCAAACCCT
>CAZILM010000002.1:28818-31914 GCA_964540115.1 uncultured Candidatus Saccharibacteria bacterium | reverse complement strand
GCCTTGACGGCTGGAACTGAAAGCTTTGGCATGACAATTGCTGCTATAAATTGTGGCAGTACTACTGCATATACGTGTACCTATAGCTCAGGAACATATAACCTGACCCGAAATGCCCAATATGACGGCACGGGAGCTAATACTTATCCCACAGATGCTGACGTGATTAACGGGCCAAGCAATGCCGGCTATGCCTGGCGCGAAGATGGCAGCGTAGATACGGTGGCAAGCTCCACCGGTGCAGTTGACGATGAGGCAATGATTCTAAAATTTGCGGCTACACCTAATGCCGTAACACCGACTGGTGCCTATCAGGCTCAAGCTGACTTTATAGTTGTTGCAACCTTCTAGTTTTCGACGCCCTACGGTTATGCTTGCTATAGTAGATGACAGTAAGCAGTGCCTAGGCTCTTAAATAATATGCAAAACCACAATGACCGCGTGCGTTTAATACTGGTAAGTCTACTACTTACTATAGGTGTGTTTCTGTCATTTCCAACGGCTCTAGCGGATAAGCTCACCAACCGTTCAATTACGGTTCCGACCGCGCTCGCAAATAGTGTTACCTCACACCAATTTCGTTTTGATTTCGCCAGTGCGAATAACGTAGGTTCATTAGCCTTCGAATATTGCGACAACAGCCCTTTACCTCAAGAGCCTTGCAGTCTACCTGCCGGACTTGATGTTTCAAACGTTACCCTGGGCTCACAATTCGGACAAACCGGCTTCAGCATGAATAGTAATACTACCTCCAATCGGATTGTTATTTCACGGCCTTCGCTTAGCGTGGTTCCGGGCGCGGCGGGGTACACTTTTAATAATGCAGTCAATCCATCTACTCCTAATAAAACTGTATTTGTGCGTATCAGCACTTACGCTAGCAGTGATGCCACCGGTTCGTCTATAGACGAAGGTTCGGTGGCCTTTACGCTGGCTCCAAGCTTGGCGGTAAATGCTTTTGTGCCGCCCTTTTTAGCACTCTGCACGGGTGTTACGGTAGCAGTTGATTGCTCGACTACTAATGGTACAGGCGTAAATATGGGGACTCTGAGCGCGACGCAGGCCAGTAGCGGATCGACCCAGATGGCAGCCGCTACTAATGACAATGGGGGCTACACACTATTTGTTAATGGTACGACTATGACTTCCGGTAATAATGTTATAAATCCTCTCAGTGCGCCGACCGTTTCTTCGCCAGCTACCAGCCAGTTCGGGGTAAATCTTAGATCCAATACTGTTCCAAATGTAGGGCATGAACCTGAAGGCTCCGGCATAGCATCTCCGTCTGCAGATTACAATCAATCAAATCTATATAAATTTAACAATGGTGACGCCTTGGCCGCTTCGCGAAATTCAACTGACTATAATCGATTTACTGTATCGTATATGGTCAACATTCCCTTTGGGCAAGCACCCGGCGTGTATAGTACAACACTAACGTACACCGCTGTTACCAGCTTCTAGGCAGTAGTCGTATTGTGCTACAATGACTAAAATTCTTATGAGGAAAAACAACCACAGTTTGAGACGAATTTTGACATTTACGCTAAGCCTCAGCGCCTTTTTATTACTATTTCCAGCCATTAATTTTGCTCAAACACCACAAGAAACCAGCAGTGGTCTGCAAATATCACCGACGCGCAGCGAACTGACTATCAAACAAGGTAAAGCCGATGTGGTTACCTTGAGCGTTAAAAACATAACCAGCGGTAAAATAATCGCAAAGGCTGAACTGGTTGATTTTGAGGCGGATAACGACAGCGGGACGCCGCACTTGCTTACTAATTTAACAGAACCAGCCGCTACTAGTATTAAGCCTTTTGTAACTCCCATTCCAGACCTTAACCTGGAAGTTGGGGAAGTTAAAAAAGTTGACATTAAACTTACTATTCCGCAGGATCAGCCGGCTGGTGGCTATTATGGCGTTGTGCGTTTTAAGGCTTTTCCAGCCAATGGAAACCAGAATGCCAGCGATAAGCAGGTATCGCTGACGGCCAGTGTCGGCCACATTGTTTTGGTGCAGGTGCCAGGCCAAACTACTGAAAAATTGGAAGCCGTATCACTCAGCGCTGAATATCATAAGAATCCTAGTAATTTCTTTGTACATCCAGCAGATGCCATGCGGTTGGAAGTAAAAAACATAGGCACCAGTTTTATAAAACCCTTCGGCAATGTGTCAATCCGGGATCGCAAGGGCAACCAAGTGTATAGTTACGAAATTAACGCCACAGATCCGCGCGGCAATGTGTTACCGAAAAGCACCCGTGTATTCCACGATCCCATGAAAAATATCGGTAATTTTGGTCACTACACGGCTATTGCCAGTGTTTCATATGGCAACGGCGGCGATGTACTGACTCTGAAAACCAGCTTCTGGGTGATTCCGTTGTGGATGCTGCTCGTGGCTGCGGCTTTGCTTATACTCCTGGCACTAGGTATCTTTCTGCTAGTACGGCGTTTGCGCCATCACCGCCGTGGCTTTCGTAAGAAGGGCTAGCATTGCTCTTGCCAGCCTAAGCATAAGTAATATAAGGTTACTTCAGGAGTACATTTCATCATGCGACGTTTGCGCGTCATACCACTCTGTCTGTTTCTAATCGCCACTTTGTTATTTAGCGGGCTAGGCCAGTTGTCGCATACCTACGCAGCGAGCCAATCTGGTTCAGTCGGAGTTGAAGGAACAGTTCCAGGCACGCCGCCTAAACAAGGTGCAACAATTACTTTTCCTAAAAACGGCCAGGTGTTTAGCGCTAGCCCGATTACAGTAACCGGCATTTGCCCGAACGGCCTTTTAGTAAAATTGTTTAAGAACAATGTATTTGGCGGCTCGGCTCAATGCACCAATGGCAGCTTTTCTATAATTACTGACCTTTTCAGCGGGCGCAATGACCTAATTGCCAGAGTATATGACGATCTGGACCAGGCCGGACCGGATTCCAATACTGTGAGCATCACTTTTAACGATGCCCGCGGCTTTCCCGGCAGCTCGCTGATTCTGACCAGCAATTACGCCAAAAGAGGTGCCAATCCAACCGAAACGCTAACCTGGCCGATTATTATAAGTGGCGGCGCAGCGCCCTACGCCATTAGTGTTTC
>CAZILM010000002.1:15677-28718 GCA_964540115.1 uncultured Candidatus Saccharibacteria bacterium | reverse complement strand
AAGCGGCACCAGCTCTTTACCTTACGTAAAAAATTAGAAGAAGAACAGAGTAGCTAATCTGGTAAAATAGGTTGCTATGCCTAAAACCGTATATGTTGGTATGTCCGGCGGAGTTGATTCTTCGGTTACAGCTGCTCTATTGAAAGAGCAGGGCTTTAATGTAGTTGGTGTTTACATGAAAAACTGGAGCCAGGATCTGCCCGGGCATCATTGTCCCTGGAAAGAAGATTATCAGGATGCGAAGCGAGTGGCCGTTCAGCTTGGTATTGATTTTAAAATGTATGACTTCGAGAAGGACTATCGTCACCTGGTAGTTGACTACATGCTGGATGAATATAAAGCTGGCCGCACCCCCAATCCTGACATAATGTGCAACCAAGAAGTAAAGTTTAAGTTGTTCCTAAACACAGCGCTCAAAGACGGAGCCGATATGATCGCAACTGGTCACTATGCGCGAATCAAAAATGGTCAACTTTTGACTGCTAAGAACACAGAAAAGGACCAGACCTATTTTCTATACAGGGTAACGGAAGATGCATTAAACAAATCACTAATGCCAATTGGCGAATTTAAGACGAAGGCGGAAGTTCGGGCGCTCGCTAAAAAGCTTGGATTATCTACGGCTGAGAAAAAAGACAGCCAGGGAATCTGTTTCGTCGGCAGCATTGGCATACGTGATTTTATTAGCAATTATGTAGAGACAAAACCTGGTAGAATCGTTGACCAAGATGGTAAGGAAATAGGACAGCACGATGGTGCGATATTCTATACCATAGGTCAGCGCCATGGGCTGGATGTCGGCGGTGGCTTGCCGTACTACGTCACTGGCAAAGATATGAAGAAGAACATAGTTTATGTGACCACCGATTTAGATGATAAAAAACTGTGGCACGATGAAATCAAACTGACCGACGTGCACTGGATAAACGACGATCCTGATTTTAGCAAAACCTACAATATTCGCACACGTTACCGCGCACCGCTCATAAGTGCAAAGCTAGAGAGTCAAAAGGATACTTTACTTATTAAGCTGGCTGAGCCGGTTCGTGCTGTAACTGCTGGTCAATCCGCCGCAGTCTACGATGGGCAGCGAGTTGTTGGCGGCGGTATTATAATATAAATCGTTAGATGGCTGTCGGTGGATAGGTGCTGAGAAGTACAAGAGCCATTCTTCTTAAATCAGTCGTTTGTTCTCGTTGCCTAGATCGTTCTAAGCAACGTTCACCAGCTCTTGGCAAGACATCAAAAGGTAGCTGTGTTGTCATCTGCCACTCTGGTCTTACACATGAGGCCACGAACTGAAGACGCAATTTCAGTCCTGCGATAGAAAGTCCGCTAAAACCCTCATATGCAAACATCATAGCTTCATTACGTGCCTCAAAATGAATAACTGCTCGGTTTGTATCGGATGAAGGTGAAATATCCATAGTATCTTATTTCAATTGTAAACATAATACACCCAAGCTACATTCATTTGTCAATGTTCTGGTACAATTCTACAGATGACGGCGCAGGAAATCAGGAAGGCCTACTTAAAATTCTTTGAAGATCGGGGACATAAAGTTATCCCTAGAGCGCTTTTGGTACCCCAAAATGACCCCACCACTCTTTTTACCGGTTCCGGTATGCAGCCGCTGGTTCCTTATTTACTTGGCGAGGAGCACCCACAGGGTAAACGGCTTGTCGATAGCCAGACGTGCTTGCGTGCCCAGGATATCGAAGAAATCGGCGATAACCGTCATACAACTTTCTTTGAAATGCTGGGAAATTGGAGCCTTGGGGACTATTTTAAAAAAGAACAAATACCGTGGTTCTGGGAGTTTCTCACCAAAGAAATTAAACTAGACCCAAACCGGATTTTTGTAACATGTTTTATTGGTGATGAAGCGGCTGGTGTGCCCAAAGACGCAGAGTCTGCGGAACTTTGGACGAGTATCTTTAAAAAAGTCGGAGTTGAGCCTAAGCAGGTGGACATTGGCTCCGAAGCAGATGGGGCTCGAATAGGTGAGCATAGTGGCCGGATTTTCTTCTATGACAATAAGAAGAACTGGTGGTCTCGAGCCGGAACACCGGCGGAAATGCCTGAGGGCGAACCCGGCGGTCCGACAACCGAAATGTTCTATTTATATCCAGAGGTCGAGCATAACCCGGAATTTGGTCAAAATTGTCACCCAAACTGTGATTGTGGCCGTTATATTGAGTTGGGTAACAGCGTGTTTATGGCTTATGTCAAAACTAAAAAAGGCATTGAAAAACTGCCTAAACAAAACGTCGATTACGGCGGCGGATTGGAGCGTATTGCCGCTGCAGCTATTGATAGTCCTGATGTGTTTAAGATAAGCCTTATTTGGCCGGTTGTTGAGGCTCTCGAGAAATTATCCGGCAAGAGCTACGATAGCCACACCAACGCCATGCGCGTTATTGCTGATCATTTGCGGGCAGCCACCTTTCTGGCGGTCGATGGCGTAAAGCCCAGCAACAAGGAACAGGGTTATGTTATGCGTAGGTTGCTACGCAGGGCTATCCGGTATGCTTTTGAACTAGGTATAGAGCAGAATTTCCTGGAAAACATTGTTCCTGTCATTGCCGATATGTATGCAAGCGATTACCCGGAAGTTCGTGCCAAGCACCAAGAGGTAGTAGAGATATTGGTGCGAGAAGAAAAGGTCTTTCGCCAGACTCTTCGAAAAGGAATTCATGAGTTGACCAAATTAGCCCAAAAAGGCCTAGCCGGCGAAGACATATTTAAGCTCTATGACACCTATGGTTTTCCGGTTGAGCTGAGCGTAGAAGAAGCCTTCAAGCAGGAAATAAAAGTTGCTGAAAACTGGCAGAAGGAATTCGATAGTCAAATGACCCAACAGCGCGAACGCTCACAGACGGCGGCCAAAGGAACGTTTAAGGGCGGACTTGGCGGCCAGACTTTGCAACACAAGAAATACCACACAGCTACGCACTTGATGTACCAGGCGCTTCGTGATGTTCTGGGCGATCACGTGGTGCAGCGCGGCTCTAACATTACTGAAGAGCGGCTGCGTTTTGACTTCAGCCATCCGGAAAAAGTGACACCTGAAGAAATCAAGAAAGTAGAAGATATTGTAAACGATCAGATCGAAAGAGACCTAAAAGTTTCATGGGCTGAATATCCAACCACAGAAGCCACCGGTAAATTAGGCGCCCTTGGTCAGTTCGGAGATCGATATGGTGATAAGGTCAAAGTCTACAAAATGATTGCCGATGGTGCCGACAAGCCATTTAGTTTCGAAATCTGCGGCGGTCCACATGTTGAGCATACATCCCAGTTGGCCGAAGATAGAAAGCACTTCAAAATCATTAAGGAAGAATCCAGCGCCGCTGGTATTCGTAGAATCAAAGCTGTTCTAGAATAAAACTACCCCTGTTATGGTATACTGATTACGATTATGCCTATAGTTGATAAGGTTAAGAACCTCAGTAAGCAGGCATTGGCCCGCACCAAAACAAAAACTAAGAGTACGCCCCAGTACGTGGTGGCTTTGGATATTGGCACAGAATTTGTAAAAGCCCTGATTGGCAAAGTGGTTGATGGCGGTGTTGAAATAATAGGTGTCGGTCGAGCTCATCAGGCTTTAACCGACATGCAGGCCGGTGCCATTTCCGACATTGCAGCTGTAGTTGCCAACTGTGATAAAGCCCTTAATGAGGCCGAGCAGCAGGCTGAAGTCAGCGTGCGAACAGCAGTAATCGGCATTGCCGGTGAACTGGTTAAAGGCACGACTACCACAGTGCGTTGCACACGAAAAAACACCAGTAAGCCGCTGGATATAGCCGAAGTTGAGCGCATTATTAGCCTAGTACAGGAACGCGCTTCAACCCGCGCCAAACAACAACTCGCCTGGGAATTAGGCGGCAAAGAAGTTGAGATTCGTATGGTTAATAGCGCGTTGGTTAGCATTGAAATTGACGGCTATAAAGTGACCAATCCAGTCGGTTTTCAGGGTAAGGAAGTCGTGGTGCAGCTTTATACTGCTTTTGCTCCAATGATTCATATTGGTGCCTTAGAGCGTACGGCCCACGAACTCGACCTCGACCTTCTGGCGGTTGCCGCGGAACCGTTTGCTGTTGCCCGTTCTGTAATTGGTGATGATCCAAATGCCAACATGAGCGCGATTCTGATGGATGTCGGCGGCGGCACCACAGATATCGCCGTTATAAATGAGGGTGGGGTTCAAGGCACCAAAATGTTTGGTATTGGCGGTAGAGCTTATACACGAGCGGTGGAAAAAGAATTAGGTTTGGAATTTGATCAAGCCGAAACTGCCAAACTGGCACTGGGTACTAATAAATTGCCTCAATCCAAAGTCCCGGCTATTGAAGCCGCGCTGCACAAAACGTTGGATGTGTGGATAAGCGGTGTCGATTTAGCTCTCGGCGAATTTGAAAGCAAGATCGATAATTTACCCCATAAGTTGCTACTTTGCGGCGGCGGTTCCAGCTTAGACATGCTAATGGAACAACTCGAAGACGGTAAGTGGTACCGGGACCTGCCGTTTACACGCAAGCCGGTCGTTCAGCATATACAACCCGAACAAGTAATAGGTATCGTTGACAAAACCGGTTCAGTTACCGATCATACATTCATAACCGCCATGGGTCTGCTTCGTGTTGGCCTGGACACAATGCATCAGACAGGTAATGGTGCAGCTGGTTCTATTAAGGAGCGGATAGATAGAATGCTAAAGGTATAATGAAAAATTTCAAATTTCAAATTTCAAATTTCAAAGGAGCATCCCGCCCAAACGTAGGTGTATTTTATGATTTGTTGATTGAATCTTATCTGAAGTTTGATTTTTGCTATTTGAATTTTATCTCTCTTGGGGCTACCAATGGCTGACACTGCTAAAGATACTATTTATATTGATGTTGACGAGGATATAACCGGCATCATTGATAAAGTACGTGGCAGTTCAGAAAAAATTGTAGCTTTAGTTCTGCCAAAAAGGGCAACCGTATTGCAGAGCATTGTAAACATGAAATTGCTCAAGCGCACCTCTGACGACGAGCATAAGCAAGTAGTATTGATAACCTCAGAGAATAACCTATTGCCCATGGCTGGAGCAGTCGGCCTATACGTTGCTAAAACATTACAAAGCAAACCGCACGTGCCGGAACCGCCAGCTACGCCGGATGGAATGGAAGAAATAGTTCACGAACCAGAAGAATCTGAAGAAAAAGAAGATAAACCTGTTGATAAAACAAAATCTCTAGCGGTGCTGTCTGGTCTAGGTTTAGCGGCAGCAGCTGACGGTGAAGAGACTATAGAAGTTGATAATGATGTTGATGACCCCCCAGCCGGTGGCAAGTCTAAATCCAAGAAAAACAAAAAACTCAAAGTGCCGAACTTTGAGAGTTTCAGGATGAAATTATTCTTAATTGGCGGCGCGATATTAGCACTGATTATAATTTGGGTGCTGGCCACAAAAATTCTGCCGAAATCCAAACTGACGATTACTACTGACAGTTCCGCTCTGAGCACCAGTGTAAGCTTTACAGCTGATACCGCTGCTAAGAATGTTGACGAGGCCAACCAGATCTTACCAGCTACTCAAAAGACCTTCACCAAAACTGATAGCGAAAAGGTAGATGCTTCCGGACAAAAAGACAAGGGCACAAAGGCAGCCGGCCAGGTATCAATGAAGCTTACTGATTGTACTAAGTCCCAGGTTACCGTTCCAGCTGGGACAATTGTAAGCGCCAACAGTTTAAATTTTGTCACCCAAGGTGATGCCAATATGAGCAGCGTGGTAATTGGGAACCAGTGCAAAAATAGTGATTATCCGACCTTTTCGACCGCAACTGTCAATGTTGTTGCTCAAAGCGCCGGCGATAAATACAACCTTGCTGCAACAGGCTACACAGTTAACGGTTTTAGTAATGTCAGCGGCAGCGGTTCTGCTATGTCTGGCGGTACCAGCAATGTTGTCAAAGTAGTGGCTCAGTCAGATGTAGATGGTGCTAAGCAAAAAATGCTGGACCGGAACAATGACCCTGCCAGGGCTGAACTGAATAAACAGATGCAAGCCGATAAACTATATCCTATAAATGATACTTTCAGCGTTGGAACGCCGGCTGTAACTACTGCGCCAAATGTCGGTGATGAAGCCAGCAGTGTAACTGTTAATATGACGGTTAGTTACACTATGCTTGGCGTCAAGCAAGATGATCTGAAGAAAATTGTCGAGAATGAAATCAAAAAGCATATCGACGCAAGTAAACAATCGATTCTGAACAACGGAATAGGCAACGCTACCACTACCATTGCCGAGAAGAAATCTGACACGGTTGTAAAAGTTGCCTTGCAGACAAATGCTGAAGCTGGCGCTCAACTTGATGCCAATGCTATCAAAAAAGCCGTAGCAGGCAAGAAACGCGGCGATACCCAAAACATAATTCAGGCACGCCCTGGCATTAAAGATGTCAAAATCGACTACAGTCCCTTCTGGGTAGGGGCCACACCTTCACGAACCAGCCGGATAACGGTTATTTTCAAGCAACCAAACGGCAACACTTCGACCCAATAAGATTGTATGAGTGATATTCTCGCCTTGGATTTGGGAGAAAAACGCATAGGTGTAGCCCGTGCCAGCACAGTTGCCCGTTTAGCGGAGCCCCTCACAACACTGGCAAACGATGAAGATCTGGCAAACAGACTAGCCGCGCTTATAAAAGAGTATGATGCACAGTTGTTAGTTATCGGTTTACCACGAGGAATGCAAGGCCAGATGACCGCCCAGACTAAGCGCATTCAAGATATGGCTGAGCAACTTCAGAAAAAACTGGCTATCAAAATTCACTGGCAAGATGAAACCCTTACAAGCCATCAAGCTGAACGCGAACTGGCAGATAGAAAGATGCGATATAATAAACCTGCGGTAGACGCCCTGGCAGCAACATTAATACTGGAAGATTTTTTGCGAACTCCGCACTCATGAATATGCCAAAGTACAAGCGAAAATTTAAAAATCATAAGTGGCCCATGATATTAATATGGATTTTGTTAGGCCTGGTGATTGCAATTGCCCTGATTATATTCACAATATTCCATGTTTATCACGAAAACCTCAAACCGCTCAGCAATGTTGAAACTGTGCATATAGTCACTATTCCAAACGGGGCATCTGTGAAAAAAATCGCCACGACACTTAAAAACGAAGGTGTTATAAAGAGTGATTGGGCTTTCCAGTGGTATGTGAGCAGCAAAGAGGCAAGAGATAAACTGCAAGCCGGCACCTATGCCCTAAGACCAAGTCAAAATGTTCAGGAGGTTGTATACATCATGACTCAAGGTAAAGTAGCTACCGCTCTGGTTACAATTCCACCAGGTCGGCGAATTGATGAAGTTAGAAGCATACTTATAAACAATGGATTTTCGGCTGCTGATGTTGATAAAGCACTTAATCCGGATCTGTACCATGGCCATCCTGCCTTAGTGGATTTGCCAAGCGGTAGTACCAGCCTAGAGGGTTATATCTATCCTGAGTCGATTCAAAAAGATGCCGCCACCACACCGCAGGATTTTATAACGAAGTATCTGGACGAAATGCAGAAGCGCTTAACACCGGAGATACGTAATGGCATAGCCGCTCAAGGTCTGAACGTATACCAGGGTATTACCCTAGCTTCCATCATTGAAAAAGAAGTATCAAAACCTGAAGATAGGCCAGTAGTTGCTCAGGTGTTTTTGACACGTCTACGCCAGGACATGGTGCTAGGATCAGACGTTACTGCATTCTACGGGTCCATTCTGGCTGATAAAGCACCGTCGGTTACCTACGACTCACCATATAACACTCATTTGTATAAAGGGCTTCCGCCCGGGCCAATCAGCAATGTTTCCCAGAATAGTCTGGAAGCAGTTGCTCATCCGGCTTCCACGGACTGGTTGTACTTTGTCAGCGGCGACGATGGTAACACCTATTTTTCCCATACCCTAGAGGAGCATCAGGCGAATGTTCAAAAATACTGCAAAAAACTGTGCAATTAATAGGCCGTAACAGATATAACTTGACATTTTAACAGGGGTCGAGAAGTGTTGTGTTTCGTTGATTCAAAGCGCTTATTTTGCTAATATGGTACGCATGACTAACAGATAATGACCTCTGTTGTCAAAGTCTCTAGTCTATCTTAGTTTTGTGCCCATTAAGATTCGCAAACTAAGATTTTGCCCGTATCAATTTGCGGACATGGAGTAAAGTATTCGTACCACCACATCAAGCCTCAATGAGGCTCGACCACAACTCAACACTGTAAGAACTACCGGCTTTTTAAGGCGGTTTTTTAGCCGTCCCCACAAACGGCTGGTTCGTTATAGCTTATTGTGCGTAAACCTACTAGTGTTAGGAGTCGTTGTGGTCTTTGTTTTGCATAATTCAACCACTAGCGAGTCCGTGCAACAAAGTGCGCTGGCTGCGGATTCAACCAGCCTTGCCGCCAGTCCTTTGGATCAGGTTTCTTCAGCCGATATCGCCGTGAACGTTGCTAGGTTAGCAAACCTTTATGAATCCAATTCGGTTACCAACCAGGCTGACTCTGTGAACGCTCAGCTGGCCATAACGCCGGCAGATAACACCGTAATCGCTAAGCCTCAAATCGTAGCCACTGCTTTGAAGTCTCGCAAAGACATTCAGAAATATGTAACTCAAGAGGGTGATACCATCACTTCGCTCGCTGCCAAGTTCGGCGTTACTTCTAATACCATTCGATGGTCAAATAGCCTTGGCAACAGCGACAGTATAGCGGCCGGCAAAGAAATCTGGGTCTTGCCTGGGGTAAATGGGATTGTTTATACCGCTCAGGCAAACGATACGCCGGATAGTTTAGCTACCCGTTTTCAGGGTAACAAAGATCAAATAGTGGCTTACAACGATGCTGAGGTCAGTGGTTTACCAGTCGGCCAAAAAATAATTATCCCTGATGGGCTACAAATGGCTGCCCGTCCATCGGTTTCTGTTACCAACTTTGCATTTGGCTTTTCGGCTACCTATGGCTTCAACGGCTACGACTATGGGTGGTGCACTTGGTACGCCGCCAATCGTCGTGCCGAAATTGGGCGACCAGTGCCAAGTAATCTGGGCAATGCCTACAGCTGGTATATTCTAGCCCAAAAAGCCGGTTTACCGACTGGTTTATCACCTCAAGTCGGCGCGGTCGCCGTAAATCAAGCCGGCAATCATGTATCAGTGGTTGAAGCCGTCAACGAAGACGGTAGTTTTTGGGTATCGGAAATGAACTCACACGGCCAGGTTTCAATGACAGATTCAGCGCCAGCCGGTGGCTGGGGTCGCAAAGACTTTAAATTTTACTCATCACCGGGTAATCTTAAATTCATTTACTAGGACAGAGCATGAATATTGCTAAAATGTTCTAATTATGATATTATAAGTCCATGGATATTTTTGACCCGGTCTTTGCGATACAACATAACACCTATAAGCTAGAAGCCTTTCGCAAACATGACTGGCTTTATAGTCCCGAAGCTGAACGACTGCGAGATGAAATCAGTGACATCGCTATGCGAAACTCTTTCGGTGACGATGACTTATTTGACATCACCTTTGAACGAGATGGATGGGAAGAACGAGTGTATACGAGACATCCAGAACTTACTAGCTCGTAGCCACTGTACTAAGTGCAAACCCCTGGCTCTTTACCCTTAACCCTTTAGGCTGTACCCTATCCTTATGTTTGTTGACAAGGTTGAGGTTACGGTTGAAGCCGGTAATGGTGGCGATGGCAAGTTGTCTTTTCGCCATGAAAAATTTATTGCTCGAGGTGGCCCGGATGGTGGCGATGGCGGCAACGGCGGGGATGTGGTCTTGCTTGCTACTCGCAATGAGAATACTTTAGCCTCTTTTCGTTATAAAAAACTGCTGAAGGCCGACAGTGGTCAACCGGGCGGTAAGGCTAAAAAACACGGTAAAACCGGCTCTGATTTAGTCTTACATGTACCGGTAGGTACTCAAGTTCTGGATTCGCAAGGCGAATTAGTCGCAGACATGACATCAGACCAGCAGCAATCAACTATCGCCAAGGGTGGCAACGGTGGCTTTGGCAATGCGCACTTTACCTCATCCAGACGCCAGGCGCCCCGAATTGCCGAAAAAGGCGAGCCGGGCGAACATATTAATTTTACTTTTGAACTCAAAATCATTGCGGATGTTGGCTTGGTAGGACTGCCTAATGCCGGGAAGTCTACGCTGTTAGCACGCGTTAGCAACGCGCACCCCGAAATCGCGAACTATCCATTCACAACACTGCACCCTAATCTGGGCGTTGCCGATATAGACAATAAACACAGTCTGTTGCTAGCGGATATTCCGGGTTTGATTGAAGGAGCTAGTGCCGGCAAAGGTCTTGGTGACGAGTTTTTGCGCCACGTTGAACGAACGCCGATTATAGTACATGTAATCGATGCTTACGAAGAGGTTACTAAGGCTTATAAAACCATCCAAGCTGAACTCAAAGCCTACAGAGTTGATCTGACCAAGAGGCCTCAGATTGTAGTGTTGAATAAAACTGAAGGCCTAAACAGCAAGGAAAAGAAGACTTTGCTAAGTAAGCTGCAAAAACTGGTGCCATTAGGAACAGTAATACTGACAATTTCTGCTCAAAGCGGCGAAGGTGTCGATGAACTGCTCTACTGCGCCCAAAAACTTGTTACCGTGCAAAGACGAAAAGCTGCCAGGAAGGTTACTGGAAAAGACAAATTGCCAGTGTTGAGACTTGCAGATACTGGAGATAGCTGGCAAGTAATTAAAATCGAAGCTGGTTTTAGGATAACCGGTCAAAAAATTGAGCGCTTCGCTAAGCGAACCGATTTTAGTAACGAAGAAGCAGTTCAGCGCTTACGGGATATTATGCGCAAAATGGGTATATTACACGAACTGGAGCGGCAGGGCATTGAAGCCGGCCAGAAGATAGTCATTAACACTCAATCAGTAGACTATTAAATATGCAGCAGAGTTTCTTCTTTTATGACCTAGAAACCAGCGGTTTTAATCCACGCGAAGCCCGCATTATGCAATTCGCCGGGCAAAGAACAGATATGGAACTCAAACCCATTGGCGAACCGCTTAATTATCTTATTAAATTGGATGAAGATGTTTTGCCCGATCCGGGTGCGGTATTGGTAACCGGAATTACGCCTCAACAAACTATGGCTGAAGGTATTTCAGAGGCCGAATTTTTAAAAATTTTCCATGCACAGGCTGCTACTCCGGGTACTATATTTGTCGGCTTTAATAGCGTGCGCTTTGACGATGAATTTATGCGCTTTACTAATTACCGCAACTTTTACGATGCTTATGAGTGGCAATACAAAGACGGCAAAAGTCGTTGGGATTTATTAGATGTGGTGCGTATGACCAGAGCGCTACGGCCAAAAGGCATAAAATGGCCGGTCGATGCAGAAGGAAAAGCTACTAACCGCTTGGAACTTCTAACTTCTCTAAATAAGCTGGATCATCAACACGCCCACGATGCGCTAAATGACGTCATGGCCACAATTGGCTTAGCAGATTTAATATACAAAAAACAGCCGAAACTTTTTAAATATCTGTTGAATCTCAGAGACAAGCAAAAAATTGCCCAGCTTGTTCTAAACGGCCAGCCATTTGTATACACTTCCGGAAGGTATTCCAGCGAATTCGATAAAACAACAGCCGTTATTATGATTGCCGAGCACCCTAATGGCCGTGGTGCCCTTGTCTATGATTTACGAGAGGATCCGTCCCAATTCGTCGAACTGAGCACCCAGCAGCTAGCTGAAGCCTGGAAGCGCAAATATTATGAAGAAGGTATTCACCTGCCGGTTAAAACAATACTGTTTAACCGCTGCCCGGCAGTAGCTCCTTTAAGTGTCTTGGATAAGGACAGCCAAAAAAGACTCAAGCTCGATCCAATAGTCATTGCCAGGCACGCTAAATTGCTCGGTACCATGAAGGACTGGAAGACTAGGGTTAGCCAAGCGCTTGATATTTTGGATCAGCAACAGCAAACCACCCTCTTATTAAAAGACCGTAGTGTGGATGAGCAGTTATATGATGGTTTTATTGAAAACCGCGACCGCTCAGCCTTGCAGACTGTTCAGAATGCCGCACCGGAAGAACTTGCCGGACTTAAACAAAATCTTCAAGATGCACGTTTGCAAGCGTTGCTACCGTTATATAAAGCCCGGAATTTCCCGAAACATCTAACAAATGAGGAACGTGAAAACTGGGAAGCCTATCGTTTTGAGAAGTTATTCGGCGGTGGCGAAAACAGCCGCGCAGCCCTTTTTGCTACACGCCTCGACCAATTATCCGGCGAACCAAACCTAACTTCTCGCGAAAAATATCTGCTAGAGGAATTGCGCCTGTATGCTGAGTCAATGGTGCCGACTCCAGATTCATAGCTTCTTGTATCAGCTGGCGAGGATGACGGCGCTTATTAATTAGGCCGAGGTCAATTTTTATAAGCACAATAGATGTCAGGGCGAGTACAAAAGCAAATACCCACTGATAGGTTATGATAAATTGGCTGCCGGGTATCCGGCCTAGTACAATGAATTCAAGCATGTCCGCCACCTTTATTTGTGATCAGAATTATACATAAAATTGCAAATAAATCAAGAATATTATAAACACTAGCATTTTATGTATTAGTGCGTTTCAACTAAGTGCTCTAATATGGGGCTATGAATGAGCCATTTAGCAATCAACTTGAAAAGTGGGCAAATGGCAAAAGCCCAAAAACTCTAAGCAATCTTACAGAAGTATTTGCCGAAAAGAGCTTCGCTATTATTATCTTACTGCTCATGTTCCTACCGGCTTTGCCAATCCCAACCGGGGGCATAACACACATTTTTGAACTGATAGTTATGCTGCTTTCAGTTGAATTAATAATCGGTCGTCGCACTATATGGTTGCCCAAAACCTGGCAGCATAAATCGCTCGGTAGCTTTATGCAGCAGAAAACAATACCAGTTATCATTCGCCGGGTGCGCTGGTTTGAACGATTTTCCAG
>CAZILM010000002.1:6414-15577 GCA_964540115.1 uncultured Candidatus Saccharibacteria bacterium | reverse complement strand
AGAAAACAATACCAGTTATCATTCGCCGGGTGCGCTGGTTTGAACGATTTTCCAGGAAGCGTCTAGGTAGCGTAATCAACCACCAGATGAGCCTGCGTTTTATCGGCGTTATCTTTCTGATATTTACGATTGCCGCGTTTGTGTCGCCACCTTTTGCCGGACTGGATACCTTACCGGCGCTTGGCGCCGTTATTATTGCTCTATCACTTATTTTGGAAGATGTTCTGCTTCTTTTGATTGGTAGTTTAGTCGGCTCGCTGGGGGTTGGTTTGGTCATTGCTACTGGCGGAGTAACCCTGCACTTCATCAGCAAAATTATCCATATACTCTAGAAATTTACCCTGTTTTTCTGTATAATGGTGCGACTCTTATGAGCGAAAAAATTGTAGTCAAAGGGGCGCGAGAACACAACCTTCAAAATATTGATGTGGAGATTCCGCGCCAGAAACTGGTCGTTATAACCGGTTTAAGCGGCTCAGGCAAATCCAGCCTGGCCTTTGATACTATTTATGCCGAGGGGCAGCGGCGTTATGTGGAAAGTTTGAGTAGTTATGCCCGTCAATTTTTAGGATTAATGGAAAAACCCGATGTTGATCAGATAGACGGTCTAAGCCCGGCAATTAGTATTGATCAGAAATCGACCAGTCGTAACCCGCGCTCCACAGTAGCCACGGTTACAGAAATTTATGATTACCTGCGATTACTATTCGCGCGAATCGGCATACCGCATTGCCCGATTTGTGGTAAACCGGTAACACGTCAGACGACGGCGGCCATTGTTGATCAGATTGCCAAATTACCAAAAGACGCCAAGCTCATGGTCTTAGCACCGGTGGTTATCGATAAAAAAGGCGCCTTTGAACACATACCGGAACAGTATCAGCGTGCCGGCTTTGCCAGAACGCGTGTAGATGGCGTTGTTTACGCATTAGACGAATTTCCTGAGCTGGAAAAAAACTATAAACATACCATTGAGATCGTGGTTGACCGTTTGGTTAATAATGAAGAAAGCAAGGGGCGTCTCAGTCAATCGGTTGAACAAGCTTTGGATATTGCTGAAGGAAAAGTAACCGTACTGAACGCCGACAATAGTGAAGTTACTTCCTACAGTCTGATGTACGCTTGTATTGATCATCCGGACGTGGCTATTCCGGAACTGGAACCACGAACTTTTAGTTTCAACAGCCCTCATGGTGCTTGCCCGGTATGTACCGGGTTAGGCTCAAGGCTGGAAGTCGATCCGGAACTGGTTATCCCCAATGGCCGACTAACAATTGCAGAGGGTGCTATCCGGCCGTATAACCGCATCAATGTTGACAACTGGTATATCAAAAAGCTACAGGCTGTAGCCGACCACTTTGGTTTCAGTCTGCATGTGCCAACTGGCGAACTTAAGCCTGAACAGCTAAAAAAAATTCTATACGGTACTGGAAGTCAGAAATTTCGGGTTAGTTTAGGACTTGGTCGTTCGTTTGAAACTGTTTACGAAGGTGTTATTCCAAATCTGGAGCGGCGTCACCGTGAAACCGACAGTGATTTTATACGGCGCGACATTGAGCGCTTTATGCAGGAGCGTCCCTGCCACGCCTGTGAGGGCAAACGTCTAAAGCCGGAAGTACTGGCCGTTACCGTAAACGACTTTTCAATTATAGATATCTGTGAGCTGTCAATTGACGACGCGCTGGCATTTTTTGATCATATGAAACTCAACGACAAAGAGTCGAAGATTGCCAACCAGATTTTTAAAGAGATCAAAGCCCGGCTGCAGTTTTTGTGCGATGTCGGACTGAATTACCTTAACCTAGCCCGCAGTGCGGTGACACTTTCTGGCGGGGAAGCCCAGCGTATTCGACTGGCTACCCAAATCGGGTCTGGTCTGCAGGGTGTGCTCTATGTATTAGACGAACCTTCAATTGGTCTGCATCAACGCGATAACGCGCGTTTAATTGGTACCCTTAAGCACTTGAGAGACATTGGTAATACTGTACTTGTGGTAGAACACGATGAGGAAACCATACGAACGGCTGATTACTTGCTAGATATTGGTCCGGGTGCCGGCATACATGGCGGCAAGGTAGTGGCCGTTGGTAAACCCGAAGAAGTCGCCCAAAATAAAGACAGTATAACTGGTGAATATTTACGCGGCGTTAAGCAGATACCGATACCAACCAAACGCCGCGCCGGCAATGGCAAGTCACTGCTTATCAAAGGCGCCCGCGAAAACAACCTTCGTGGCATTGACGTTACCATCCCATTAGGTCAACTGGTTGTAGTCAGCGGCGTGTCAGGTTCCGGCAAATCGAGTCTCATAAACGACATTTTGGCCAATGAACTTTCGGCACGACTAATGCGCGCCAACGTAGTGCCCGGCCGGCACGATGACATTGAAGGAATTAAGCAGCTCGATAAAGCGATAATTATTGACCAATCACCGATTGGCCGTACGCCGCGCAGTAATCCAGCAACTTATACCGGCTTATTTACGCCAATCCGCGAACTTTTTGCCTCAACACCTGAAGCTAAAATTCGCGGCTACAATCCGGGACGCTTTAGCTTCAATGTGCGCGGCGGCAGATGCGAAAATTGTTCCGGCGACGGCATCATAAAAATTGAGATGCACTTTTTGCCGGATGTCTATGTGCCCTGCGAAGAATGTAAAGGTAAACGATATAACCGCGAAGCACTGGAAATTCACTACAAAGGCAAAACTATTAGCGACACTTTAGAAATGACCTGCGAAACAGCTCTAGAATTCTTCGGCAATATCCCATCAATTGCCCGTAAACTGCAGACCCTGGTAGATGTCGGCCTGGGTTATATAAGCCTTGGACAACCAGCTACTACTTTATCTGGCGGTGAAGCTCAACGCGTCAAATTAGCCACAGAACTTTCCAGACGGGCGACTGGCCGCACATTGTATATTCTCGATGAACCGACGACTGGCCTACATATGGCTGATGTTAAAAAATTACTTGAAGTACTCCATGCACTAGTTGATGCCGGCAACAGTATGATTGTGATTGAGCACAATCTAGATGTTATTAAATCGGCCGATCATATTATCGATATGGGACCGGAAGGTGGTGTGGCAGGCGGCGACATAGTTGCGGAGGGAACCCCGGAACAAGTTGCTAAGAACGCAAAGTCCTACACCGGCCAGTATTTAAAGAAAATGTTAGAAAAAAGACATGCTGGAACTTGAGCCACCAGCCGAGCATAGAGTACCGATAGATGCAGCCGAAGGCCTTGCCGCTTTTTTAGTTGAAGCCCAGCCATCCAGTGGTGTGCATCCTGTGTGGGGCCATGTAGTAGAAGCATGGCAACAGCTTATTAGGTATGACGAGCAAGCTGGCATTACGCCAAATGCCCCACAAGTTACTCGTTTGTTAGTTAGGGCTAGTCAAATCGCGTTGACAGAAACAACCGAGCTAGTGCAGCAACAAGCTCTAGACAATCAAGATGTCGGTACACGGGTCGCTCATTTGTTTGCCAATAAAAAGACTTCAAGACCAGATGTGCTTCTAGTTATGCCGGATGTCTTTGTAGATCTGCCACCAGACATTTCTAAATATATCGCAACCTACTTCGAACCTAATTAATCATTCCTTTTTTCGATAATACTTTTTCCGAGGTGATAAAGAGTTGGGCCAAAACTTATTACCATTGCTGCCAGAATTATTGGTAGTAGATAGTGGTCTACATTCGGAATCCGGCTTCCAAGACCGTAGCCCAAGATTGTTACGCCGGCTCCCCAGACTACCGCTCCTAGAATATTGAACAATGTAAAACGTTTTAAATCCATATTGCCCATACCGGCGACTATTGGTGCAAAAGTACGCACCACTGGTACAAAACGGGATAGAAAAATAGTTTTCCCGCCATGTTTCTTATAAAATGTCTCGCTTCTCACTAAGTACTCTTGTCTAAACATGACGCCATTTGGTTTACTGAAAAGTTTAGGGCCGAATTTACGACCAATGTGATAACCGACGTGGTAACCGGCTACGGCTGCTGCAATAACCAAAAAAAGCAGCCAGCCTAGAGGTAATTTACCCTGCGAGGCAAAGAAACCAGCACTAAAAAGCAAAGTGTCACCAGGTAGGAAAAAACCAAATAATAACCCTGATTCCGCAAAAATTATAGCTGTGATAAGCAGCAAACCGCCACTTTCAATCAGGTGCTGTACGTCTAACACCATTAAAGACTAACCGTTTACCCTTTAAATTACCAGTAATAACTGCTATAATTTTTACAAATTCAGGAGTATTAATAGTGTCTGAAGATATTGTAATAACGCTGGAAAAGCGCGAAGTTATTGGTAAAGCCGTCAAGCACATGCGGCGCGAAGGCCAGGTACCGGCAGTTATCCATGATCACGGCAAGGCATCAATGCACGTGATGGCGCCATACCTTGATCTAGTTAAGGCTTATAAGCAGGCCGGTAAACACCAACCGGTATCATTAAAAGTTGGAGGCGAGGAACACCTAGCCCTTATTAAAGATGTCGATTTTGATCCTAAGAAGCACCAGATGCGACATGTTGTATTCAACGCTATCAATCAGAACGAAACAGTAGAAGCAGAAGTGCCTATTGTAATCTCCGGTGATATACCAGCTGAAATGGCTAACTTGATGGTTCTTAAGACGTTAGATCACGTTATTGTTGAAGCATTTCCAAAAAATCTACCGGATGAGCTGGTTATTGACGGTGCTAGACTAGCCGAAGTTGGCGACCGTGTCACTGTGGCTGATTTGTCTGTGCCTGAAGGGGTTACCATCAAGGACGATCCTGAACAAATGATTGCGGCCGTTGAAGAACCGCGTGTCCAAGAGGAAGAACCCGAACCAGAAGAAACTGAAGGTGAAGAAGGTGCTGAAGGCGGAGCTGAGGCTGGCGAAGCACCATCTGACGATGCCAAAAAAGAGGGCGGCGAAGAAGAGTAGTCTTAGCGGGAACCTTCTACTTGCCTTTAGTGGATAAATAGTGTATAATTAGCCTGAAATGGCAGACTTTCCTAATTCAGTTCCTTCGGGCGAATCCGATAATCATGGTAATGAAACTAGTTTATTACCGGTTGCAGTAGCTATAGCGACTCTAGCGCAGTATAGATATGGTGTTCTAGAAATAAGCTTTTTAAATCCGCTAAATCACATCAACCCAATGTCTCTGCTAAAGCAAGTTGTCGAGCAGGTGGCCCATCCGGGTCCAAATCCGTAAGTCCAGCTGTATATAATAGAACCGTGTCTACAATGAGTTTGGAAGATAAATTGGCGACGTTGCCAAAAACGCCCGGTGTTTATTTTCATAAAAATAAGCGAGGCGAAATTATTTATATTGGCAAGGCTGCAAATTTACGAAATCGTGTAAAGCAATATTTTCAAAAAAGCCGTGTTCGTGATCCTAAAACAGATGCACTTGTGGCTGAAATTGCCGAAGTGGATTGGACGGAAGTTGAAACCGAGCTCGACGCATTATTTTTAGAAGCCGAACTGGTACGCCGTTATTTGCCTCCTTATAACATTCTGCTACGTGATGACAAAAGCCTGGTTTATATACGCATTAACTACAGTGAACCGCATCCAACGCTCAGCTTAACTCGGCGCCCAATGGATGACGGTGCTAAATACTTTGGGCCGTATTTTAGCGCTTTGAGCATAAAAAAAGCTTTGAAGTATTTACGGCGTATTTTTCCATACTCCACTCATGTTGGTACCATTCCAAAACGCGCCTGTCTGCAATATCATCTGGGCTTGTGCCCAGGATTGGAGGAAAATAAAACGTCTCTACAGGCTTATCGGGCTAACCTCAAAAAGCTCATGCAATATCTCAAAGGCGAGCGTGTCAGGTTAATGCAGCAGATCGAAAAAGACATGAAATCGGCCGCTAAAAAACAGGATTTTGAAGCCGCATCGATCTATCGCAACCAGCTGTATGCACTCAAGAGTCTTAGCAAACAAGTTGTTTTTGGAGATCGTGAATTCATGGATATCAGTAAAGACCAGGGTTTAGCTGAACTCAGCCAAATTCTGGGACTAGCTAAAATTCCACGCCGCATTGAGGGGTACGATATTAGTCATATGTCCGGTACAGACAATGTAGCCAGTATGGTGGTTTTTGTTAGTGGTATTCCGCATAAAGCTGCCTACCGCAAATTTAAACTTCGCCTGCCCGGCAATGATGACTTTGCACACATGCACGAGGCTCTCAGCCGCCGTTTAAGCGAAGATAACCGCAAGGATTGGGGGGAAGCCGACCTTATTTTAATAGATGGTGGCAAGGGGCAGTTAAGCGCTGCACTAAAAGCACGTGATGCCGCAGGCATAACCACACCAATGGTGGGACTGGCCAAGCGTGAAGAGGAAATTATTGTTCACCACGGACTATCTGGAACAAAACTTGACGCAACTGCAATACAGAAACTTGGTGGCTTTGAAATGAGTAGTGATGATTTTAGTAAAATCTTACTACCGAAAAATTCTCATGCAGTTAAGCTTTTGCAGCGCATTCGCGATGAGTCACACCGTTTTGCGGTTAGCTACCACTCGGTGCTTAAAACCAAGCGCCAAACCGCCAGTATGTTGGACGAAGTGCCTACAATCGGTCCAGCCACACGCAAAAAACTTATCAGAACATTCGGTAGTATGCGCGGATTGTTACAGGCCAGCGATTTTGAAATAGAAAAAGTGGTTGGTATTAAAAAAGCGACTATTCTGAAGCAGTATTTGCGACCTATCAAGCGCGAAAAATAATAGTGCAATCTTTCCGTTACCATCAAACAGGCATAAGCGCTATACTATGGAGTTATTAAATAGCAGTTAAAGTTGTGCCGAAACTAACATCACGCTTAGAACTTGAAGACAGAGTACGCTGGTACACTAGAATGCGCTGGTTATATCTGTTGCCGCTGGCTTTAGCTGGCATCATTCCTCAACTGATTTCCGGTGGCTACAGTGACTTTGTGCGCGACCAACTATCTATTGGCATAATTGCGGTAGTTGCAAACTTCGGATTTTACCTGGTCGGGCGCCGCAGGGGCGGAAGCCGTGGCTATTACAAGATATTGGCTGCTTCTCAGATTTTCTTCGATATTATTTTAGCCACATGGCTACTATTGCTAAACGGCGGCATTGAAAGCCGCACTGCAGTCGTCTATGCGATCCCAATCATTATGTCCGGTGCGCTTTTCGGCAGCTTAGGTATCTATCTAACCGGTTTCGGCAGTGCTTTTTCTTATGTTTTTTTCGTAACTCTAGATCATCTTGGCAAAATTCAACCGCCCAATGTTAATGATTTCTATTTACATACCGACACAACGTATTACTGGCGTTCCGTTTTTTTCTATAGCGGAGTGCTACTCGTCTTGTCTATGATTGTGGACTACGTTGGCCGTCTGGCGCGTCGTAAAGAACAAATCGAAGAGGAGATGCATACCGTCAGTGCTGAAAAAGCTAAAACCGAAGCTATTCTGGCAACCATGGGTAATGCGCTCGTTGCAGTCGATTTAAAAGGGAAAATAACTGCTATAAATGACAGTTTCGAAGAAGTAACAGGCTGGCAAAAAGACGAAGTACTAGGTAAAGCAATTGATGATACTCTACCCATTTTGGATGAAAAGGGTGAGCCGATTGCGCCAGAGCAGCGTCCTTTGCACGCCATATTGAAAGCATCGGAACCAGTTCACCAGAGTCCGCAACGTGTCACCGACTATTATTATCGTCGCAAAAACGGCACCACCTTCCCATTTACTGCTTACGTCGCGCCGATTGTGTTACGAAATCGGGTTATTGGTGCTACAACGGTCTTTCAAGATGCTTCGACCCAACAAAATATGCAGCAGTTGCGTAATAATTTCGTGGCTTTGGCATCGCATCAGCTTAAAACGCCAATTGTTGAAATTCAGGGATATCTTGAGAATATGCAAAGTGGGGTGGTCGGTAAGTTAAGTGATGAGCAGGAAGAATATGTAAAACGTATGTACACAATTGCCGAGCGCTGCGCTCAGCTGCTGACAGACCTCCTTGATATAACCGTTCTAGAAAAAGGCGGCTCAGCCGTCAACAATAAACCGACTTCACTTTCCAGAATAGTTAAAAAAGTCGAAAAAATTTATAGCGGCCGTATGAGCTGGAAGGGTCTTGAGCTTAAAATTAATGAAAAAGATGGTGATCTAAGAGTTATTGCCGACCATAATAAGTTAGTTGAGAGTATCGGAAACGTAGTTGCCAACGCGATTCGTTTCAGCAAAGAAGGCAGCATTGATATAAATACGCATAAAGAGGCTAACCAGGCAGTTATTTCTATTACTGATCACGGCACCGGCGTTGATAGGGATGCTATTGTGGCGCTGTTCAGTAAAGACGAGGTGCTAGCGGCTGCGCCGACGGCGGAAGGCGGCACTGGCCTTGGTTTGTATTTGGCAAAACAGTTAGTCATACTACAAGGCGGTAGTATTTCCCTGACTGAAACGTCAAGCAAAGGGACAACAATCGCAATTAGAATACAATTGGAAGGAGCGAAATAATGACCGATCAAACCAAACCAAAAGGGCAAACTATTCTGCTGATTGAAGATGAATTGCCGTTTCGGCAAATATATCGCGATATTTTGCGCCTCGATGGCTACACGGTCATTGAAGCTGAAGACGGTGAAGAAGCTCTGGCTATGCTGGAAAACCAGCATCCGGATCTGATTCTGCTGGATCTCGTGATGCCAAAAGTCAGCGGTTTTGATGTGCTGGCGAAAATTCGTGCCATACCCGATCTTAGTAATACGCCGGTAGTGGTTTATTCGATTCTAAATGATAAAGCAGAAATTGATAGAGCCCTTAAGCTGGGTGCAAATGACTTTACGATTAAAGGCCAAACCCCAGCCCACGAAGTTCTGACTAAAATAAAGGCTCTCTTACCTAAAACAACCTAGCTGAGCTATACCAAGACTTGCACATCGCCCAGCCTGCTTCCAGCATAGCTGGAACAAGGCCGTGCTCTTGGCGCATTACGTCGTCAGCTGCCTGCGAGCCTCGCTCAACGTACTATTTGTACGACTCGCTCAGTTCTCGTTGCTTCCTTGTACTGCATCCAAGTGTGTAAGTCTTGTATACTGAAGCGTATGGACTCCTTATTCGGAGAGGAATTCTTTGCTGCCAACCGTCAAAAGCTGCGA
>CAZILM010000002.1:0-6314 GCA_964540115.1 uncultured Candidatus Saccharibacteria bacterium | reverse complement strand
TATGGACTCCTTATTCGGAGAGGAATTCTTTGCTGCCAACCGTCAAAAGCTGCGAAAGCTGTTTAGCGGCACTGCGCCAATTGTACTAACAGCCAACGGTTTACTGCAGAGCAGCGGTACCTTGAATATGCCGTTTCGGCAGGATAGTAGTTTTTGGTATTTGACAGGCATAGAAGAGCCGGATGTCATCCTTGTGCTGGATAAACAGAAGGAATATCTCATTTTGCCGGAGCGCGACCCGGTAATGGATATTATTGACGGCGGATTTAACACTAAACACTTGAGTACTATATCCGGTATTGTGACTATTCTGCCGGCCAAAGAAGGTTGGAAGCAGCTCTCCAGTAAGCTTAAGCGCGTTAAACACGTTGCCATGTTAGCGCCGCCGCCGCCCTACATAGAACACTACGGTTTTTATACTAATCCGGCGCGTGCCAGTTTGCTGGACAAAATTAAAGATATAAGTCCCACAATAGAACCGCTCGATTTACGTCAGCATTTGGCCTTAATGCGTATGACTAAACAGGAAGTTGAGGTTCAGGTAATCCAACAAGCTATAGATATTACAGTTGTAACGCTCAAATCTGTTTTGCGGCGCGGCTTTGATAAATATGACCATGAATATGAAATTGAGGCCGCTATTACGTCTGGTTTTCGCAAACGCGGAGCATTCGGCCATGCTTTCGGACCGATTGTGGCGAGTGGGAAAAACAGTTGCACTGTTCACTACCAGGCAAATAATGACCCGCTTGATCGCAAGGGACTGTTGCTTATAGATGTTGGAACTGACTTTCAGCACTATTCATCAGATATTTCCCGTACTTACAGCCTAGCTCAGCCCACAAAACGGCAACAGCAAGTTTACGACGCTATGCTGGATGTCCAGGCTTTCGCCATGACACAACTCAAACCCGGGGTCACTATTAAAGAATATGAAAATATCATGGAAACGTATCAAGGCGAGAAAATGCGGGAACTAGGCTTAATTAAATCCCTCGACCATGACGCCATCCGTCACTACAACCCGATGATGATCTCACACCACTTAGGTTTGGATACGCACGATATAACTGATTTTGATAGACCAATTGAACCAGATATGGTGTTAACTATCGAGCCTGGTATTTATATTCCTGAAGAAGGCATAGGCGTTCGGATCGAAGACGACGTGCTTATAACCGGCGATGGCCTTAAAGTTTTGAGCGATAAATTACCGCGCCTGCTCAAGCAGGATTAACAGATATGATAGAATAAGCGGGATGAATCGTCCCTCCACCCGGTTTTTAATCCGTTGGT
Source organism: uncultured Candidatus Saccharibacteria bacterium (assembly GCA_964540115.1). Classification (GTDB taxonomy): domain Bacteria; phylum Patescibacteriota; class Saccharimonadia; order Saccharimonadales; family CAYVSP01; genus CAZILM01. Next base: position 5,018 of record CAZILM010000002.1, on the reverse strand, counting down.
TTGTTTGTGGCTTGGGTCTATGGATTGCGGCCGGTTTACTTGAGGGTCGAATTACCTATGATAGCCGCCTGATTGTTATAGTTGTGGCGAGCCTGATTCTGGCAATCGTCAATACTATCATTAAACCCCTTATCGTGATATTATCATTGCCCGCTATATTATTCAGTCTCGGACTGTTTATGATAGTCATAAATGGCCTGATGGTTTTGCTGGTTAGTAAGCTGTATCCGGAGCTATACGTGCGGAACTTTGGCGCGGCAATGCTTGCCGGAATATGCATTGGCTTAGTAAACTATCTAGTGACAACCGTATTGGAGGAATAATGAGTTTAATGAATTATGTCACCATCGTTTCAACTATCTTACTTACCATATTGATTTTGCTGCAAACGCGCGGGGCCTCGCTTGGCGCTGGTCTTGGTGGTGGGGGTGAAGTTAATACCGTACGACGCGGGTCGGACAAAACCCTGCATCAAATTACAATCATTCTAGTAGTTATATTCTCACTCTCGATTATCCTAGGGATTATCTCTTAACCTTTGGCAGTGAAAAAACTTAAGGTGGCGACCATTTCAAATGATCGATAGAACGACCAAGTTGCGCTGGCGCCGCCGCTACCGTCGTAGTCGTCGCCAGGTAGAGGATATCAGCCAGCAGGCTGAAGACCACTTGGAGCGACACTTTTTCAGGCGGTTGAGTCGACTTTGGGAAGTGCGACGCTTCATAATGGCCTGGATTCTTCTCCTTGTACTGCTTATCGGTGGTCTTGTTGTCCAAACCAGAAACTTGAGTGCTTATTATCAAAAAAGTGTGCCGGCTCCGGGCGGTATATATACAGAAGGCATCCTAGGTTCATTTACGAATGCTAACCCGCTTTATGCCACCGGTGCAGTTGACGCTGCAGTTGCCCATTTGGTTTTTGCCGGTTTGTTTACGTTTAACAACCAGAATCAATTGGTCGGCGATCTTGCTGAAAAGTTCGATGTTGATGACAGCGGGAAACTCTACACCGTTCACTTAAAGAAAGGTTTAACTTGGCACGACGGCCAACCATTATCAAGCGCGGACGTCGCCTTTACTTACCACGTAATTCAAAATCCCGATGCTCAGTCACCGTTAGCCAGCAGTTGGGCGGGTATAAAAATAACAGCTGTTGATCCACTGACGGTGACCTTCGAACTTCCTAATGCCCTAAGCGCTTTTTCGCAGAGTATGACCAATGGTATTGTGCCGCAGCATCTACTCGACGGCATACCAATGCAGCAACTCCGCTCGGTGCCATTTAATAGCGTCCGTCCGATTGGCTCCGGGCCTTTTATGTGGCAGAACATTGAAGTTATCGGCACAACCCCTGAAACCAGAGAAGAGCGCATTGCACTACTGCCTAACGCCAATTATCATGGCGGTGCACCAAAACTGGGAGGATTTATTATTCGTTCTTTTCACGATGAAGATCGTCTAATCAAGAGTTTCAGCCGGCAGGAGTTAAACGGCGTAGCCGGTCTTAACTCAATACCGGATAAAGTTAAAAACGATAGTGATGTGCATGACTACAATATCCCGCTCACCAGCGGTGTTTTTGTATTCTTTAAGACTTCTCATGAAATACTGCAGGATGTAAAAGTCCGGCAGGCGCTTGTGCGGGCAGCCAACGTGAGCGAAATCATTAGTAATCTTGGCTATCCGGTTATCGGGCTTCAAGAGCCGCTTCTAGCCAGTCAGATTGGTTTTGACAAGGCACTGCGCGAGTCCCAGTACAGCACCGCAGAAGCTAACCGCTTGCTGGACGAGGCCGGCTGGCAAAAGGGAAGTGATGGATTGCGAAAAAAGGGCAATCAAACGCTCAGCTTCAAGCTTTACTCTCAAAATACCGGCGAGTACACCTATGTAACAAAAGTTCTGCAGAAACAATGGCAAGCCATAGGAGTTGATTTGCAGGTATTTCTTGAACCGGCCACTGACATGCAGGCTGTGTTGACCTCACACAGCTATGACGCTCTACTTTATGGCATAGCGCTTGGATCTGACCCTGATGTATATGCTTTTTGGCACAGTTCACAAGCAGATTTACGAGCTGCTAACCGCTTGAATTTTTCAGAATATCGTTCGACTACAGGTGATAAAAGTCTGGAAGCCGGCCGTACTAGGACCGACAATGCAATCAGAGCCATTAAATATAAGCCTTTCCTAGAAGCTTGGCGCACCGATGCACCGGCTTTGGCGCTATATCAGCCCCGTTTTTTGTATCTTACGCACGGGCAGCTGTTTAACTTTAATCCGGTTGTTATGAATTCAGATATTGGCCGCTACGCCGATGTACAAAACTGGATGATAAAACAAGCCAAGATATATAAATAACCACGAGCTATGTGTCAGCCAACCTGCCTTCTGGCTGAGCCAGAAGTACTGTTGGCTTCTTGCCTCCATATCCAATTTTCTGTTCCAGTGCTCCTTCACCGTATTACCCATACGGCTCAGTCCGCCCTTCACAGAGAAATTGTATCTGTAGCTCAAGCACATAGCTCGTGACTTTCTTAATGTGGGCAACTAAGTTAAAATATACCCCTGTTCCTAAGCGGATGTGGCGGAATTGGTAGACGCGCTAGCTTCAGGAGTTAGTGAGCGCAAGCTCGTGGAGGTTCAAGTCCTCTCATCCGCACCACGTCAGAAATAATAACGACCCCGCTTGAAATTTGCTCAAACTAGTGGAGCAAATTTAGCGGGGTCTTGTATTGTTCTTCCTTCACCCATCGCGAATCCTCTCGCGATGGGTAATCATGATATCGCTAGAAGAGTAAGCGGATAAAAAATTCAGTTGCACTCTCGCGGTAGGGCTCAAGACCGTGCTATATTTAACTGAAGTAATAACGCTCAGAGGGTCAAATTATTAATGAGTAAGGTCGCGCATTATTTGCAAGAACACTTAGTTGGCGAGGTTCTAACTTCTCCAGATGCGCGTAGATACTTCTCAACCGATGGTAGTGTGTTTGGCGTGACGCCATCTTTGATTGTTTATCCACGCAATGAAAATGATATTCGTAAAACCGCCCGCTTTAGCTGGCAGTTGGCAGAACGTGGCCGAGTGATTCCTATAACGGCACGTGGCTTAGGCAGTAACCAGAGTGGTGCAGCAATCGGACAGGGTATCGTAATGGTTTTTCCAGCTCATTTAAACCGTATTCTGGAGCTGGACAGTAAAACCGGCGTGGTTGCGATTGAGCCCGGCATACAGTACGGTAAACTCCAACAAACTCTGCATACCCATGGCCGTTTCTTGCCACCTTTTCCGGCCTCACTGGAATATAGCACTGTTGGCGGAGCGATAGGCAACAATTGCGGTGGCGAGAAAGCAATTAAATACGGCAGCACACGCGATTATGTTAAGTCGCTCAGAGTTGTATTGGCTAACGGCGAAGTTATTGAAACCGGGCGGGTTAATAAAAAGGAGATGGGCAAGAAGTTAGGACTGGCTACGTTCGAAGGTGAAATTTATCGATCACTTGATAAGTTGTTTGAAGAAAACGAAGAACTTTTGCGTAACAAGCCGCTAGGCGCTGTTACAAAGAATGCCGCCGGCTATGATCTGTGGGATATCAAGCGCAAAGATGGTTCATTTGACCTTACACCGCTGATAGTAGGCTCACAAGGCACGCTTGGCATAGTAGCCGAAGCAACTTTGAAGACCGAACCTTACAACCCTAACACTACTTTGATTGCCGCCTTTTTTGATCACGTTCAAGTTGCCGAAGAAGTCATTGGCGAAATGCGGGCTATGTCAGATTTACCGAGCGCCATGGAAATGGTGGACGAGAAACTGCTGCAATTTGTTGATCAAACAAACCCGAATCTGTTAAAAGGGGCTATCGACAAACCATTTCATAAACTGGTTATGCTTATTGAATTTGATAACGGCGAGCGTCAGCAGAAACGCTTAGTCAAAAAAGCCGTCAAAATACTTGAGCAATATAGTGTGGCTCACCAAATCGAAACCGAAGAACAGCGAAAAGATCAGTTGTGGAAAGTGCGCCATATGGCTGCCTCTATTATTACTCATACGGAAGCCAATGCTAAAGCACTGCCAATTATCGAGGACGGAATCGTGCCGGTGGATAAATATGCTGAATACACAGACGGTATATATGATTTATTCAGTAAGCATCATTTGCAGGCAGCACTTTGGGGGCATGCTGGCGATGCCAATTTGCATGTGCAGCCGTTTTTGGATCTTAATCAAATTGGCGATCGCCAAAAAGTCTTTCGCTTGATGGATGATTATTACAAATTCGTTATAAGTCTTGGCGGTAGTACTAGTGGTGAGCATAGCGATGGCCGCCTGCGTGGGCCCTATCTGCCGGAGCTATATGGCGCTGAGACCTACGAATTATTCCGTAAGGTCAAACATATTTTTGACCCGCACGGTATTTTAAATCCTGGCGTAAAAATAAATGTGACGCTGGATGACATAAAGCCGCTACTACGTAATGAATACTCCTTGGGCACGAGCTATGATCATCTGCCGCGGAGTTAGCTTGTTATGAGCGACCTTTTCTATAACATTGTTGGTTTTATTGGTGCCAGCTGCCTCTTGTTTGGGTTCTATAGAATTAGTATCGGTAAATGGAAAAATAAATCCTTCTGGTATGAGCTGGATAACTTAGCCGGAGCTCTTTTTCTGATTACTTATCAGTTACACTTGCATGCCTACATTAGTGTGGTGCTGAATATTATCTGGGCGACCGTAGCATTTGTAGGCATCACATCTTTTGCCGAGCGCTACCGCGAACAACATCATAAACACTAAGTTCCTTGAGTTTTAAAGTGGAAAAGCTAATTGCAAAAAGAAAAACGACCTGTCAAACGACAAGTCGTTTTTCATGGTGGGCGCTATAGGACTCGAACCTATGACCCCCTCGGTGTAAACGAGGTGCTCTAGCCAACTGAGCTAAGCGCCCATATACCAGTACTTGGTGCGCGAGAGAGGACTTGAACCTCCACGCCTTGCGGCACAGCCACCTCAAG
>CAZILM010000001.1:43009-69892 GCA_964540115.1 uncultured Candidatus Saccharibacteria bacterium | reverse complement strand
AAAAAGACATCTGTAACAACGGCTTCTCGCAAGCCGTTGTTCCATGAAAAACCAACCAAACCAAAATCCAAACAGTTCAATAAAAAAACTCAACCCAACGTAAGCAAAAACCCGCTCTCAAAGGCGGGTTTTTGCTTTTTCGTGGTGTTGATGCCCTTTTTATTAAGCATTACTAGCAAGAAATTTTGGTCTATAGGAAAATGTCTGTAAATGGGTACTAAGGTCCACGGCATTATAGATACTGGCCTGTCCGCAGTGATTGCTGACATAGAGTGTCATATCAGCAACGGGTTGCCCAATATCATTATCGTCGGTCTGGCTAACAAAGCCGTAGATGAGGCGAAAGAAAGACTACGCAGCGCATTTGCCTCTGTTAAGCTGGAACTTCCCCGCAAACGAATTACCCTGAACCTAGCTCCGGCTGACTTGCCTAAAGAGGGTGCTTCCTTCGATTTAGCCCTAGCCGCCGCAATACTCAACGAAAGTGGCCAATCGCAGTTGCCCGAAGCTATCGTGGTAATTGGCGAACTGGGGTTAGATGGTACTATCCGGCCAGTTAGAGGGTTAATTGGCAAGCTGCTGAGCGCTCGCGAACAAGGTCACCACAACTTCTATATCCCAGCGATCAATTTGCCACAAGCCATGTTGGTGCCCAATCTTAGTCTGGTTCCAGTAAACAACCTCCGGGAGTTTTACCTGGACATAACCCAGACAACGCCAATAACACCTGTAAAGACCAAGCAAGGAAGACTCAATATACGTCATCATCAGCGTAGTTCTGGGAATGATTTCGGGGATGTGGTCGGCCAAGCCAGAGCCAAACGAGCACTGGAAATTGCTGCTGCCGGCGCACACAATGTCTTGCTGAACGGACCACCCGGCACCGGTAAAAGCATGTTAGCCAAAGCAATGCCAAGCATTTTACCTCCTCTGAAGCACGAGGAGATTTTGGAGGTAACTCATCTGCATAGTCTGACATCGCCGCAATATGAAACCATCATTACTGAGCGGCCATTCAGATCTCCTCACCATAGCGCCAGCGATATTGCCATAATTGGCGGCGGACAGAGGCCAAAGCCCGGCGAGATTAGCCTGAGCCACCGTGGCGTGCTTTTCTTCGACGAGCTACCAGAATTCAGCCGATCCAGCCTGGAAGCGCTGCGCCAACCACTGGAAGACCGGGTCATCCGCGTATCGAGAGCGCGCGAAAGCACCACCTACCCAGCCGATTTTATTCTGATCGCTACGGCCAACCCCTGCCCTTGCGGCTACTATGGCACCTCTAAACCCTGCCAATGCTTGCCGGCTCAAATTGTTAAATACCAAAGGCGCCTATCCGGCCCCATACTGGATCGTATAGATATGTACGTAGACGTCGACGAGGTAGCGCACGAAAAACTCCTAAGCGAAAAAAACACCGAAGAGCTGAGCGCAAAGATTGCTGAGCGGGTTGTTAAGGCTCGGCAGAGACAAGCTAGTCGTCTAGGTGGCGTTAAGACCAATAGCGCACTTACCAATCAGGAAATTAAGCGCAGTGGTCTAAGCATGGCTTCGCAACAATTACTGAATCAGGCCGCAGACCAGTTGCAACTTTCAGCTCGTAACTATATGCGAACCATTAAAGTGGCGCGTACAATTGCCGATCTAGGCGACTCTGAAACTATTGAAACTGCTCATGTAGCGGAAGCCCTCCAATACCGCCGCCCAGTCGTAAAATTCTAGTGCTTGCAAAAGCTCAGTAACGGCGTATAAACGTCTGTATGGCAGGAATGGAGAAGCCCGAAGGTGGTGATATGGTCGCTGAAAGAACTACTAGTCTTGCAGTTAGACATGGTGAAAGCGTTTTTTGGACAAGAATCCATGATTTAAGACTGCACGTGAGCGCTGGACGACTTTCCCCCGAGGTTTTGAGTCAAATCGCAGCTGAAGAAGAGACGGTAGCAATTGAAAAATTTAGAACAGAGCGCGAAGCTGGATTACACAACGATACCCGAAGTATTACCAAGGGCTTAACTGCCCTAGTAAGACAATATGTTAAAGCACACTATGAAAGCAGGTTCCCCGAACCCCAAGCTTCTTTGATGAGTCCTTGCTTTGATGAAGTAGCTGAATCAGATGAAGGGGTGAGGTTTTATAATATGAGGATACCTGACGGCGTCTTTGTGTGCGATAACGAAGGTCCTACCATCCATTTTTACACTGCAGCCAGCCATGTCGGGCTCAGTGGAATTATTCCTAGCCATGAAGCAAAAAATAGAATACCTGCCAGCCAATATGACGTTATACGCATCGAAGGGGACGCCGGTGAACTTTGGCAAAACCCGCGCTACAATTCTGATAGCACACTTCGCCCACCAGAAAACCCGTAGTGGACATGAAATAGTCTTCAAGTCAGCTTGAACTCTTTAGGTTCATCTGTTAGAATGGCCTGTAACTTAACAAGTTTTAAGGAGATAGTTGTATCGCTAAACCGGTTCGCCTGAATGAAGCCATTCGGGCTTCGACCTTGCGGGTGATTGGTGACGATGGCCGACAGCTCGGGGTTTTATCCCGTGCAGAAGCTCTAGCCGCCGCTGATCAAGCTGGATTGGATCTAGTTGAGATCTCTCCGGAAGCTAACCCGCCGGTTGCCAAAATTGTTGACTGGGGCAAGTACAACTACCAGCGCACCAAGCAGCTCCAAAAGAGTAAGCGCAATGCCAAAAGTCCGGACATGAAGCAGATGCGCTTCGGTCTGAAAATCGGCGACCATGACCTTGAGGTTAAGCTACGAAAGGTTAATGAATTTCTCGACCACGGCCATAAAGTCAAAATGACAATTGTGTACCGCGGCCGCGAAATGGCACACCGTGATTTGGGATTCAAACTGGCAGAACGGGTAATCGAAATGTTCGGCGGCACCATAGCCGTTGATTCACAACCACAGATGCTAGGGCGACAACTACATTTTGTTATAAGGAGAACTAATGCCAAAGCTAAAGACGCATAGCGGAGCCAAAGACCGCATCAAAGTCACCAAACGTGGCAAATTAATGCATGGACACGTAAACCAAAGTCACTTTCTGCAGAAAAAGAGTGCCTCTCGTAAACGCCGCATGGCCAAGCCATCTGCGTTGAGTGGAAAATCCGCTAAATCTGTCAGACGAAAGCTTGGAGTCTAAGCCGTGCGTGTTAAAAGAGGCGTCACAGCGCATAAGCGCCATCAAAAGATCCGTAAAGCCACCAAAGGCTATACACGATCTAATCGCTCTAGCATCAAGCGTGGTAAGCAAGCTGTTACCAAGGCACTGGAAAACGCTACTCGTGACCGCCGCGAAAGAAAGCGCACCTTCAGACAGCTTTGGAATGCCCGTATTAATGCGGCCGCCCGCTTAAATGGCACAACTTATTCCAAGCTTATTGCCGGACTTAAAAAGGCCAATATTACTTTAGATCGAAAGATACTTGCTGAACTGGCCGTCAACGAGCCGAAGGCTTTTACAGCAGTTGTAAAAGCAGCCAAGAAATAGCTTTAGTTCGCATACCTAATTCTGAATTAGCAGAAGCAACTTAAAAAGCCCCGAATGGGGCTTTTTAAGTGTCAGATTATCTATAAGCCGGGTTCTGTGCATCCGCCTAAAAGGCGGACTGCCAATCATCTATCTAGTTGCACCGTTGCCGGTGGAATCGAGCGGTTTTTGTGATGAAACCTCAGCGGGACACTTTGAGCTTTAAGGCTCGAAGGATCCATCTCCTTGCAGCGGACAGGGTTTACCTCTTCATCCAGTCACCTGGATGAACTGTGGGCTCTTACCCCACTCTTTTCACCTTTACCCTAATGGGTAGTTTCGTTTCTGTGGCACTTTCCCTAAGGTTGCCCTCGGTTGCTGTTAGCAACTGCCGTTCCCTAAGCTGCCCGGACTTTCCTCGTGCGTTAGCACGCGATTGGCCAATAATCTGACATATTTATTATAACATAATCGACATGTTCTGTGTATGTATCCGCTAAGAGGTGAAAATTCTCATGGTTTCTGGCGAGGGCTTATATATAATTAGCTTCTATGAAAATTGGAATTTTCGAAGACGAACCGGCTATTCAACTTCTGGTTAGGCATTACATTGAGGCCGCAGGCCATGAGGTCGGCGCTGTTGTTCCCTCGCGCAAAGAGGCAGATCGGCTGCTTGCTGAGCGTTCACCTGAGATTTTAGGACTGGATTGTGTCGTTTTGGATGGAAACTTTAGTGGAACCAGCGAAGGCGGCAGAGACGCACTTGAAGTTGGAGTAGAATTACGCGAGCAACGTCGCCTACTTGGCGAGAAAACTATATTACTTCTTTATTCGTCTGGAGTTGGTGATAGCCCTATCCAAACTGATGTCTTTGATGCCCAATTCGGTAAGCCTACCGGTACCCAAGCTTTAATTGATTATCTGAAAAAACTATCCAAGCCAGATCAAGCGGCTTAACTCAGGTCAGTCGCGTCCAAAACTTCGTTAACCATAGCATCGGCCAGCTTGTTTAGTGCTCGCGGCACATGAGTGTAGGTTATATTTTCAAAGCGTCCAGCCAATAATTTTATAGTCTGGTGCAACACCAAAAGATCGGCATTTTTCACCTTATAAAGCCCGGTCATTTGCCTGATAACTAATTCACTATCCATATAAACATGAATCACTTTGACTCCGCGGCTGAGAGCTTCTTCCAGGCCAATTTTAAGAGCTGTGTATTCAGCCTGATTATTGGTGTTTAGCCCTAAGTAGAGTCCGCCTTGAGCAATAATGCCTTCGTCCATAGTCATCAGCACGTAGCCAGAGGCCGAAGGTCCGGGATTTCCGCGCGAGCCGCCGTCGGCGTAGAGCTTTAGCTCGGTTAAATTTTCAATGTTTTTATCTTCAATCGTTTCAAGCGGCCGGGGTGTTTGGGGCGTAAAAGAGAAATGGATAATTTTTACTGCCGTTTTGGCATTAATATCCCGTCCGTAATATTTACGAAAAGTGGCGACCATTTCCTCTTTAGAAGCATAATTTTCGCCCTCGCCTAGTTCGTCATTTTCTACCTCGCCTAAGCGCTTGGCTAAGATTTCATTGATTCTGGCTGTGCCAATAACTTGCCATGTGTCGGGATTTTTCTTATCAACCTTATCTATAATCCAGACGTCATCATCAACGCTTATATTTTTCTCATCATTTACGCGCCAGGTAACGGTTTTTTTACCCTCGAGTATAAGTTGAGACATTTGGTGATTAAATTTAAGCGTTTTCATCACCCAAGTTTCGCACCACAGCTGCCTGCTGTCCAGCAAAGCCGGCCAAACCGCAGCTGTTCTTGGCGCATTACGTCGTCAGTAATTGCGTTGCTCGTTCACCGTATCATCTGTACGACTCACTCCGCTACTCATTACTTCCTCGTACTGCATCCAAGTGCGAAGCTTGGGACAACATTGCTAATATAGCAGTATGCAGATAAGTGATTTTGATTATTCTTTTCCTCAGGAATTACTGGCTACCCATCCCCCCAAAATCCGTGGGCAAAGCCGACTGCTGGTGCTTGAGCGTAATAACGGTGCAGTTTACCATCGACGCTACGCCGATCTTTTAAGCTATGTTAATGACGGCGATGCATTGGTACTAAACGACACAAAAGTCATCAAAGCCAGGCTGATAGCCAAAAATGCCCAAGGCAATAAACGAGAGTTACTTTTAATTGAGAGGCACGCGGCTGATCAGGATTGGCACAAGCACCGCTGCGTATATCGTGGGAATATTAAAGTGGGCGAGATTCTAAGCGTTGGTGAAGCTAATGTAACCATTCAAGAAATTGAATCGGAAGGAATATGTGTAGTCTCAAGCCGGCATGACTTACTAGAGCTGGCGGAGACCGCTGGTTATGTACCCTTACCGCCCTACATGAAGCGCGGTGCTACTAAAGAAGATGTTAGTAGGTATCAAACCGTATTTGCCCAAGAAGCCGGTTCTGTGGCCGCTCCGACTGCCTCACTCAACTTCACACAAGAGCTGAAGCAACGGTTGGAAAATAAAGGAGTTAAGGTGGTCTACCTAACTCTGCACGTTGGGCTAGGTACTTTTTTGCCAATTAGAACTGACGAAATTGAGAAACATCAGATGCACAGCGAGTATTTCCAAATTCCTGCTTCAACTGTTGAAGCCATCCGAGACGCTAGAGCAAGCGGTCATAAAATTACTGCCGTTGGCACAACGGTTACAAGAACGCTCGAATATTGTACAGATAAGATCTTAAACCAGAAACCGCAAAACTTATCTGGCGAAGCGGATATTTTTATCTATCCTGGATACAAATTCCAGGTTGTTGATCAATTGCTAACCAATTTCCACGCGCCAAAATCTACTGTGCTAATGATGGCAGCTGCATTCGCCGGTTGGGACAATCTCAAGGCAGCTTACGAAGAAGCTATAAAAGAAAGGTACGCGTTTCTGTCCTACGGCGACTCAATGCTTATCGTCTGATAAAATACAGAGGCTCTTTTCCAAATTGGCGAGAGGATTCGCCAATTTGAGAGGAGACGGCTTGGTGAGATAATCAGGGTTGCCAGGCAGATTTATTTTGCTGACAGCAATGGTTATCTAACCATTACACGTAGACGACGGGGTGTAGCGCAGCTGGTAGCGCGTACGGCTGGGGGCCGTGAGGTCGCAGGTTCAAGTCCTGTCACCCCGACCATTAAAAAAGTTCGAGTTAGTAGCTCGAACTTTTTTAACAGCTGAAAATCCAACATGATAACCTGCCGCGTGCCAGGTGGGTGTTCGCACTTGGCAACCACAGCCACCAAAAATATTGAACTCCCGAAATGATAACTATTGAGATTATCATTTGGTTGGATTCCCAGCCACTAACATTATACCCCGCTGTCAACTAGCCGACCAGAGCACGTAGAAGCCAAGCATTAGCCTGGCTGACCAGTGGTGCTATGAATGGGAACAAGAGAAAAATAAAGAGACCAATTGCCAAAAAACCCATCCGCTCTATGCGCTGCATAACTTCCTGGAGCGGCTCCGGTGCAAAAGCGTAGAGCAATCTTGATCCATCGAGTGGCGGAAATGGAATCATGTTGAAAACAAATAATCCTACATTTATTTGCATAAAGATCACGACTGCGTGAACCACCGTGTTATCTAAAGAGCCCCCTATGCTGCGCAATAACAAACCAGCAGCTACCGCTAAAGCCAGATTTGTTAGTGGGCCGGCGATGCCCACTAAAGCAGCACCGAATTCGCCGTATCTCACTAGGGACGGATTGAAGGGTACGGGCTTAGCAGCCGCAAAAATAGGTAAACCCGCAAAAAATAAGACAAGTGGTAAAGCTATAGTTGTTATGGGGTCAATATGCCGAAAAGGATTGAGTGAAATACGCCCTAGCGAATTGGCGGTCGGATCACCTAACCAATTTGCCGTAACAGCGTGCATAGCCTCATGAAAGCCCATAGCAAAAACCAGTGACACAATCACAATAGCTAAGTCGTTCATACTCAAATCCATAGAATCCTTAGTATACAGCTTGCTTATTGACTTTAACAGAGATAAAAGGTAGACTAATCACCTATGCAAAAGAGTGATTTAACCGGAAAAGGCAAACAATTTGGTCGCAACGTGCCTTTTTCTCAGAAAAAGACCAATAAGGTATGGAAGCCTAATCTTCAGATGAAGACTGTAGTTATTGATGGTAAAAAAGTGCGCATGAAACTTAGTACTCAAGACATTCGTACCCTGAAAAAACGCGGTGTTATCTCGAATACCCCTACCCCAGTAGAAAAATAATAAGTCTACTGCCGCTCTAAAACAATCAGCTCTGTTGTTTCACCTATATCAGCCAGCTTGAATTTTAGCTTGGGAACTGTTTCTTTTGGCTCCATTGCCAAACCCTTAAGGGCCTCTTCAAGTGATATTTGCCCAACAGGGTACTTTATAGCTTTGTCGTCATAGTGTGTAGGTATAACGACTTTTGGTTCAATTTCCTTGATCAAGTGCAGAGCACCGGCTGGATCCATCGTGTAACCGCTATTGCCTACCGGCACAATCAAAATATCGATGGTACCAAGTGACTCGAGCTGTGCATTTGATAACTCAGGAAAGATGTGCCCGACAACAGCAACACGCAGGTCATCCGCGTCAATTCTATATATAGTGGCTGATTGCTTTCCCTCTTCGTCCATGTGGCTACGCGCGCCAATGCCCTGAACTGAAACTTCACTGACTTCATATTCGCCGGGCTGGTCAATCACCAGATGTGTCTCACTATCTGCTGCGGGGTGAACACCGGTAAAGATTGCAATATCACCTGCTTTAGTCACAGACTTTAGTCCAAGATCGGCTAAGTTGTCATCTATAATCACTCGTGCTTTTTTTGTAGTTAGGCGTACACAATTTGCCCCATAAAATTGAAATTCCACCTGTTATTTCCCTTCTTTTTCTAAGAGTTTATGCTTGTCTACTAAAACTTGCTTCTTTGCCGCGACCAAATCCGAAAGGAATCGATCATTAACTTGTTCCCGGTACTGATACTCCTTAAGAGTCATTACAGCGTAGCGCAATTCCTTGCCTTCTTTAGTCTCCAAATCGCTAATAAATTTGGCCAGTTTAGTCTGGTTCACGTCGCCAACTATGACGATATCAACTCCGGCGTTTTCGTCTCTGGTAAATTGGCCGGTGTAAATAGCCAATTCTACGTTACCTAAATGCTTTATCTCTGTTGCTTCAGTGTCTGCTGCAGCTGTCTTTGTTGCTGATGTTACTGCTTTGCCACCAAAAATGGATGAGAGTGCGGGATAGTGCTCATACTGTTGGTTAACTTCATAATAGAGGCGGTTGTTAGTGGTATCAGAAGATATAATCCCAATACTCAGCAAATTGGCAAGTTCGCGTCTGACTGAATTTATTTGTTCGTCAATCTTGCGCGTAATCTCACGGACATAGAAAGAACGGTTAGGATTACTATAAAAAAGCTGTAGCAATTTGACCCTCGTCTTGCTCCCAAAAAGTTGTTCGATCATACCGCCATTGTAACAGACTAAACCGCTTATGCTATCTTAAAAGTGTTCAGAAATGTTGTCGTTAATTCAACAGCGTGACGCTGTTCTTTTACCCATTGAATACTATAGTTGCGCTTAAACCAGGTGCGCTGCCTTTTGGCTAAATGAAGATCATTTTTGATGAATAATTCCCTGGCTTCTTCAAGACTTATCTCACCACTAATATATTTTTTGAAAGCCTTATAGGCTGTGCAATTAAAAGCTTCAGAATCACTTGGATATTTCGCGATGAGTCCTTTTAATTCTTCGACAATCCCATCTTTGATCATTTCATCAGCCCGCTCGGTAATACGGCGCTCTAGTTCATCCCGGTCTCTTTTCAGACCAATAACCAGGGTCCACGGCAAGATAGCTTGCTTTGTCGCCGGTACGCCACCAGTTTCGAGTGATCTAATAAGGTGACGGGGGTTTCTTGCATTTTCCGGCAAGGCTATACCTTCTGCCTCGAGTTGCTCTTGTAGTTCATCTACACTCATGGCTTGAAGCTGTTCCCGACGTTCAGGGTCTGCAACCGGCCTAAAGTCATAGTCAAAAATGACCGAATCTATGTACAGGCCCGTTCCGCCAACCATAATAGGCAATTTACCTCTGCCATGAATCTCTTTTATAGCTTTATTTGCTAGACTTTTAAATTGGGCTACCGTGAACCTTTGATCGGGCGTGACCACATCAACCAGATGATGTTTAATTTTACTCCGATCTCCTTCAGTGGGTTTGGCTGTGCCAATGTCCATCCCTTTATAAACTGTTCGGGAATCGGCACAAATGATCTCACCATCGAACTTTTCAGCCAGCTCCATAGCTAATGCGCTTTTACCGCTGGCCGTCTCGCCAACAATTACAACTAGAGGTTGGGCGGTTGCCACAGTAATTGCTCCACATCCACTCTATATTCGCCGTCCACTATTACGTTTTCGGTAGCCAGGACTTGTTTCTGGCCTTCCACCCCACCTGGATAACCTATGGCAAGCCTACCGTCTTTATGAACCACTCGTTGCCATGGCAATTTTTCATCACCGTAATGCGCGATACCACCAACAATTCTGGCGGCTCTGGGGCTACCGCATAAAGCTGCGATTTGGCCGTAGGTCATTACTCTACCTTTGGGTATCTGGGCTACTAGTGCCTGCACAAGTTTACGAAAATCAGCTTCAGGGTTTTTCACGCTTAAAGTACTCCTCTATAGCCTGCCAATCCTTAACTCTAGCCACGCCCGCCGGCAACTTTTTGATGTCACGATTCCAGGCATAATCCCCAAAAAGAAGTCCTTTTATACCGATTTCAGCGGCGGCAACGCAATGTTTGGGCTGGTCATCAATCAAATAGTCGGCGGTGGCCGACTTTGCTAGTTCGGCTTTCGTTTGCGAATGAGGATCTACGCCTTTAGTGTCATAAAAACCGGCAAATATAATATCGTCAAAAGTTCCCGCGTAGTGTTTTTTTACCCAAGCTATTGTTTCTTTTTGAATCTGTATCCGTCGGGAGGTTATGATAATAAGCCTGTAATTTTTTTTCAGATTTTTTAGAATTGCCTCGGCTTCTTGGGCATGTTTATACCGACTGACTACTCCTGAGGTATGCAAAATCTTGGCTCGCTTTTGCACTTCTCGACTATCTACTTTCCATAATTCACTCCAGCGCTCAGTCCAATCATCTACGGTTAGATTGGTTCCCCAACGCTCATTACTAAAATTTATAAAAGCTTCGGCGTTTGCCGCCAGCACATCATCAATATCAATGGCGATAGTTTTCATCTATAGAGAAGTTTTATGGACGCGGCTCTTGGCCTCATTAGCTACAGTTTTCAGGAACGCTTCAATCGGGTGAGCTTCGTGCGGCTTCTTGACTTCCATGTCGCCCCTAACCCGTGGTACCACTTCGCCGCTGGCAATTTCTTTCTCGCCGATTACGACCGTGTAAGGCACCTTCATCACTTCGGCATCGCGGATTTTCTTGCCTACGGATTCATTGCCGTCATCAACTGTCACGCGTAAACCTTGGGCTTTGGCATCTTCAGCCAACTTCCGGGCAAAGTCTACTACCTTATCTTCCTGATTCAAGGTGGCTATGCGAATTTGCTCCGGTGCCAACCAAACCGGGAATTTACCAGCGGTGTGCTCTATATAGACCGCTAGAAAACGCTCAAACGAACCCAGCAGTGCCTTATGAATCATAACCGGCCGTTGCTCGCTGCCATCGTGGTCAATGTAGCTCAGACCAAACCGTTCGGGCATGACGAAGTCGAGTTGTTCGGTGGCGCATTGCCACTCCCGCCCCAGAGAGTCCGTGACCATAATATCTATCTTAGGCCCGTAAAACGCCGCTTCGCCCTCGCCAATAACATATTCCAGCTCTAGCTTCTTGGCCACCGCTTCAATGGTGGCTTGAGCTTGCTCCCAAACCTTTTTGTCACCAAGGTAAGCCTTAGAGTCATCCCTAAAAGACAGGCGTGCCGTGAATTTCATATCAAACACGGTATACATGTCCTTGATCATGTTCATTATGGCAGTAAATTCGGCCTCAATCTGATCTAGAGCACAAAATATGTGGGCATCATCAATAGATATAGCCCTTACGCGCATTAACCCGTTTAGCTCGCCCTTCTTTTCATCGCGGTACTGCACTGTATTTTCCATATAACGGATGGGCAAATCACGGTAGCTGCGCGGCCGGCCGGCGTAGATCTGAATGTGGTGCGGGCAGTTCATAGGCTTCAGTACAAACTTGTCGCTGGTCTCCTGGCTTTTGACCAAAAAAAGCTCATCACCAAATTTGTCCCAGTGGCCGGAAGTCTTGTACAGATCTTCCTTGGTTATATGGGGTATGGACACCTTTTCAAAGCCATTTGCTCGCTGTAATTCTTCAGAAAAGCCCAGTAACTGGTCCCTAAGAACTGTGCCTCGTGGCGTAAACAGTGGCAAGCCCGACCCGACTACATCTGAAAATACGAATAAGTCTAGTAGTTGTCCTAATTTACGGTGGTCATGCTCTGGATCTTGCTCTTTAGTCATGGCTGGACCTCTTCCACTTCAGCAAATTTGCGCACCTTTTCAACTTCAGCATCTGAATGAGGCGCGATAAATACCAGCACGAAACCATCAGGATCACGGAAAGCTGCTTCTAACGTACCCCAGTAATAATGACGTACCGGAAAAGTGATGTTAACTTGGGGATTTTCAAAAAGAGGTACTAAGGATTCAACCTGTACCATGGCCGAAACTTTTGGTGATGTAATCTTTTCTTTAAATACACTCAAGTCTTTGACTGCAATGTGGCCCTCGGCAATCTCTAGGTTTGCACTATCACTGATTTTGAATGTCATGCCCCGGTATTTTTCTGGAGCACTCCCAACATTCTTAGGAAGAGTCGCCCTAAAGGCATCATCACCATAAGCGAAAACAGGGATAAAACCTAGTGACTCATAGAATTTTCTTGATACATCTAGGTCAGCGACCTTTATGTGCGCTCCCAGACCCTTGATAATACAGCCTGCCATTTCTACCTCCTTAAAATAAAAGACGCGCCTGGTTTTAAGTACTCTCGCAAATGTACTTAAGTGTAGTGCGCGTCTCGGGCCCGTAATTGTGCGACTTGGCACTTTACGGACGGTTCCACCGGACATTATCACTCATGAGGGCACGTTTTCGTACGTTCCGGCTGCCAACGAGGCTCCGCGGGTGGTGAATCCGCCTCATAACCTGGTTAAATTTTATCACAACTGTTAAATAACCCCTATAAAAGAAAACATCGGATCTTCTCGCAAGTAGACCCGATGCTTCAAAACACTTCTCTTAACCAAACCCAACAGAGCCCTAGTATACATACGCTAGTACTATATGGCTAGTACTTTTGTATTGTTTCTTTTACATCTTCCCTGTGGATTGCCTTCTCCCCTGTTTTTCTGGTATCATTCACCCTGTTTCAGGGCAATTAGCTCATTTGGCTAGAGCGCCACATTGACGTTGTGGAGGTGATAGGTTCGAATCCTATATTGCCCACCAAAACTATGATTACAAAGTATTGGCATAACTGGCTTGGCATGAAGAAGCATGGCCTAGCATGGCATCAAGCTGATATAGATGATGAGTTAACAGAGCTGAATGAAGCACACAGCTTCATTGAGAGATGGAGTGAAAAATCGGATGTCGTTTATACCTACACAAGGGCTAGATGGGCTGGGCATCAAGATATAAATTTCCCTCTCATAACATCTGACTACTTGGTAGGTTGGGTGTATATGATCCCCAAATATTCCATGCGCTGGTTCTTTTTTAAGACAGCCGGACGAAAGTTAGATGCCGAAGTTCATGCAGTCAGGAATCCTAGAAAGATTTACAAACTTCATGAGATTGCTGAAAAAAATAAGCTCGATCCCCTGGAATTTGAGAAAATCTGCGTGGCACAGTTAAGATACTGGAAATATTTCCTGCTTAAATAGAGCGGTATTCTTCGCAAATGCGATTCAGGTAGCGAAGGTTGTGAATTGAAACCAAGGTTCCGGCAAGCGGCTCATTTACCTTGAACTGATGACGCAGAAAACCCCGACTCCATCCATCTATGCATGTCGTACAATCACAGCCCGGATCAATTGGCTTTCGGTCACTGATATATTGAGCATTCGTCAGATGGATAGACTTATCACCTCTCACCCAAGCGGTCCCATGGCGACCATTGCGGGTCGGTAGTACGCAGTCCAGCATATCCATGCCTTTCTTGATGGCAAACCGCAGATCAATTGGATCCCCCACCCCAAGTAAAAAGTGCGGCCGAGCTGGATCATACAGGGGTGCCAGGAATTTCAGCATGGAGTGCATTTCCTTACGGCTCTCGCCAACCGACAACCCACCAATGGCAATGCCATCCACCGGTAACGACTGGACGATTTCCAGACTTTTCTTCCGGAGTTCTTTGTCCAAACCTCCTTGCACCACGCCAAATAACAGGGGTCTATCTGCCGGCTTCATATCTTTGGTCAGTCGCTGAAACTCTTTAAGCGAACGTTCCAGCCAGCGATGAGTACGCTCAAACGCTTCCCGGGTACGGCTTCTGCCCCGCTCATCCAGCGCCGTAACATCGTCGAAAGCTACCATCATATCTGAGCCCAAGGTCATTTGGGTTTGAATGGAAATCTCCGGTGACAGAAAGATTTCGTCGCCGGTTTTTGGATCTTTAAATGTCACTCCTTCTTCTGTAATTTTGCGGATTTTAGCAAGTGAAAACACCTGGAAGCCCCCGGAGTCCGTCAGAATCGGTCCACTCCACTTGGTAAATTTATGCAAACCACCAAGATTTGCAATCGTCTGCTCCCCTGGCTGCAGGTGCAAATGATAAGTATTGCAGAGTATTACTGACGTGCCAGTCCCTGTTACCTGCTTAGGCAAAAGGCTCTTTACAGCACCCCGCGTGCCGTCGGGCATAAACATCGGTGTTTGCACTATGCCGACACGTGTTTTTAGCGAACCGTTGCGAATTAAACCATGGTTGCTTGTAAGCGTGAAAGGAGTTATTTTCCCTGTAGAATTCATGTGGATTAATCATACCATTTCAAGGAGCTTATGCTACGTAACAGTATTGACACTAATGCACCCTTCTGCTAGCATTACCGAGTTAATTGGGAGGCGCTCATTTTTGAGTACCGTTACAAGTGTGCTTGAGGAGTTCAAGCTATTCTACGAAGAGCTTACTCCATCCAAGAACACTATCAGTCGAATTCGACGCGTTCGTCCAGCTCTAGCTACTAAATAGCCATGAAGGACGGATAAGAGCCTCGGGAGAGATCCCGGGGTTTTTCATTTCTAAAGCACATGTATCCACATTATTTCGTGATTATCCACTAGTATTTTAAACAGCGTTATGACAATATGTTGACATGAAGTGCATATATTGCGGTAGTGAAACACAAGTTATTAACTCCAGGTTGCAGAAGAAGGCTAACCAGACTTGGCGGCGGCGGAAGTGCCTAAAATGCGGCTCTATATACAGCTCTATTGAGGGTGTTAACTGGGGTCAAGCCATTCGCTTTAGTAATAAAGGGCGTTTAGAGCCGTTTTCGCGCGATCAACTGTTATTAAGCTTGTATGAGGCGTGTCGGCACCGTAGAACCGCTCAAAGAGACGCTACGGCACTGACAGACACCGTGCTGAGTAAGTTACGACCTCACATCACAACAGCTAGTTTAGAGCGCGAGCAAGTTATTGATACGGCAGTCAAAGCGCTGAAGCATTTTGATAGAGCGGCGGCTACCACTTACCTCGCCTATCATCCTAGGTTAGAAGCTAGAGGAACCCAGAGTCTCTAGCTGTCTTTGTTCTTAACAGCTTTTTCGGTGACGTCGAAGGTGCCAATGTAGCGTTTGAAAGCCAGGTGAGTCTGAGAATTTATAGCGGCGGCGGAATTAAACAGCACACCCACAACAGGTGTAAGTATCCATTGCCATAGGAATCCAAAGGCCCGGCGCCGCTTATGGTGCGGGGGGCGCTGCGGTAAAGTGGCAATACCGATGTAAACAACAGCCAGCAAGGCCACCATTGCCACCGCGTTGATGGTCGCTACGATGTTAGGCAGACGTTGGGCGGCAATGTTGTGGTGCGCATTCTGGTTCAGTACTAGGGGCAGATAGCCCGATAAGAGTAGTAACGGCGCAGATGTTGCCCAGCCAACATGTGACTCCAACAGGCGTAAAAACTTGGCTACGGCGTCGAATTTCGGTACTTTATTCCGCCTGAAGAAAGCATTAGTGGCAACGTAAGCCACGTCTGACGCTCCGTATGTCCAGCGCCGAATCTGTTTGAACTGAGCCAGTGATGTACGGATACGTTTACCAGCATATACAGCATCTTGATAAATGGGCACGTAGAGCGGCAGTACTTCGTAATCGCCATCGTAGCGGAAGTAACTGCGCCAGAACTGATGCCCGTCTTCCACAATTGTGCGCACACTCCAGAAATCTGTGTCTATTAGAGCGTCAAGGCTCTGACTGTGAGCTGAAAAGTTGCGCAGAGCGTGCAAACGCACCGAATTGGCCATATGAAAATAGGTGTTAGCAATGGCGCACAGGCGCATTAGCGCCGGTACATCCCAGATATTATTGTTATACATAGCTACCGGCTGATAGGACTTTTGTTTGCGGTTGTCGGCTGAAATGTACACATAAGTGAGCAGCGAAAAGTAGTTTTTGTCGACCCGATTGTCCGAATCCAGCGAAGTAATCATAACGCGCGACGGATCAATCCCCTTCTCTTTTGCCCACTCGGCAATGCGCCGGCCGCAATTGGTCGCGTTGCCGCCTTTGCCGGGAATTTCACCGGCCAAAACTGTATGTTCGACTGCTTCAGCATGGAAGAATTTATCTTTGTATTGCTCGAGAGTCTCCAGTGTTTCTTGCTTCTTTTGATCAGTAGCCCTTTCTTCATAGGCGATAAACAGGGCTGTTTTGCGATTTTCAAAACCACTGGTGTTAATAACGTGTTCAATTGTCGGGTGCAAGATGGCTTTGGATTCGTTATAGGTGCAAATAAGTACGACCTGAACCACCTCATCAGGCAGCATATTGATCAGATTGCCGTCAATCAAACGCTGTAAATTGCCTAGGTGTGACTTAACCAGGCTGGATCTAGTGCCGGCGTGTCGAGCCGCAGCTTTTTCGGGTTCATAGAAGTCTTTGAGCAAGTCTTCCCAGTCAATTTTACGAGCCTGTTTTACATTACGATAACCTTCGCTAACTCTTATCGACATGGCACTGGCTCGAATCAACAGAATAAGCACGTAGATGATGATGAAGAAAGCAGCCGCAGAAACGAAGAAAATGCTAAGCAGTACTGGTGTAAGAAAAATCGCTAAGGATAAAAAACCGGGTAAGATCTCAAAAAAACGGTAAATATGCCCGCGTTCCTCTGGATGAGGTATTTCCAGATCTGTCATGTGTAAAGCAGAAGATAACTTACCAAAATGGCCATGATTAAGAGGAACGTACCCATTCCAAGTATGGTGGTAGCGTATTCGCGCCGTATACGGTAAACCCGGGCACTCAAGAGTGTGTTTATTACGAGTACTATGGCCATGTAAACTACAAAACTAAGCACTTGTAAGGTGTTACCTGGCTTGTTGCCGCTAATTCCCAGATTGGTTCGGTGCTCAATGATGTAGCTACTGTTCGAGCTATCCAGTCTAAGAACTATTAAAAGGCTGCCAAGGATGAACAAAAAAGTGTTAATGCTCAGTAAAAGCAATATTAACCGGTCATGGATATATCTTCTTGCTTCGGCCATTTGGTATAGTTTATAGCTTTTAGTGGATAGTTGGTAGTGGTTTATAGGCTCGATTTAAGCTTTAGTTTGGCGGACCGTGCCGAGGCAGGTCTGGAATTTTTATGCAGTAAATATGATGCGACCAATTTCTCGATAATTGTCTGGCCATTGATCGGATAATTCGTATTGTGCTGCGATCTCGGTAAGAGCTGCAAGTTGTTCTAGTGTTGCAAGTCTTGCGTCTGAAGGGTCTGTAGCTAGAGGGTGATCTTCGATCTTTTGATGACTTCCCAGTTCTAGGCCATCTACACCATCCATGGAAGCTACGAAGAGGGAGCCATCATCAGTACCGACATAATCGAGTGCTAAGAAAGGGTTGGTTGTCCACCACGGTCCAATTCTCTCTTGACCTGTAACACCATTAACGCCACGATAAATCAAAGTGCCGGTATTTTCAGGGGTGAATGGCCTTGTCATAAAACAAAAAATACCATCGAAATGGTATTTTGTCCAGCTCTGGCGGGCCCGACCGGATTTGAACCGGCGATCTCCTCCGTGACAGGGAGGCATGTTAGGCCGCTACACCACGGGCCCATCAGACCAAAGCTTAAAAGACTAAGCGATATTAGCAGTTACAGGGGTAAAAAGCAACTTTGCATGGTATAATTTGGCGGTTCTCAGATGCCGATGTAGCTCAGTTGGTAGAGCAGCACTTTCGTAAAGTGAAGGTCGGCGGTTCAATTCCGCCCATCGGCTCCAGCGGGTATCGTATAGTGGCTAATATGTAACCTTCCCAAGGTTGAGAGGAGAGTTCGATTCTCTCTACCCGCACCAGTAATTGTCGAGCCTGCCTGATTGACTTTTTATAATGTTTATGCTAAAATATTTACATGTCTCAGTTCGAGCAAGAGGTAACCAACTTCTATGTAAAACACAAACAGGCCAGCGAAAAGCTAGAAGTAGCCGATGATCACTTAGCTGCCACGAAAACAGATGCAAGATTTAGAGGTATTGTTGCGCTACGAGATAACAATGCAGTACTCCATCAGCAGTCGCGAGATTTATTCAAAAAGTCGGATGTGATGGCCAAACAACAGAACACAGCAGAAAGAAAATACGATGAAAACTTAGAGCAAGCGGCTGCTCATAAAGATAAGAATTTTGATAAGTACGTAGCTGATGCTCGTATAGATATGTTGGGACAGTTAGCCGGAGAAGCAGCGATTGTACAAGCTGCTGAGGATATACTAAAATCTGCGGATCCAAATCAGGCTACAGAGTCACATACCGATAATCTCACTCTGTAAAATAGTTCCATCTGTTACAAAAGTAAGATCGAAACAAAATTTAGAAATTCGGGTGGCGGATGACGTTTTGGCGCATGTTTTCAAAATTGCTATGCAGGAAATTCTTCTGGTTCATGCTGATGACTGGGGATTGGCCGGGCATGGTAGGACCTTGCATCTGAGTACGTCGCAGCTGGGTTTGAATAGTTCGCAACCTTTGATCAATTACGCCAGGTCTCTTACCGCCGGCGATGTCGTTTGTTAGATTGTGAATCTGTTTTTGCAGCATCATAGCTGACGGATCAAAGCTATTAGCTCGAGTATAGTCATGCAATCGGTGTTGCATGGCAGTTGCTTGGCGATAAAGTGGTTGGTAGCGTGTGTCCATAGTGTTTGTTTTTAGATTAACAAACACATTCTAGCATAAGAGTTATAATTTGTCAATTGAAATAAGCTGTCGGTTCTAGTGTGGTGTGACGAATAGCTTGGCTTTTTGCTTATCTTTAAGATCGTTTAAATAGGTATTGATGTCCTGATACTTTAGCATGATGTGCGCAGCGTGGATTTTGTCGCCTTGTGCCTCCAGGTTTTTGACAATCTCAAGGGTATAGCCCAGGTTTATGATGCCGGAATACTGGCCCGGTTGTAATTTAAAGAGTGCCTCTACTGTCTCCGCCGATAGGTCGCGGTTTGTTCGGTCCACTTGCCCTAGATCACCGCCAGTGTCTT
Source organism: uncultured Candidatus Saccharibacteria bacterium (assembly GCA_964540115.1). Lineage (GTDB taxonomy): Bacteria > Patescibacteriota > Saccharimonadia > Saccharimonadales > CAYVSP01 > CAZILM01. The sequence goes on along the minus strand of CAZILM010000001.1, from coordinate 50,587 downwards.
TGGTGGTAGGATCGTCAGAATATTTCTTGGCTACGGCCGCAAAGTCGACGCCGCTTTTAATTTCATTAAGCGCCGCAGCTGCCCGATCATTAGTAGCAGTGTCCAGATTACTGACGACTTTCTGAGCTAACAATTGTTGTTTGAGTTCCCGCTTGAAATCGTCAACCGACCAACCCCAATAGTCTTTTAGTACATCTTCAAACACTTTGTCGCTGCCGCCCAAGCGGTTTTGGGTTCGCACAATGGCGATTTCATCGTTGACCTCTTTATCACTAACACTTATATGTTGCTTATCAGCCAGCTCTTTTACATAAGCTGCATCCACAACTTCACCAAGCGCGCGTTTTTTAAAGTCAGATAGCTGCTGCTTGCCCGATTCACTCTTGAAGTCTAGTTTTTGCTGCGACTGGTAGTAGTGCATGTAGTGGCGCAGCTCAAACAGATAGTTCTCATATGCCACGAAGTGCTTGCCGGCTTTGGCTACCGGAAACGGCAAAACCTGGGTTACCCTGTATAAGAATGTAGAAGATGATTGCAACCGATAAAGCGCAACTACTGAATAACTAAAGAATACGACTACCGCTGTAATGAACAGACTGGTCGAAATCAGTACAATCTTGTGCTTGGAATGCTGCAACGGATAAATATATTTACGGGCGCTGCCAATCACCTTTTCACGGTGTTCAGCCACGGTCTCGTTAGTGATTCGCGGGGCATTGTCGGCGGCTTCCTGGATTACCTCAGCCTCCGGCCGTGTAGCCGGTATTTTACCTTTGCCTCGTTTAATGAACCCCCTAATTTTCTTCTTCATCTGTTCCTTTATGAGTTGGATAATTGGTCGTAACGATACCCTGGTCGCGCAAAATGCTCAATAGCTTCTTCTGAATTTTGGCCGGATGATGCACGTCGTGAATAACGAGATCACCCAAATATGTTTGCATCATTATTGTACCAAATTTAAGTAGTGTTTCTTGCAGTCCGGCTATCTCATAATTTACCATCTGAATCTGGTTAATGCCTACATCGACGACGCTTTTATGGAACAAACCCTTCTGCGTAATCTGAATTAGCCGCTGATTGGTTACAATAAAGACACTGTAGTACCAGGCAATCCAGGCCGGTAAGAAGAAGAATATTCCGACCAAAAGACCGACACCGAGCCCGCCAAAGAAATAGCTGTATTCCGGTTTTATAAGAGCTGGAATAGTGCCAGCTAAAAGAGCAAACATTCCCATAATTAAACCTTTACGCATCACAACAGGATGTTTGCGAAATACCAGCAGTACTTCCTCATCATCCATCTGGTCGGCAAAGTATTTTGTTTTTTCTGGTGCCTCTTCTTCGGCCATAGTATAAGCGTATATGGTTTAGCCTTTAGGGTCTAGTGCCTGCGAGCCAAACCAAGCTTGCTGTTTGGTGAGCAAAAGGAGCAACAATACAAAACCCTGCTAAAATTTGGCCATTTGTTTGCCAAATTTTCTAGCAGGGTCGATATTTGCTGCGACGTGGTGCCCCCGAGAGGAGTCGAACCTCTAGCTTCTCCTTAGGACGGAGTTATTTTATCCATTGAACTACAGGGGCTCGGTGTAATTCTATACTATTTAACTGGTCATGTTTTTCTGGTGAACATTGTCGTAGGAATGAAGTTCTTCTTCACTAAACCACAGACCAATCTCAAACCCGGCTTCATCCTTATCTCCAGATGCATGAATCAAGTTTCGAATAGATCTTTTTTCTCTGTTGGCAAGCGCCGGAGAATCGAATGAGTAGTCCCCTCGGATTGTTCCCGGCTCGGCTTTAACTGGAAGTGTATTGCCACAAATTTTACGAACTAAAGCAATGGCATGCGGACCCTCAATTACTATCGCTATAACAGGGCCGGAAGTAATACCCTCGACCAGCCATTTTTGCAGCTCCAGACCAATTTTATGGGCATCGTCAGTTCCGAACTGATCGTGCGGGTTAAGTCCCTGCTCTTTATAACTGCCGAGAGTTTTTTGCCCCATGCCTTCAATGAATTCTGTACGGTCACTTGGATAATGCTTATTTGCTAAGTCTTTATTAACTTGCACCATTTTTGTTGCAACCATTTTTAGACCAGCTTTTTCAAATCGATTTATGATTTCACCTACAAGGCCGCGTTGCACGGCGTCAGGCTTAAGAATAATGAGGGTTCGTTCCACGTAAGTTCCTTATGTTATTTGGCCTATTCTAACAGATACAAACTGTTGTGGCTAGAACGTCGCACAATGTTACAATGAGCTTATGCTACTGAGTAAGGCCAAGACTGATTTTCTAGAATACCTTGAAATTGAACAAAATCGTTCACAGAAAACAATTCGCAACTACGATCACTACCTCACCCGTCTGATAGACTTTGCCGGTGAGATTAAGGTGAGTGAAATTGACCCCGAACTGATCCGCAAATGGCGTTTGTGGCTCAACAGACTAGGTACCAATACTAGCGATGAGCTTCAAGCTACCACTCAGAATTATCACCTTATAGCTTTGCGCAGTTTTTTAAAATTCTGCGCCAAGCGTGATATACCCGCACTGACGGCCGATAAAATTGAGCTAGCCCGCACTACGCGCAAACAAGTAACCTTTCTAACGCCGGAAGAAGTAGAACGACTGTTCGCCGAGATTGATACTTCGGCCTTGGCGGGACTACGCGACCGGGCTATTTTAGAGTTGTTATTCTCTTCAGGCCTGCGTGTATCTGAGCTAGTCAGCTTAGACCGAGATCACATTAATCTAAAGCGACGTGAGTTTATGGTACGCGGTAAAGGCCAAAAAGACCGCCCAATCTTTATTAGTCCTTCGGCCGCCGAGTGGATTGAACGCTATTTAGGCAAGCGAACGGATACGACTAAGCCGCTTTTTATACGCTTTGCCGGCAATAAGCAGGTTGATCTAAGCGGTAACTACCACCGGCTAACGGCTCGCAGCATTCAACGAATGGTTAGCCGCTATGCACTGCTAGCCGGCATAACCAAACACGTTAGTCCGCATACTCTTAGACATTCATTTGCTACAGATTTACTGATGAACGGGGCTGATTTAAGAAGTGTTCAGGCACTATTGGGACATTCCAATATAGCCACTACTCAAATCTACACCCACGTCACCGACCCGCATTTAAAAGCTGTTCATCAGAAGTTCCACCGGCATCAAGAGTAATAGTTCACATAGTCAGTTCGACCTATGCGAAATTTAGCCTGATAAGGATTGTCTACTGGAACGGATCGCAGGAATCAGGATTACTCGGGCTGGCATTAAAGCTGGCAACACCACCGCTTTGGGCAATCAGCAATCGTTTACAAATAGTGTCCCCCGACTGAATAGCAAAGTCAGGATAGCGCTGATTATTAGAAACGGGAACTCTTACTTGGATGCGACGCAGCACGTCATTGGCCTTACCGGTGGCATCAATGACCACTTGGTCGCCAGTGAGATTCATCTTATTACCAGTGTAATAAGCCTGGATAGTGACGCTGGAGGGTTCATAAATTGATTTCATGCGAATTGCCCCATCAGCAACGGGAGGAATTCGCAGTTGAAGCGTACACAGCCTTGTGCCACTGTGGTTACAGTTAACAGGCACGAGTATGCCGTTATTTGAAACGTCAAGCGGGTAAGGCAGATTGTAAGTAGTCAGGCCAGTACCATTGGGCTGAGGGTAGAGAAACAGCGTATAGGTATTATCGGCCAGAGACTTTCGATCGTATGAAAGAGCCTCGACCGATAAATCCACTATATCGATACGCAACACACCAGTGTCGCAGCCGGCCGGCCACTGTGACAGTGGCGGAAATTTTGTGGTAGTCAGACAATTAGACACATTTGGTGAGCCGTTTTTATCTTCCCAACTTATTGACAAAGTATCATAAGGAGTGCCGTTACCGCTGTTGTCAACGGCATGTAGTTTGGCGACTGTTGCATTGGCCGTCGAAACATTATCGAAGCGAAGGTCATCCGGCCTGGGGTTCACGAGTAAACAGGTGTATTTTATGCCACTAGCGGCGTCAAGCACGTTTTTATTGTTGGATAGAATATGTTGATCAGTCATGAAAGCATTGCAGTCCGATGAGTAATTATTAGTGCTGAAATCAACGTTAGGTATTAAGTTTTTAGCATCATTTACGGCTGTTTCGGCAGCATAAAAGGCTTGGGTACTGAGCTGATCATCAAGAACCTGGCGCTGTTCGCGGCGGGATAACCGCGCGAAACCAATTACTATAAGACTGATAACAATCATAATGATTAGTGTTACCAGAATAGAGGCCAGTCCCTTTTGATTGTTTTGGATTTTGGTTCGTTTTGTAGCCATATGCATCTTCTTACTATTCATTATATACGTTTTTCGACGGTTGTTGATAGTTCTGACACAGCGCAGAATTGACCACCGCTCCTCCCGCCTTTACAGCGGGTTTTGGAAGCATCGAGTATATCGTTCTCGCCGGAAACGACACCGACAGTAACGGTGTACAAATTACTCCCTGTTGCGGGGGGGTTAGGACAATCTACAGTTGCAAGCATACCGGGTACGCAGACTATTAATTTGCTCAAGCGCATATTCACGGCCATCATCTCAACCGGATCCTGGTTGTTGCCTAGGTTAACCATATCGGCAGCACTGCCGCAGGAAGTTGAGGTGTCTCTAATAAGAGCGTGATTGGTCTGGTCGATGGTAGTGTCAGGTGTGCCGTCTACTAGTTGTTTTCCTATAAAAAAACTGTAACGTTTGTTATCGACACAGAAAAAGGAAGGGTTGCTACCACTGACGCTTGTGACATTACCACCGCTAAACTGAATGGAACGCGCTATGTCGTCCATGATTCCACGAGCTGTCTGCTGGGTTCTGGTTGTAGTTATGCCCTTGTAATAGAGACGGGAAACTTGCAGTAACCCAACGCTGATTAATACTAAAATCGTCGAGAATACTACCGTAGCAATCATGAGTTCGATAATAGTAAACCCCGCTTGCTGACGATCGATTGGCTGGGAAAAGCCGTTTCCTTCCCTGGTCTGAGCCTTAGTTGGTATTGGTAAAGCTGAATTAACGCTGCTCACGGTTCTAGCCTGTACAACATAACTATTTGATCACGATCGCCACCGACCCGATCCCAACGGGCTTGCACGGTGTAGAGGTTGCTATTTTGGATAATCGACAAATTATATCCACCAGGAATGGTACCGGGATTACAGCCGGTATACTTGGTAAAATCATCAGCCGCTAAACTACCGTTTGGTGTACCGGAGGGCAGACTTTGGATTGAACCATCGGACTTAAAGCAGAAACTGCCGGTTTGGGCGGCGGCCTGCGAAACTTTGGCCTTAATCTGCTCCAGCTGGCCCTCGACAAACTTGAGTGCTTCACCCCTTTCCTGGGCAGCCCGATTAGTGTTGAGGCTATGATTAGAAGAGACGTACGCCCCCGTTAAAACTGAGCCGACCACTAACATGGCCAGTAAAACTTCTAAAATAGTATCGCCAGCCTGTCCAAGCCGAATCATGTGCAATCTCCCATAGTTGGTGTAGTTCTGGTAGCAAATGAACCGTTTTCGATTTGAAGATTTGTGTTCAATGCACGTCCGTTGCTGCCAAGAGTTAGAACACCGTACTGGTCAGTACCGCTACTTTTAAAACAAATGACTACGCCCCCGGCCGGATTTATGGGCGCGGCATCGTTAACACCAAGATTGATAAGCGGAATGATGGTGCTCGCATCCTGGTTAAGCAAAGTACCGGCAATTGGCATTAAGTTGACGCTTGGAGTACCAGAAACAAGTTGGCCGGCTGAATACTGAGACAGTGAACTCACGAATCCAAGTGCTCCTATAGGAATATGTGGCCCGCCGGTACTGGTTTTATAGTACATATGGGTAACGCTTAAGCCATATTGTAGTGTTGCGTGCTCGGTGTTGTCCGGAATACCGTTGTTTCCAACAGGTGCGACAACAGTCGGGTGCGAACCTGTATAGTTGGTAACTTCCTGGCCACTATTACTGCGAACACCAACCAGATCGTATATATTGAACTTGTCGGCACCGCCTTGCACAGCAAAGTGCAAGACGCGACCAATGAAAATACAATCACCATTAGTCCCCCGCTCGCTTACACCGCTGGTAATATGAGGTCCGGCACCCTGGTTACTACAATTAAAGTCACCGCCGCCAAGCTTGGCATAGTATCCAGTCGAAATGTCATTGGCAATATCCTGAACCTGCGAGTCAATATCATGAACAGACTGGCTGAACTCAGTTTTGCTCTGTTGCTTCGCTACAGTTAGCATGACACTCACGACCAATGCGCCGGTGACTGCTAACACAATCATTACCTCAACAATTGTATAGCCACCTCTAGCGTACCGCAGCATATGACCCCATTTTTGTTTGGCGCCGCTTCTCATAAAGAGCAGTATAACACTTTAAGCATAAGCACTGAAGGTGAAAGCTCAGGTTAAAAGCAAGTGGTGTTTATACCACGTAATCACACTCATGCCGAATAATCTAACCAACACGGTCGCAATTATTAAATAAGGTCCGAATGGCAGATGCGTTTTTGTATTAGCCTTCCCTGTGGCCATTAATGGAACAGCCACAATTGTGCCCAGTAAAGACGCTGTAAATATCATCAATAACGTCAATGATGGACTTGCCAGAACAAGACCTAACAGACCGCCCAGTTTTACGTCGCCCCCGCCAATCCAGCGTCCGCTTGATACCTGAAACAGTATATAAAACAGGCCGCCTCCAATTAGAAAACCAAAGATAGCATTTCCAATCACTTTAAAATCGCCATCAAATACTAAAGCCACAGCTAGAACCTGTACTACCGCCAGAACCATCAAAGGATAGATAATTTTATCGGGTAAGATATACCACCGCAGGTCATAAACAGCCAGAGCCATAAACCCGACCAGAAATATCAGCCAAAAAATGAACAATACTATGGAGCTCGGAGACTGTATCGTGGAAGGCCAGAAGATATAAGAACCTACAAAAAACACCGGCATCAACAGCTCCACCAATGGGTTATCGTCTATCTTTTTGTGACAGTAACGGCAGCGTCCTTTCAGCCATAACCAGCTGAATGCCGGCACCAGGTCTTTGGCGGCCAGCTCGTGTTTACAGTGAGGGCACATCGACCTACCATGAACCATAGACAGATCTTTTTTACTTTTGCCTTTTGGGTTTTTGCTTGTCTTGGCTTGTTCATGCAGCCGCCACACCAATGCGTTGGTAAAACTACCGAAGATTAGGCCGAACAAGGCCAGAAAAATAATAACCATTAGCCAATGGTAACATCGATGGTTATCAGCCGGCAAAGCCGGATTACTAGCTCTTCAGGTTATTACGACGTTTCAAACTGATGGACAGCCGCAGTCGCCTATATTACCATTACCACTATGCCCTCTATTCAACAGGTTCGCCTGGCAATCGCCATACCTACTTATAATGAAGCTAAGAATTTAAAACCGCTCCTTACTAGACTAAAAAGCGTTCTGGCTAAATCAGGTGTTTCTGGTTGCACTGTCTTGATTATCGATGACAATTCGCCCGATGGAACCGGCCG
>CAZILM010000001.1:21850-42909 GCA_964540115.1 uncultured Candidatus Saccharibacteria bacterium | reverse complement strand
TTTCTGGTTGCACTGTCTTGATTATCGATGACAATTCGCCCGATGGAACCGGCCGAATGGCTGAACAACTAGCCCGCAAACTTAAGACTAAAAGATTCAAGGTAAGTGTTTTGCATCGTAAAGAAAAAAGAGGCCTCGGGTCGGCTTACCGTGCCGGTTTTGCTCAGCTAATAGGTGGCGACTTCAGCCACATATTGCAAATGGACGCCGATTTGTCACATGACCCACGTCACATCCCAAATTTCTTAAAGGGTGCCCTGCAATCTGACTTCGTGGTAGGTTCGCGTTACATAAGCGGCGGCGGCACGCCAGACTGGCAGTTATACCGGATATTAATAAGCCGGCTTGGGAATTGGTACGCGCGTTGTTGGTTAGGCGGTAAAATCCACGACTTCACAGGAGGATACAACTTATATACCGCCGCTCTGCTGGAAGGTGTTGATATAAACTCACTAAGAAGCGAGGGTTATGGATTTCTAATTGAGCTTAAATACCGGGCATTAATTATTAACCAGTCAGCCTATGAAGTTCCAATTGTATTCAAAGACAGGACACATGGTAAGTCAAAGCTACCAAGAAGTACGCTGTTTACCAATTTTCTAATAGTTCCACGCCTGCGCCTGAAAAATACTGCCCTAGCGCAACTTGTTCCTAAAGCTGTTAAAAGATGACGCTCTGCCCTCACGCCGGGCTTTCAAAGCCGACTGCAAGGAGCCATTAAGGGTTCGGTTCAATAGCTCATTGCCTGCACTGCCGGCTGGATATACATAAACCGTAAAGGTCGGGCAAGATATTTGCTTAGTGGCTGTCCCCAGATCAACGACCGTGAAGTCCGGCGATGGTCGTTGATAGTGCTGCTCAATCGTTCCATCGTTCTCAACCAGCACAAAGCTAAACTGTTTGTTTTCATAAGAACCAAGATTATTGAGCCATGGTAAGACGCCTATTCCACCGTAAACCTGCAAAACACGTTCGTTATAGCTGTTGAATACGTCCAGCGGTCTGGCAATGGTGTATGAAGCTATTCCGTTTGCCGGTTGGTAATCCAGTGCCCTGGCCAGGCAGGCTTCATCCGGGTAATCAGCAGTTAGTCTGCCGTTAGTAATTCTTAGGGTTCCAATTAGCAAAAAAGTAACTCCCAAGGCTAGACAGAGCAAAACGGCGTATCGCCGGATTTTTTTCTCATAGTTGGAACCAGCCAGCACCAGTAAACCAAGCAGCGGCAGAATTATAGAGGCGATGAAGTAGCGCTGGACAGCAGCACCAATGCTAGACAGGATTATGCCAACAATTAGAGGGTTAACTGCGGTAAAAATTAGCACGAATAGACGGTGAGGCGGCATCAGGCGTCCCTTACGTTTTAGATGACGATTCAGTGTGATTAAGGCCGCAAATAAACAGGCGAAATAAACGGCGCAGCTCAGTAGGATCCGTATTTTAACGCCACTACTGGGTCCATATGGAGACAGCATGGATAGAATGTTGAAAAACGAGCTCTTCCAGCTTTGGATGCTTAGGATATTGCTAAGATGAGCAAGCAGTGACTCGCCAATAAATTCTTTCATAAACAACCGGGCAACTAAACCAACCGCGACAATTGACAGCTGTAAGACTATCAGCCATATGGTTTTACGGGCCCCTACAAGCCGCATGACAGCCAGCACCAAGAGCACCGCTATAAACGGTAAGATAAATTCAATTATATAAAGCGGGTTGGAAATAACCGCCAAGCCTGTAAAAGCCGCCGTAACTCCTAATAGAATTTTGCGTTTCTGGCTACTTATATTTGAACCGGGCTTTAAGATTAGAGCAATTACCGCAATATTAAATAAACCGACAAGAATACTGCCACCGTAGTAGGTGGTAAACAAAAAATAAGTGGTGGAGCTTTGACCAAGCGCCGGCAATGAAGGAACTTCCAGAAGCATGAGTGCCAGCAAAATCAGCGTGCAAAGCAGCCCGTACAATCTTCTTAGCTGCTTATTTATAGGCGCTATAACCCGCAGAATAAGTCGTACCAGCAAGTAGAACAACAAAACATTAAAAACAGCGCTCAGCACAAGCGTAGAGGTCACAGTACGAGTAAATAGTGTGGCAACTGCGTAAAATATGCCTTCCGGGAATAAATTCAACTGCGATGAAAACACCCATTTAAAAGGTTCGTGGTGCGCCAATGACTGCTGCAGCAGCGGCAAAGTCAACGAATCGCCGTCATATAAATAAATCCTCGCCCACCCGGTCTGCATAACGTGGACAATTTCTACTAAAGTTGCACCCGTAACTACTACCAAGCCACTGAGCTCAATTAGCCAATCAGGCAGATGTCTCAACCTAGCCCCATTAGTTTTCTGCTCGCCTTTACTCAACAATTGGCTGCGACGCATCAGTACTCTTATTACCCTTTGTTAGAAATTAACCTGAAAGTATTATAGCTATTTAAAAGAATAAGGCTCATCCGAGAGCCTTATTCTTTCTTTAGAGCATTTCCAAGCTTTAGCTTGCGTCAATACAGAGGACTGAGCCCGTATTACTACCACTTTCAACAGCGTAGTAGACTAACATGGCTCGTGAATTAACCGTGCCGTCACAAGTTGTGCCCTTCTGCCACCAAATGGTACCGGCAGCAAATGAGGGTTTTGAACTTACGGCAGCAAGAGTTGTTGTTGTGCCGCCATTGGTTTTGACTGTTGCTTGAGCCGTACCTGATGCACCCACCGTTATAACACCGGTAGTAGTGGTACTAAGTGATGCTGGTGCTTGACCATTATTGTTTGCTGAATATTCTGAAAGACCGCTTGCTAATCCAGCCGCATCGTTCTTGATGGTAGTATTACGTGCATTGCGCTGCAGTGCCGGTACTGCCAAGAAGACAATAAGTAGGATCAATCCGGCAATTGCCAAGACAATCAAGACTTCAATAATTGTAAAGCCTTCACTTTTCTTTTTTAGATTTTTAAGCATTTAGTATGCCCCCCTTATGGTTATTTCGTTATGCTTATGCTTTCGATACTACGGGTTTGCGAATAAAAATGCAAACACTTTTCCACTAGTGTATCAACGTCTTACCGGCTAGACCGTAAATAGGTAGTAATACCGCCGCTACGATAATAAAGGCAACTATGCCCAGCACCACCATCAAAACTGGTTCTATAATGGTTGAAATAGTTTTGACCTCGTTGTCGACTTCATGCTCGTAATAGTCAGCGGTTTTTTCTAACATCTGTTCAATCGAACCGGACTGTTCGCCAACGTGCAGCATGTTCGGTACTAATTCCAAGAAGTTAGGATCGCCTTTCAATGATTCAGATAAGGCTTTGCCCCCTTTAACTTTTTCAGTTGCACGCTTAATTGATTCACTAATATGGACATTATTTATGGCATTGGCGGTAATTTCCAGCATTTGAATCAGTGGCACACCGCTGGCCACTAAAGTCCCGCCGGTGCGCGCAAAACGGGCCATATACATTTTCATAAACAATGAGCCCACCGGCCAGACGTGCATTTTTAGACGGTCGATTATCCGTTTGCCGCCCAACGTACGCGACCAACGGGTAGTCGCAAAAAATGCGCCCACCAGCAACACTATTACCAGCCACCAGAACTTAACTATAAAATGTGATATGGCCAAAAGCGCGCGCGTAATAAACGGTAAGCTGGCACCAGGAATGCCGTCGTATAAGATCTGAACCTGCGGAACGACTTTTACGACCATGAAACCAACCACCGCGACCATTACCAGAATAACAATCAGCGGATAAATCATAGCTCCGCGCACCTTGCTTATCAGTTCGGCGTCTTTTTCTTGCTGGTCGGCCAGACGCTCGAGCGATTTGTCGAGTGTACCGGAGGTTTCTCCGGCAGCAATCAGGCTGACATAAACCTGGTTAAACACATTCGGGTGGCGTGATAGAGCAACCGATAGCGGCGAACCGGCTTCGACATCGTTAATAACAGCATTTATAACCACTTTGAACTGTTTATTTGTGGCCTGGCCGGAAACACTGCGCAAACTTTGAATTAACGGCAGGCCGGCATTGATTAGAGTAGCCAACTGGCGCGAAAATAATACTTTATCCTTCGTCTTTACACGGTGCAGGTACCGGCTGACACCTTGCGTCTGTTGAGCTTCGGCTGTAATCTCCAGTGGCGCCAAGCCCTGCTCACGAATTATTTTGGAGGCGGCTGCTTGATTAGAAGCTTGAATATCGGCTTCAACCTTTTCGCCCGTAGCCGGGTCACGAGCTACGTAATGAAAAGTCAACATACGGTGAGCTCCGTGTTTATGCGTAACCCGTAACTTGTAACCTTTAACCTTTTCAATTTAGCCTCTCATCAGCCTGTCAAGTTCTTCAATATCGACGGCAACCATGCGAGCCTCATCATAGGTGACAGTACCGTTATGAATAAGCGAAACAAGTGTTTTATCCATGGACTGCATCCCAAACTCGGCCCCTGTCTGGATGACCGCTTCTAACTGATGGCTTTTTCCTTCGCGAATGATGTTACGAACCGCCGGGGTTGCTACCAGAATTTCAGCGGCCGCAATTCGCCCACCGCCGATTGCCGGCATAAGCCTTTGCGAGCAAATCGCCATAAGAATATTTGAGAGCTGAGCCCGGATTTGTGGCTGTTGGTGCGGTGGAAAGACATCAATCATACGGTCAATGCTCTGCGCCGCGCTGTTTGTATGGAGAGTGGCTAGCACTAAGTGGCCGGTTTCCGCGATAGTAATGGCAGCTGCTATGGTCTCCAGATCGCGCATTTCACCAATCAGCACAACGTCGGGGTCTTCACGCAAGCTGCTACGCAAAGCGGCGGAGAAAGAATAGGTGTCGTAGTGCACTTCTCTCTGTACGATGACTGATTTTTTGCTCTTATGAGTAAATTCGATTGGATCTTCAATCGTAATGATATGAGCTGCCCGTTCCATGTTGATTTTATGAATCGTGGCCGCCAGCGTAGTTGATTTTCCTGAGCCGGTTGGGCCGGTGATGAGTACCAGACCGCGTGGATAATCAGCGAATTTATTGACGATTGGTGGCAATCCCAACTGCTCAATAGTTAAAATTTCGTTGGGAATGAGTCGCAAAGCAGCTGCCAAGTTGCCACGCTCATGGAACGCGTTAACACGGAAACGACCCAGGTCGCCAAAGGCAAAACTGAAGTCAAATTCCTTATCCTTAAGCAAAATTTGCTTTTGATCCTCGTCAAGAATTGCAAAAATCAGTGTCTCGACGGCTTCTTCACTCAGAGCCTCCGCCCCACCTACTGGAGCCAGTGCACCGTCAACTCTTAGCATTGGCGGTAGACCTACTTGAAGATGAAGATCCGAAGCTTTCTTTTTAATAACTTCTTCCAGTAGTACTTCGATTCGTGGTTGTCCCTGCATCATAACCTCCTTAGGCATTATCCAGCGCTGCGACGCGGTTTACTTCGGCAAGAGTTGTCTGCCCCGTTAGTGCTTTTAGATAACCATCTTGGCGCATCGTTAACATTCCCTGTGATTGGGCGGCTTTTTCAATCTCGCTGCTTGTAGAGCGTTTCAAAATAAGATCCTGGATTAAATCAGTTATAGTAAACACTTCGTATAACCCTAACCGGCCCTTATAGCCCCCCGGACTATCCGGACTATCTTTGCCTTTAAATAAAGTATAAGCGGTTTGGTCGCGCAGTGGCAAGGTTTCGTACCCTAAATTAGCGGCTATCTTTTTCGCATCTGCCTGCGTGGTCGGCAAAAGCTTATCCAGTGTTGCGTGTACAGCCTCTATTTCTGTCTTGTCAGCCTCATAGCTTTCCTGGTCCTTGCTAATACGCCGTACTAGACGTTGGCCAATTACGGTGTGAACCGTACTGGCAATCAGAAAGGGCTCAATTCCCATATCAAGCAAGCGAGGTAGAATACCGGCGGCTGAATTAGTGTGCAGGGTGCTGAAGACCAAGTGTCCTGTCAGAGCCGCTTGTACAGCAAGAGTAGCCGTTTCTTTGTCACGGATTTCTCCGACCAGAATTACATCCGGATCCTGGCGTAGAATCGAACGAAGTCCGGTAGCAAAAGTCAGACCGACTTCAGCATTAACCTGGATTTGATTAACACCCTCCATTTTGTATTCAATCGGATCCTCTAAGGTGACAATGTTTATACTTTCGCTCTTGATTTCCTGAATTAGAGCATACATTGAAGTCGTTTTACCTGAACCAGTGGGTCCACTGGTCAATATCATGCCGTTGGGACGTTTTAGCCCTTCACGAATCATATTCAATGTTGGCCCATGATAGCCGAGGTCCTCTAGTTTCAGACTAGTATTGGATTTATCAAGCAGACGAATAACGACTTGCTCGCCCCAAACCACCGGACTGATCGCAATTCTAAGATCAATCGGCTTTTGATTGACCATAACAGTAAATGTGCCATCTTGTGGGATACGGTGCTCGTCAATCTTGAGATTAGCCAGAATTTTAATACGCGAAACAATTGGTGGTTCAGTCGCCTTTGGCAAACGCATCATTTCGCGCAGCACACCATCTATCCGACAGCGCACTTTGAGCTCTTTTTCATGTGGTTCAATATGTATATCGCTGGCGCGGTGGGTTGCGGCGTATTCCAACATTGCAGTTAGAACCTTGCTGACTGGTGAATCCTGGGTGACAGTTTCAATATCTTCTATCTTTTTGCCAGCGTTAGGATCAACAGTCAGGTCCTCAATATCCCGTTGGCCGGCAAGCGCATTTGTTACCTCTTCGCCAATTTTGGCCTTGTACTGTGCCAGAATCTGGCGAATTCCCTCTTCGCTGGCAGCGTAAACTTTGATTGGACGACCAATTTTATTAGACAAAAAGTCAGCTGCCTGAACATTATCGGCGTCCAGCATGGCAACGGCCAGGCGGTGTTGTATCTCTCCCAGTGGAACTGCCATGTAGCGCTCCGCCGTTTCTCGCGGTAATAGCGCTAGCACGTCCGCACTAACCCGCGCGTTAGTGAGATTCACGTATGGCACTTTAGTAACGCTGGCAATTGTTTTGGTCAAGTCCTCGTTAGTAATATGACCTTCACTGACCAGTAGACCTAGGAGCGGAGTGCTGTCTTTGTTGGCTTTGGCTCGGAGATCATCCAGTTCTCCTCGCTTCAGCAGCTTGTGTTCGACAAGAATATCTTCAACTTGCTTTTGTGACGTTGCGGATAAAACGCTCATGCCCGTCCTTATTGTTTTACGTTAAACGGGTTGGGGTTTGGATTCTCGCCAATAGTTATAAGCTGTGTCGGATTAAAGGCAGCTGTATTGAAGTTACGTTGATCCGGCTTATTAAACTCAGCACTTATCGGGTTAATGACCTCTACTTCCTGCTGACGATTCTTAGGTGGTGCAATGACCAATTTGGTAAGAATGACGGAGGCTACCGTACTGATGATTACGATGATGACGATTAATAGAATATCTTTTTGTTTCATTTGATTACCCGCTTAGTTATGCTTAAACTTTTGGCTGGTTGGTAAAATGTCTGTCCGTTGATGACAGCCTGCATTTCCCCGTTACCGCCGCTTAACTGTAAGGTCTGTATCTGCAAGGGGCGAATTGACTTCTCTAGCGTTCCCAGCAAGTACCCCATGCCGGCGTAGCTACCTGTAAAAGAGACCTCAAACGGCATGGCAATCGGCACCGGGTTGGGGCTAGAGGCCGTTGCGGACTGTTCAACTTCTTGGTCAGTACCACTAATACTCTGGATCTTGAAGTTTTGACTGACTAATATCTTCTCCAGACTTGAGGTTAGGGCCGGAAAGTCATATTTGCTAGGCAAAGCGTCTAGGATCAGTTTGGCGTTGTCGCCATCACGATCGCCCTGACCTTTAGGATTACCGCCGATTACGTTTTCAGGCGTTTCTACGAAGGCTTTATAGGCTGTTTGTAAGTCTTTAGCAGCGTTAATGTTGGCTTTCAATTGCTTCACCGCTTTTTCTTTCTGTACCGTAACACGGCTTTGATAGCGTTGTTGGCTAATCAAAGCCTTGGAAGCCACTAGTGAAAAGACCGTGATAAATGATGCGCCGGCTACCACCCAGACCATCATATTATTAGCTTTATCAATCAGTAGGCGTTTAGTAGATCCTAATTTCATCTTTGTCCTCCTGTCTTGGTCGGCGTAGTCAGGAATAGGTCGCTCGGTTTTTCAGTTTCGCTTCGTGTGGTGATGGTCTTTGGCACTGTCAGAGTAATTTTATTGTTTGTGTCAAAAATTGCCGGGTCAAAGTTGAAGCTCAGCGTAAAGTTAGTGGTTTTATCATTTCGACTAAAGCTACTCAGCACTACATCACTAAATGCCGGCTTGGGGTTGCTGTCAGTATCAGTTGTGTAGGTTGTAAATTTCAAGGTGTCGGCGTATTTATTCACCGTGTTCAAGCTATCCGCCTCCCCGGTAATTTCGATCGTGTTGGTGACAAAGTCCACATGAAGCTTGGTAACGCTGGCCTTAGCCGGCGTAACTTTTGCCAGATAATCTGTTAAACGCGATACAACCGGTTTTTGATCATGTAGAGCCGGCAAACTATTTAGCTGGTTTTGAACGGTCAGGATTTTATTAAGGTCGGGTGTTGCTTGAAGCTGGGCGCTATATTTTTTAATGTCGCCATTAAGGTCACGCAGGTGTTTTTTCTGCGCTATATCAACTACCAAGATCAGGATAATCATAATGGTCACTGCCACTGCAGTTACTAGACCAGCCAGTGCAATGGTATTTCGTTTAGTACGTTTGGATTTGATGAATTCCTGCTTAACGTCAGGTAATAGATTAAACTGAATCATTCTTGCCTCTCCGCTAGTCCGGCTGCAACGCCGAAGTGGTTAGATACACTTAGAAGTTCATTCTGGCGGTCAGCCGGGAAACTGACATTTCGCCAGGCATTGCCAATTTCAACATTGATACCGAATTTATTAGCGATATATAACGGAAATTCCGGTAGAGCCGATGCTCCCCCAGTTACGATGATGCGCTCGACTTTAGTGTTGGCATACCGCGCCTGGAAAAACTTGATGGATTTTTCAATTTCACCAGTTAGAAGGTCTATAGTACTGATAATAGCGTGGTAAATCTGCCCTTCCAGCTTATTTTTGGCCAATCCGAATTTGAATACAAATTGTTGAGCCTGTTTATCGTCAATGTTAAGGTTCTGGGAAGCTGCCCTTAAAATTGCCTCCGTCCCAGTCGGAATTGACCTTATTAGCCGTGGTGAGCCATTCATAGTGACTACCAGATCTGTAGCTTTACTGCCGATATCCAGTATCATTTGCGGCGAAGCGGCGTTACTGGGGATTATTGATCTAGTCAGGGCGATGCTGTCCGGCTCAAAGGCAATCACATTAAGCCCGATCGATTCTAGAAGATCTAAACGGTTTTCGACGAAATCATTGGTTACACTACTAAGTAGAACTTCGACTTTGGTCTTGTCTTTCGGCGAATCACCCAGCAGAGTCCAGTCAATTTTGGACTCGCTTAATGGCGTCGGTATAAGTGAATCAGCCTGGTAGCGAATGGTTTTAGCTAGCTCGGCAGAGCTTAAACGCTCAATATCAACAACTGTAATAAAAACTTTTCCGGAAGGAATGCCTACAGCCACATTACGGGTAGTGATACGTGCCTGCTCAATTAAATCACGTAGAATCTGAACCATTTTTTGTTGATCCGCCTTGGAGTCACTCAAGGCTACCTTACTGTCTATCGGGGTGTAGGCGTATTTCACCAATGCCTTGGGTTCACTGCCACGCAACTGAACCAGACGAATTGCGGTCGTGCCAATATCCAGCCCGAAAAAATCAGAGTCGCTGTTGAGGATGTTCATACGGTCTCCGACAATGAGCTAATGTTTATTGGTTTTTGTTGATTGATCATTAGATACAGATGCCCACTTTGTTTATCTCCTGCGATTATAACATAAGCACTGTGTTGCAGCGCAACCGTTTGCGAATCAGGTTTCATCAGGAAAATTACTCAAATTTACAAAACCGGCGGCAAGCTGGTTATTGAATCGTAATTACCGGTGCCGGATGAACCACTAGGACGACCGGCCGCTGGACTGGTCAGCCACAGATCTGCAGTGTAGTTGAAAATTTCAGCAATATTGGGGTCGGTCTTCAACTGACCATTACTTGAACCGCCAATATCTCCCTTAGTACGCTGAAATTTGACGCGGTTGGCGATAAAGGAGCCATTAATCAAGAGTTGGTTTTGGCAGTGGCCGTGTAGGCTTGTAGGACTGCCGGTGCCTGAGCTATCCCATAAATTGAAGCCATTGGTACAAGTGTAAATCGTACCATTATTGCCGGATGCATCCGGCAGAGCCACATAAACGCCATCCAACCGGGTAACTGAGCTGTCAATGTAGATATTGTGACCCTTTACTACCAAATAGAAGGACGGAATGTCTGCGGTATGAATCCACCAGTTGCCAGGATCACCGTTCAGGTAGCGGATGCCGCTGCCAGTTATGAGGACGTCATCAGTGGCGTAAATCGCCAATTTTTTGCCATTAGGAATTGGCGTGTTGCCATTTAGTGTGGTTCGCGCCGAAATTGCGTAGTTGCTCTGGCTAAGGCTACCTACATCCGTTGGTGAACCGATAGTTGGCGTTGTGACGCTAGTACTCCAGTAGTCAACCGCGCAAACCGGCTGATTACCGAATGCTCCGCCATAGACTGGATCACCGGCAGTATTGGAGAAGCTCAGTCCGGCTGGCGGCTTGGGATCAGTTGGACGTCCATTAGCAGTACTAAAACCGTTAATAATGTCTAGTGCAAAGGCAGCAAACTGCGTGCCTGAACCGGATCCAAGACCATTGTTGAAAGTCAAAATCTGGGCACTGTTATGGGCCTGGCTACACGTGGCGCCGAAGCCGCTTCCGGCGGCGACATCACCACCATACACGCGCAAATATGGCTTGAATGGGGGCGCAGTCACATTGATAGCACAATTGGCCGTCGAGCCTCCGCTATTGACATGAACGAAATGGGTTCCCAAGGCGCTGTATGAAGTCTGGAAAGTGGGCTGAGTCACGGGAGTAACAGCTGAGCCGCCTGGATCCTGCGTCCAAGTGTAGGTACCATTGCCCCCATTGCCCGCAAAAAAGACCGTCTGACCGGGGTTAGCATTAACTGACGGGTTACCGCATTCCACGTCTACGGTAACTGTAACCGGCGGACATGTATAAGGCGTAGCGCCGGCTTTAGTAACAGTCATAGTGAAGGTCGTATTAGTACCGACCGTCCAAGATATACTACTATCTGATGGACTAACTGTGCCCGGACTCGGGCCAGGGCTAGCTGCTATGGTTGCGCCGGTAGGCGCACCCGTTACCGTCCAACTCAGCGTACGTATTGTGCTCGCCGAGCCGGTGGCTGGAGTAGCTGACAGACTACACCCGATAACCGGAGCAGGCATAATAACGTTAACGTTACAGGTAGCCGGCGTCGCTCCAGGGCTATTGACTGTTACAGTCTTTGATCCCGTGGTTGACCAACTGGTTGAAAAAGAAACACCAGACCCACTGTTTGTTGAAGCGCCACTCGTCGACCACGTATAACTGCCTGTACCTCCCGAAGCATTGAAGAAGGCAGTTTGACCAGTATTAACAGTCTGATTAGGGGGCGAACAAGTAAGGGTCGGGGCATTTATATTAACCGTACAGGTACGTGTTTGTCCGTCCCCGCTGGTCACGGTCACAGTATGTGATCCGGTGGTTGACCAACTGGTTGAGAAGCTTGAGCCACTCCCGCTGGGCGGACTACCGCCGCCGGACCAGCTGAATGTACCACTGCCGCCAGTAGCAGTAATGGTTGCGGTCTGATTTAAGCCAACGGTTTGTGAACTCGGGCTACAACTGAGGGTTGGAGGCTGACTGTTACATGGGCCAAGTGATGGACCGTAAACAGTCCCGTAAAGCGTCTGCGTACTGGAAGTGGTGAGCGGCCATATAACCCCTGTGCCGCCGTTTGACTGGACACCACCAAACCCGCCCGTTGAAGATTCCCAGAATAGTCCCCATTTGTTCCAGGTACGTACGTATAATCTGCCCGAGCGCGTCCAATTATAGTGATAGTTTATCTGCGGCTGGTACGCCTGATTCGGATTGCCAGAGAAGTAAGAGGTGTAATCCAGAATTATGCCATGGTTAGGGCTGGGCTGATCGTCTGAATGTGTGTAATTAGAGTTCGCCGGGTTGATTGAGTCAATTTGGTGGTTCGCAAACGCCGTGGTGTATTTATAGAAATACTGCCGGTAATGCCCTGCATCCGGCGCGTTATCCACATTCCCTGCAACTGAATCGCCTGGCGCGTAGTCAGTAAGCGGGCTGAAATTAATCTGTCGCGTCGGGACCGGCACATTAGGACAGCTGGGACCTGAGTAATAGAAGCGAAAGTCAATGTATTTCGGCGGGCCGCCGGGTTGAATGTTGGGATCCCCCGGACTGGTTGGGTTACTGGTACCTGTATGTGTTGCAGAGCCATCTGAGCAGGTAGTGCTACTCGCAATCGTAGAGTTATAGCAAAAAATTCGGCTGACATAGGTGTAGGTTACGCCGCTACAAGTTATGGTGGGTGTATCGGCAGAAACGCTTACCCCGCCGGTGAAGGGTCCCATACTAAATGGCTGGCTGGCAGAGGATTGGCCCCCGGCTGATGCACTGCCGCATGGCAAAGGTGCGCCGGTTGCCTGATTGACACGATAGCCCTGAACAGTGTAGGCGGACGGGGACGGCGGCGTAACATTTACATTGACCTGGAAAGTCACACCACCCTGCGGGCAGTTACCATGGTCATGGACACTACTAACTACACCGCCTCCGCCAACACATCCGTTCTGGCCCGAGGTGAAATGGTTGATTGTATCGCCATAAAGGGTGATTAAAACACTGGTATTACTGGTAAATGTCTGGCCGGCCGGGAGCGTATAGCGAAAGCTGGTGCCACTTGGAACGTAAATACCAACCTCGTTATAAGGGCTGAAGCTCAGTGGTCTTTCGGTGTTTGCAATACCGTAAAAACTACCGCCAATTGAAGCTGTGGCCGAGCTGGTGTAATCAGCACTTTCCGTAACGGCGCTATTGGTATAGCAAACGGCTGCGCTGATATGAAACTCTAAGTCGATATAGTTCTGGCCCGATGGCACTGTTACCGGGCCCATTGACTGGGGCTGCCCAGAGGGTGAAATCCACGTCTCAAAAGCCGGTGTTTGAACCGGTGGTGCCTGGGTATCGCAATTTTCCAGGGCGCTACGAACGCTCCCCGGTATACCTCCCCAGTTATTCGGATCCGGATGCAAGCTTACGAAAGCATGGGCTTGTCGGTTGCCCATTACTAGCATCAGCAATAACCACAAACCGACTAAACCAACCAGTTTCAAAATCAGTCGCTGTGGATTACTGTGTCGTAAAAAGCCAAGCTGGCTATTAGTGTCTACCATGTGGCAGATATCCTCTCGCTTTTATAGCATCAGCTTGTATCTTTAAGTAATCGACATCTTTACGCAGCTCCTCAATACTAGGCGCTCGAGCTTCCTTTAGCGTTGCGTTGAAGCCCTCTTTGGAATTATAGACCTTCTCAAGTTGCGCTAGGCTGGTCTTGGATTTTTCATAGTCACCAGTGTAAATGTAATAAGTTGTAACGACATTCAGGCAGTTCGGACTGCTTTTATAATTTTTGACTGCCATAATTTTTTCAACTTTTGGTTTCATATATTGAGTCTGGCTTAGATCCATTGCACCCTGCCCTTTTGGCAAATAGTCCTCGCAGTTCTCGGCCGTAGCTGCCTTCCAGGCGCCAAAGCCTAATAGTGCTGCCAACAATACTATACTCAAAATGATGCGCGAACGACGACTGAGAGACTTAAGTCTCGGCAGCTTGCCACGAAAAGTTTTGGCAGTGGTTTCAGTCTGCGCCACATCGCCACCTGATGATTTGGCGGCTGGTTGTTTGGTTTTTGGCCACAATTTTGGCAATTTCACTTCACTAACGTCGCTTACGCTTACTATCTAGCTTCATTATAAATGATAAGTCCCCAGCGCCAAGTCTTTTCTATGCTCATGGTTATACCCATGAACACAAAGAGTTATCTAAATGCCGTATTCCTTATGCACATAGTCGTCGTAAAGACCCTTCTGCTGGCGTCGAACTCTCATCATAAGCATTACAAAGATAATTGCACCAATGGCTCCTAGCAGCAGAAGTATCAGTATTATTTTGACCCAAACAGGTGTGTGTTTAATGCTGCCCATGGCAGTAAATACGGTGTTATCTGCCAACACGACCTGGTCTGTGCGCTGTTTTTTGTTGCTGGAAGTAATTTTAAGGCTCTTCCAGTTGCCTTCTTTGAAGCCGTAGTAAGTGATCTTACCCACATTTTTACGAGCGCTGGCTGAGGTTGTCCAGCTGATGCTTAGTTCTCCGGTTGGAGTTATCACGTTACCGCTCAGATTTTTACATACGAGCTCATATGGACCATCGACTGATTTCTGCCCCTTCAAATTAGGCGGCAGGATGGTGGCATTCGGCGTCACACCACATTGGGCCGGCTCGCTTAAGCTGCCGCTTGGAATATTTACCGCCAGGTTGTTCGTAGAATCATTGATGGTATTGTCTTTGTCCGGGAAAGCATTTGCCGCAAAAGCCTGGGTCGTCGCGTCGGTCGTAGCGTAGTCTGAGATATTGCCGGCTGTATCGACAGCTCTCAATCTATAGAAGTAATGCGTACCAAAGCTGGGCGTTGTATCGAAATAGTTTGTATCCGTCTTATCACTGGTAAGTGGCAGCCAGTTTTGCTGGTCTGTTGAGCGATCCAGCTGATAGGCGCCAATTCCACTGGCATCAATCGCCGCGTTCCAGGTCAGCTGTACTGCTGCAACGTTATCGCTCACACTTGCCGTAAAGCCATCTGGTTTGTTTGGAGGCGACGTATCCGGTTGACCCCCCGACGTATTATTACTGCCCTGTATGTTAGGTGAAGCCGGCGTGGCCTTAGATTTAGAACTGCTGCCACTGCTACTTCCACCGCCTGAGCCACCACTTGCCGTCCCGCCTGAGCCACCCGTTGAACCACCCCCGGAACCTCCGCTCGAACCACCGCCGCTAGGCGGTGCCGGGCAGGCGCTGGTGGTGACATTTATAATGTTCGAGGCAGTCAGGCCGGAATCATTAACAGCACCTATTTGATATTTATACGATGTATTGCAAGTCAGACCGGCGTCATTGTAGGTAGTCGACTTTATACCATCAGCAATATTGTGATCGTTTCGATACACTTGGTACCAATTAGCACCACTGGCGGCCGTCCAGCTAAGGCCTATACTCGTGGCTGATTGACCACTCGACTTCACTGAAAGCGCCCCGGGCGGTCCGTTAACTGTTATGGAATAGCCCGAGCACGGAATTTGTACAAACCCTTGATAAACAATAGCTAGAGCCCAGTTAAACGGATAGGTTCCCGGTGCACTGGGAGCCGTTACATTAAAATTAAAGTTGTAGCTAGCGCCCGGTGCAACATCGCTACCTACCCCCGTATTTCCAGACGCTTTCCAAGTATTAGTGGCATTACCATTGTTGTATTCGCCCAGATAAAAGCCATAGTTTGGAGACCATGTACTGGTACCATCGTTAGTAAGTTTGATGAATGCCTGGAAGGTTTCACCGGCCTTTACAGATGTCGACTCAGTTCTACCGCTATTTACGAAAGCTTTAACCGCTTCGCACTTGGCATGATGGCCGGTATACGCGCTTGACGGCTTCTTCTCATGCACACCAGTGGCTGCAAAACCAACCACAAAAACGCCGGCCACCAGCAGTCCGAAAATGGCTACCAGGCTATTCCTGTTTAGTCGCTTTGTAATGCGTTTCATCTTTCTTTTATTTCATCCTGCCGATGTTAACTTTTAGTCATTATACAGTAGAGCTAAAGGCCGCAACCGTAAAGAGAGATATTTATTATTTCTTATTGTGAAGTTCCTGTAGGGTTAGATAACCATTTAACTAGGAGTGTCTGTGAAAAAAGTTCTGCTGATAGTTTGTACCCTGATTCTGGCTGGTGCGGCTTTTTTTGGCTGGCATAAGTATTCTCAGCGACCGCCAGCCACACCAGTATTGCCACAACCTTCGCTTAAGGAATTGGCCGCAAAGCATGATATAGCCTTGGGCAATTTCGCAATTCTTAGTCGGGTTAAGGAAAAACCATATAGCGACATTCTGAACTCACAATTTAATTTTGTGCTGGCAGATAATACGCCTAATTGGTATTTCACGGATGGTGGCTTGCGGCCTTCGGCCACAACATATAACTTCAAGCAGCTCGATCAAATTGTCGCCTATGGTCAACAACACAATCAACCGATTCAGGCTCATCACTTTGTGTGGGGAGAGGAAAAGTGGCTGCCTGACTGGCTCAAAAAGGGCTCATACACCAAAGAGCAACTACTTGGATTTTTGCACGATCATATTGCGACGGTTGGCGGACGTTATAAGGGCAAAATTCGCGAGTGGACAGTTGTAAACGAAGCTTTTACCCGCAACCAGCACCTATTTGGTTTGCATGATTGGTGGGCTGATCATATTGGGGATCAAAGTTACATAGATCAATCATTCATTTGGGCTCATCAGGCCGACCCGAACGCCAAACTAATACTGAATGACTTTATGAATGAGTCTAAGAACGATGTGTCAGATGCAATGTACAACTATATAAAAGATGCCAAAGCGCGTGGCGTACCGATTGACGGCATTGGAATGCAAATGCACATAGACGGCACTCACCCGCCTATGAAAGATGAAGTTGTTGCCAACATGAAGCGCTTTGGCGACTTAGGGGTCAGCGTTTACGTGACTGAGCTCGACGTTAATATGAACGATGTGAAAGCAGACGACAAAGCTAAAGATCAGATTGAGGGCAGTATCTACTACGAAATGATGCGCGCCTGTATTGAATCAAGTGTCTGCAAAAGTTTCGCAATCCTAGGGGTTACCGATAAAGAAACCTGGTACAACTATCTTGGTCTGCCGGATGCCCGACCGCTGCCGTTTGACAAAGACTACAAACCAAAACAGGCTTTCTGGTCCCTACGCGACGCCCTAAGCCAACCATAGCTAACAAGACATCCCTTTACAAAAGAACATATTTGTGCTATTATTCTTTTAATTCTTAAAAACAAATATGTCAGAACCGCAAATACTTTCACCAAACCAACCCCACGTCGGCCAAAAATTACTTCGAGCTGGCATGGCAGTGGGTCTGGCTTTAGGTGCCAGTGGCGATACTCCCCTATCCGCTAATATTTCGGAACAAGCCAAGGCCGCGCCCACGCCGGTTGTAGCTGAGTTCACGCCAGTCCAGCCCGACAACGGCATTACTATTACGGATCCTAACGAATCCTCAACCAGGACTACGATACCCCCTGCGCCTGAAACTACCACGACCGCGCCGGCCGAAACCACTACGACCGCATCGGCGATTGAGCCGGAGCAGCCAGCCGAGGAAACGACGTCCGAAATTACACCTCCCGACTTGCCTACCCCTATTCTACCGCCACACGACATCCCAACCACTGACCCCGACAAACCCGTGCCAGATGATGGTACAGAAACCACTATCCCCGCACCGCCCGAACAAGAACCACACTATCCCAAATTGGAGTTCCAGACCGTGCCGGAACGAGTTTCCGAAAAATTACGCACTGAGGCGGTATATCTTGATGGCAATGGTTGCTCGGCGTTTCTGATCCGAAATCCAGCCGGTGAGGCGGTCGGTGTTGAGACAGCTGACCATTGCCTGTCGGCTAGCAGATACCCACGCATAGAAGGTAATGATGGCCAGACTTACATTGTCAACTCCAGCAAAGCTAGGGTTGGTGATCGTGTCGACCAACTCACAGAAGTTGGCTCACTTGATAAGTTCATTGTGCCGGATGAAATAACTACCTGGAGCCAAGACCTGGCTTACGGAGTATTCCAAGGCCGCACTGAAACCGATGTTCTGGCAAATTATAAACACTTGGCCGAAGACGAGGTACGTGCCCTGCCGCGCGGCAGTGTGGTTTATATGAGGGGTTATCCAGTTGACCAACCTGGTAACGACGTCATGCAAGCTCAGGAATTTGCTCTTACTGTCATAGGCACTACCACGATCAATGTATCCAATGGCAAAACGCTAGAAGTTTTACTGACAGCTATTCCAAAAAATGCGGCTAACATCGTGTGTAGTTATGGTTCCAGCGGTTCACAAGGTTCGGTTGAACGTGAAGTAACTGAACCGAATGGCACTATACAGTATGAGCTGCATTCGGCTGGTTCTTTGGCAGTCTTCAATAATTTTGAAGGCTCCACATTTAATAAGACTGAGGAAGAGCGCGAAAAGGCCCGAAAATGGTATGAGGATGAGTATCAACTAGACCTCTCAAATGCCGGTGGCGTCTGTGGCTTTAGTTTTGGTGAAATTGACCCTTCAACCAACGCGATAGTTCTAAAAACGGTTGAATCCTTGGACAAGGTGCCTGGCCAAGTAGACCACGAAAAAGAGTACCAGGAATTCCGTCAGCGCATACATGACACTTTCTTTGACCCAGCTACTACCCGTACCATAATTGATGGTTGGGTCGAGATGCCGTTAATGCGGGGCGGCCCGGGCTCGCCAAGCAGCATATGGGCCGACCGGCCAGACATCATCTATGACGAAAAGTCAGGTGGTAGTGCCCTGGTCTGGTTTAGCCCTAAAGGCGAGGACAGCCTTAACATAGTGCGGATACCGCTTGAAAACGTAACTGTGTGGGACAAAGATATCAAGCCTGGTGTTGACCTGTTGACATCGACCGGTAATGTTCAGCAAAGCGTCGATGCCCAAGGTAATCTACTTAATAGCTTTACGGACGCCGGTGGCTTAGTCTTTGGAGAACCTATAGAAAAAGCTCCGGTTCTGAACTCGCCGTATGAAATTATCAAAGATGACAAGAACCAGTTCTTGGTCAAACCCGCCCGCAAGTAAGTAGAAGCCCCTAATTATCCTGTTCAGTTACAATAGGTCTATGTCTCTTTCGATTGCTATCGTGGGGTTACCGAATGTTGGTAAATCAACCCTATTCAATGCACTGACCGACAATAACGTATTGGCGGCTAACTACCCTTTTGCCACTATTGAGCCGAACACCGGCATTGTGCCAATACCTGATGAACGGCTACAGAAGTTGTCCGAGCTTTATGATAATGCCCCTGCTAAGCCCGCAACTGTGACTTTCGTTGATATAGCCGGTCTTGTAGCTGGTGCCAGCCAGGGCGAAGGTTTGGGCAACCAGTTCCTAAGCCATATCCGCTCTTGTAATGCGATTGTCCAGGTAGTTCGCGCTTTTGAAGATACAAATGTCCAGCATGTGGATGCTAAGCATGATCCGAAAAAAGACATTGACGTTATAAATACAGAATTGGTGTTAGCCGACCTGCAAACGGTTGAACGACGCTTGCCAATTATTGAAAAAGAAGCCAATGCTGATCCAAAATTAAAGCCTATAGCAACTACTATTAGCCGCGTTCAGCAGTTATTGAACGATGGCAAGCCCTTGTTTCATGTTAGTGACATTGATCATGAGCACATTGCCGATTTACAACTTCTTACGGCTAAACCAATAATTTATGTGTTCAATCTGACCGAGGATGATTTGGCGAATCAAACCAAAAAAGACGACCTAATAAAACTGGTAGCACCTGCTCAAGCTGTCTTTATATGCGCAAAATTAGAGAGCGAATTACGTGGCTTAGACGAAACTGATCGCATTGAATTGCTGGAAAGTTACGGGCAAACGGAGTCCGGCTTAGTTCAACTTACTCATGCCGCCTATGACACATTGGGATTACAAAGTTATCTAACAGCTGGTGAAAAAGAGGTGCGGGCTTGGACTATACCAAAGGGTGCTACTGCCCCGCAGGCAGCCGGCGTTATTCATGGTGACTTTGAGCGTGGCTTTATAGCCGCCGAAGTTGTTGACTACAAAGACTTAATTGAAGCAGGTTCATTAGCAGTGGCACGATCTGCAGGCAAAGTCCGCACCGAAGGCAAAACCTACATAATGCAACCAGATGACGTTGTTGAGTTCCGCTTCAATGTCTAATGACAATTGTTTATGCACTCTCGGTGAACTTGAACCCAGGCTCTAATAAGTTACTGATGTCCCGGCCTGAGTCACACCTGGCTAGATGCTGTAAAAAAGAGGCGTCTTTGAGTGCGAGAGCTGTTTGACGAATAATAAGCTCCGGTGGAGCTTTTGTGAGGAGTTCTCGAGCAAGCCTGTTTTTTACAGCAGATAGATCAAGTGTGGCGAAAGCCGGTCGCTTTTTGGGTTCCGTTTTTGGCGACACAAAAATGGAACAAAACGTTTGGTTCTTTGGAAAAGAACATCCAATCAATTTATGGTAGTTGGCTGTTAACAAGATTAGTGAGATCGGCAATCTGTTGAAATGTGCCGTTTTTTGACAAGATGCTTAGCACATAATGTGTATCGCCTTTGTATATAATCGCCGCATCATTAGCGACATGATCTAGCTGTCCGGTTTTGTTGAATACTGTACAGCCTTGGCAACCGCTGGGAATGCCATCGCGAAATTTCTGGTGCGCCAGACTTGTCATTATGAAGTTACGCGTCTGTTCATCAAACCAATCGCCCCTGGCCAAACCCATCAGGTATTGCGCTGCATCGCTGGCAGTGCTTCTAATCGGTGTGCTGTTTAGGACTGTGCCGCCGAAACCTTCTAGTTTGGCTGCTTGGGTTGCTTTGGACCATCCAAGATAATCACCGACTGCTTCGCCGCAGGGGTTGTCAGAACGCGCTAGCATTGCATCAACGCACTGCTCGAAGGTGTGATCACCCTGACCGTTCAATGTTTTAGTTGTTTGCCAACTTGAAAATGGCAATTGTTTAGATAGTGGTATGGTTAGAAATAGCTTATAAAGGCTGGCCGCCTCAAACTGAGTGCCGCCATTAACACTAACTTTGTTATCGGGGTTTTCCAGATCCTGAACAACCACACCCCACTGACCGGAGGGATGAGCCT
>CAZILM010000001.1:11977-21750 GCA_964540115.1 uncultured Candidatus Saccharibacteria bacterium | reverse complement strand
TCGGGGTTTTCCAGATCCTGAACAACCACACCCCACTGACCGGAGGGATGAGCCTTTACCCAGTCCTGAACTTTCTGCTGCAAGATGCTGTAGCTGGCTGATGCCTGGGGTGTCTGCGGATCATTTTGTGAATATTCAAGCGTTTTTATAACCTCATCAAGTGAGACAGCATGGCTGCTATTTGCAATAGTCTCATGCGAACGTAGTGAACGCATATAAGTAGCGAGTCCGAACAAGGTAATTACTACCAAAGCAGCAATAACCAGCGCCCGTCTGTTGATGCGGCGAGTTCTACGAGAATAAATAGAATAGTGGCCCGGCAGGAGCCATGTTTGTAGCGTTTGCATGTTTGCTTTTTCTGTTGGTTTTAGGCCATCTACTCTTTAAGAGTTGTATTTGGATGACTCACACTTTGTATTTAAGGTTCTTCGCCTCTTAAGCTTACTCTACGTTTTAGTTCGATTGCAATACTATTTTAGTGTTTACTTGGATCCCACTGCAGAGAAATTTTTTCCATAACCTTAAAGAGTCCATCTTGCCCGGGAATATCATTATCTTCGTAGTAGTGGTCCGTATTCATATAATTTTCGGGTACGCTCAAGACATGCAATTCATCACCTAGCAGGTGCATCCGATCAACCGCAGAAACACTAGCTATCGGTACGGCCAGCACGAGTTTTTTAATAACCACCGGTTTTAGGAAATCGGCAGCCATATCAAGCAAAAAACCATCTGGCATACCATCGGCTACCAGAATAATTACTCGCCGTTTAAGCAAATCACGCTTCACCATACCGCTCTTGCCAACAAGCGTATTTAATTCGTGGAATTTTTCGAGCCGCTGCTGGTCAATATAGTTATGATACTCAATTGCCATTTCGTCGCGCTCACCCTCGCCTAACTCAGGATTGTAGATGAATGAGCCAGTAGTTGTCATACCGCCAATGGCTTTGGGCTCACGAGGCAGTTCTATGCGGGTGCTAGCCATCAGCATCAAGTTGGCGTGGACTGCAATTGCGATCTGGGCACCGACTATTACCCCGCCCTCGTTTAGTGCAACTACAGCCGTATTTTGATTGGCATACAAGGAAAGTTCAGCGGCGAGTTTGCGGCCGGCTTCTGCCCGACTTTTAAAATACATAGCCTAAGTTTCGCACCGCGTTGGCCTGCTTGCAAGCTGAGCCCGCAACCCGCCAACGCTTTTGACGCATTACTGCGTCAGCTGCCTGCGAGTCTCGCTCACCGTATAGCTAGATACGATTCGCTCGATTCCCGTTGCTTCCTTGTACTGCATCCAAATGCGAACCTTAGGCACATCTCATCGCACCGCGTTGGCCTGCTTGCAAGCTGAGTTCAGTATGACTCTGCAGATGAACTAGTACCTGGAAACGCGCTGGCGAAAGCGCATTGGCATCTTGTATGGATTAATTGGTATCGTGTTTACTGTAGTTGCATTAGCCGCCGGAACCGGTTGGTAAGTAGTACCAATTGCTGGCGCTGTATCACCAGTTATTATGGTCTGCTCTGCTTCCGCCAGTGGATCCAGTTGTTGATCATTTTGTTGCTCGACTGTATGGTGACTACGAAATTCCATAACGCGCTGCTGAATATAGTTTGTCATGTCCCGTAACTTGGATTTATTAAAACCGATGAAACTTATGGAATTGTGCACTGTTCCAAGTATCAGACTGGCATTTACGAACCGATGGTTGAACATAACATCCGAAACCATATCGTACCGCACGTCTTCAAGAGTCAAAAACAGCGGCTTCTTATCAATCAACAGTACGCGTATATCGGTTGCACAGAGCGTAGCAAAACCACCGGTGTAGTGGCCATTTATAACGTGTTGGATATGTTCATTCTCAAATAGTATCTTAGGAAGTTCGCGTAGTTCTGGTGCTCCCCAGAAATGGTAATCGGCACCAACGCGCCGTAGTTGTTTTCTAACCTCTTGCGCTGACACCATAATGACTCCTTCCGTTATCCCATAGTTCAAGCATAGGCGCATAATCCAAGATTGTCGGTAACTTCCGTCACGTTCGGTTTGAGACTTTAATCACATCAAAAATCCGTAACTGTGTCATAATATAGCCATGTTGGCCACAAGTGCCCAGAACGCAGCGCTGGTCGCCACGTTCCAGAGAGGCACAAAACTCAAATATGATAAAGGAGAATTTATCATACGCCCAGGAGAAACTCCTTCGGGCGTTTTTTATATAGAAAAGGGGTTGGTTAAAGCCTACGACATAACTAAATACGGTGAAGACAATCTGTTAATCATACGAAAAGAAAATGAAATATTCC
This sequence comes from uncultured Candidatus Saccharibacteria bacterium, assembly GCA_964540115.1. Classification (GTDB taxonomy): domain Bacteria; phylum Patescibacteriota; class Saccharimonadia; order Saccharimonadales; family CAYVSP01; genus CAZILM01. Next base: position 19,443 of record CAZILM010000001.1, on the reverse strand, counting down.
CTCTCATATGGGCCGTAACCGGTCAGGAACGAAACATCATTTATCAAACACTGGCGCCTACTGAAGTCTGGCGTCTCAGCAGAACGGCTTATACCAAGTATCTTCGCGATCACCCCGATGCCCTAATGCCTTTAATCGATATGACAATTGAAATGTACCGCATCCATTCCGAACGCATCATTAACCTCGAATACCGCACGGTGCGTGAGCGATTGATTTCCTTTATGATCTTTTTGTCACATCGCTTCGGCGTAAAAGATCCTGAAGGCATCAAGATTGATGTGCCGTTGCGTCAACAGGACGTTGCCAGTTCTATAAACGCATCACGGGAAACCACCAGCCGCGAATTATCAGCATTGGAGCGAAAAGGACTTATCAAGACCAACCCGCAGTATGTAATTCTCAAAGATATTAAAAAACTACGCGCTTTTTTGTAGAATTTTCAGTAGGTAGAAGCGTTCGCGGTTACCCTTCTGCCCAGTCACTTCAGAATCGGCCTTGACTACAATAATGAACAATTTTTTTGTCCAGCTTTCAATCTGTTGTAATACTTCTCTGCGCATTTTTTCGTTCTTTATGACACCCTTATTCTTCATGCTTTCGCCTGCCTCGAATTGCGGTTTTACCATTGCAACTATTTGAGTATTAACGCTACTTAATTTTGCGACTGCCGGTAGTACCTCGCGCAGGCTTATGAATGACACATCAATCAACACAATGTCGGGTTTTTCGGAAAGCTGAAAGTTTCTGATGTCAGTTTGTTCATGAAGTTCTATCCTTGAGTCGTTTCTAAGGCTCGGGTGCAGCTGGTTCGTGCCAACATCTACTGCAATCACCCTCTTTGCTCCGCGCTTAAGAGCAAAATCTGTAAAACCACCAGTGCTTGAGCCAACGTCCAGCACAACTTTGTTTTTAAAATCCAGCTGTAGCTTTTCTGCTACAGATTTTAGTTTCAATGCGGCTCTAGATACGTATTGCTCATCTGTTAAAAGTTCAATCTTATCATGGTCAGAAACTTCATAACCGGCCTTTTCGATTACTTTGGCATTAACTTTTACGAAGCCAAGTTTTATATAATTCCCGGCCTGGCTACGCGTTGAGACCAGGCCATGACTAACGAGCGTCTGGTCTAATCGGCGACTGGACATTACTTTATCCGTTCGCGGTAAGCGCCTGTGGCGGTATCTACACTAATAATGTCGCCTTGCTTGATAAATGCTGGCACGCGTACATTTATGCCCGTTTCAACTTCAGCATTTTTAGTTATAGCACTACTCGTATCGCCCTTTACCACATTTTCGGTATAGGTAACTTTTAGCGGCACGTTCTTGGGCAGTTCAATGTTGATGACCTGGTCATCAAAAAGCTGCGCTTGTACAGGATCACCTTCTTTCATGTAGCCTTTCAAATCGGCCATGTCTGCTAGCGGCAACTCAAACTGCTCGTAGGTTTTATCATCCATAAAATGGAAGCTGTTACCGTCAGCATACAAATACTGTACGCTTTTGGTAGTTATATCGGCAGATTCAATCGATTCATTGCCCTTGAACGTTTTGTCTAAGACCTTGCCGTCCATCAGACTCTTGATCTTAACGTTTACAATGCTGCCACCGCGTCCCATAACCTTCTGGTTATACTCAACGACACGATAAGGCACGCCGTCCATCTGAAAAACCTGCCCTTTTTTAAGATCTGTTACACCAAGAGCCATCAGAGATTATCCGTTTGAAACAAATGGTAACAGTGCAATGTGTCTGGCGCGCTTGATAGCCACACTCAAACGACGTTGCTGACTCTCGGTCAGGCCAGTTTTTTTGCGGGTTTCAATCTGTCCATAGCCGTTCACGTAGCGCTGCAAGGTTTTGAAGTCCTTGTAGTCAAAAAACGGAACGTCTGTTCTATATTTAAAAATCTTAGCCATTATTACTCCTTAAAATGGAATATCATCTAAATTAATTGGTTCATCGCCGATGTCTTCAATCACAACATCATCTTCTTTCGGCTTCTTAGTGGGCTTTGGCTTGTCAGCTGCTGGCGTTTGGTCGAATTCTCCGCCGCCACTGCTGCTGGCTACGCTACCGCCGCCCGGACTTCCGAGGAATGTGACGTCCTGCGCAACTACTTCAACTTTGTTACGCTTCTGCCCGTCCTGTTCCCAGCTACGGCTTTGTAATCGCCCGTTTACCAATGCTGGCCGGCCTTTGGTCAAATATTGCGCTACGCGTTCGCCTAGCGGCCCCCACGCCACAATATCTACGTAATCCGTCACCTCTTGCCAGTCGCCATCTTTGCTCTTGTAACTGCGGTTAAGAGCCAGGCTAAACGAACAGACCGGTTGACCGTTCGGTGTGGTTCTAAGTTCGGGGTCCCGAGTCAGGTTACCCATTAAAACTACTTGGTTAAAGCTGCGTGCCATATGGCGTCCTCCTTGTAGGATCTAAGTCCCTTAGTTTGTACATTCATTATACACTTCACTCCTCTTCGCTAGATTCTTTGTCGTCGTCGTTACTTTCGCCATGTTCGGCCGCTTTTTTAGCCTTATCAGCCTTGGCTTCTTCCGCTTTAGCCATCGCCTTTAGGTCTGGTCTGGTTATCAGGTAGCGAATTACTTCGTCAGTAATGTTCAGAACGCTTTCGACTTGGCGAACACCCTCAGCCGGCATTTCTAAAGTATAGAAAACGTAGACAGCTGATTCGTTTTTCTTTATTGTGTAAGCCAGTTTGCGCTTACCCCAATTATCAGTCTTTGTGACTTTACCGCCGTTGTCGGCAAATATTTTAAGTACCCGCTTCTCAGCTTTATCCAGATCTATTTCTAAATCGGGATGGTACAAAACAGCAACTTCATACTGATTCATTGAACTCCTTCCATTGGTTTAAGCCTACACTCTATAGTTGATGTAAGCTGAAGTCTTTATGACCGCTGAAGTATAGCTCAATTACCCCTGTTAGTCAACCAGTGTCTGCCAGTTGCCGCCGGCTTAGCTCGTCTTCAAGTCTTGGTATTAGTGATTCTCGTTGATTAACGGTGCCAAGTTTGTCTTTCACTAATGTCTGAGGTGATTTAGGCATAAGAGACTGTAGCAGTCCAGCCCTTTGAAGCAACAAATAATTTTTCCTGACTTTTTTGGACACAACTTCAGCCGATTTTGCTAACAATAAGTGTCCCAGGTACCTTTTATCTTCCTTAGTATCACTACGAAGAAATGCCTCAGCTATTTCTCTGTGCTCCTCATCTACTTGCTGCCTGACAATATAGTCCCGGAAAAATTCTCTGATTGGTTCATAGCTGTACCTGACATAGCGACGGCCAAACTGATTGTCTGGATCTGGCGTGTTAAAGAACTCCCACTCGTCTAGGGTCATGTCTCGCTCTACGGGCAACCTACCGCTTAAGTCGATTACTCTTGTCGGTATAGCACCAGCGCAGGCTAACACAATCCTTGAGAAAATATTATCTTCATTACTTATGAGCTGTGGTCCTCTAAGTCTGGCGTGGTAGGATGCTTTCCCCTGGTTATGAAATCCAGCAGGAACCATTTCTTTATAACTATTGCGCAAGGCAACTCCAGCTAATGTCTGAAAAATAGGTGCATTGCTGGGGTGCCATAAATGATGTTCAGTAGGCTTACCCATGTCTGAGTCATCGAAACCAGCTATCAATAATGGTAGCCCAGTCAGGCTGTCTGTAGGGGTCATACCGTCAGTGATTACCCTTGCGGGCAACCCTGATAAATGAAGACGCCAGTCTTGTTGACTGGCGTCGGAGTTTTCAGGTGGGGGCGCAAGCGCTAGCGGAGTTGGTAAATCATCTACTGGGAGAGCTTCCGCAAGTGCCATTTGTTTTTACCTCTATTTTCGGCGTTTTTGTTAACGCTTAACTTCACTATAGAAAGCTTACGGTTATTCCGCAAGCATAATTCTTGTGATAAAAATCACTCGATAGAACCAATTGAACTATTCCTCGGATTCGTCTGGCATGTCATCGTAAACATCTTCGCCGCCTGACGATGGACCCTCGTGCGGTTCCTCGGCAGCCGGTGCGCCAAATACCTCGTCCATATTCTGTACTAGAACTTCACGCGGTCGTGAACCATCAGCGGGTCCAACTATTCCCTGCTCTTCCATAGTTTCAATCAGGCGCGCTGCCCTTGCGTAGCCTACTCGCAGACGGCGTTGCAACAGGCTAGTGCTGGCTTTGCGGCCTTCTATAACTACCTGAACTGCGTCGCGCCACATGTCGTCGTCGGCATCGTTTGCGCCATAATCGCTTACGACACCGCCCTTGCCAATTTGAACTGGCTGAGAAATAACTTCATCGTCGTATTGCGGACCGCGCTGCATTCTAAGGAAATCTGTCACTTTCTGGACTTCATCGATTTCAATCAATGCCCCCTGAACACGTTTTGGTTTGGGCATATCGGCAGTTGCAAACAACATATCGCCCATGCCAAGCAATTTCTCGGCACCCGCCATATCTATAATCGTGCGCGAGTCTACCTGGCTATTAGTCGTAAAGGCAATTCTAGCCGGCACGTTGGCTTTAATAAGACCTGTAACTACGTCTACGCTAGGACGCTGAGTGGCAATCACCAGATGAATACCTACCGCCCGGGCTTTCTGGGCAATTCTAACTATCAAAGCTTCAACATCGCGGGCTGCCATCATCATAAGGTCAGCCAGCTCATCTATAACTATGACGATATATGGCATACCTTCGTCTTTTTTCAGCTGATTGTATTCACTTATATTGCGTCGGCGTGCTTCAGCCAAAGTGCGATAACGTCGTTCCATCTCGGCCACTGCCCATTTGAGCGCACTGATACATTTTTCCGGCTCGGTAATAACCGGCGTAAGCAAGTGCGGAATCTCATCGTAGGGGGTCAATTCCACGTGCTTTGGATCTACCAGGATAAGCTTTAGATCGCTTGGGCTGTTACGGTACAGTAAACTGGTTAGAACAGCGTTGATCATGACACTTTTACCGGAATTGGTTTGACCGGCGACCAGCAAGTGCGGCATTTTATCCAGGCTGGCTATTACCGGGGCACCGGAAATATCTTTTCCGACTACCAGGCTAAGCGAGTCCTTGCTCTCAGCCCAGCCCGGTGAAGTCAAAATACTAGCCATGCGCACCGTAGCCGGTTTAACGTTAGGCACTTCGATACCTACGGCTTTTTTGCCTGGAATCGGTGCTTCTATACGAATAGATTGAGCAGCTAAATCGAGCGAAAGATTGTTCTCCAAAGCTGCAATTTTGGTAAGTTTAACCCCAGCCGGTGGCTTGAGCGTAAACTGGGTGACACGCGGGCCGATGTTTGCCCCTTCCATATCTACATTGATGCTAAAGTTGGCGAAAGTTTCTTTAATAATGTCGGCATTGCCCTCTACATCGCCGGCGTCGGCTTTGTCCTGTTTTTGATTCAACAGATTAATCGACGGGAATTTCCAATCGGGGTCAGTTGTTGTGGTCAGGGCTTCGTGGTTTTCTGTCGGCGTCATCTTCTGGGCGGTATTTTTCAGAGTGGACAAGCGGGCAGCCGGGCCGTGATGCTCTACCGGTACACCTTCGTTCAGTTGAAAGCCATGATCTGGTGCTTTGGCCTTTAGTTCACTAAGGTCTGTATCCTTCTCGGGGCGTTTAAAGAAATCCCCTAACTTGAGCAGCACTTTTGGTGAAATGCCAAAGGCGAAGAAAAAGCTGAAAAGCGCCAGCACAAAAAACATAAATCCGGCCGGTATTTTATCGAGCACGCTTAGTACCATACCGCCTAAGGTCTTGCCTAAGTTACCGCCATGACCACCGGTAAATGCTCCCGTGCCGTCTTTCTCCACAAATGCCACCTGTAACCAGGCCGCACTGAATATCAACACGCCAAGCATGCTCATAAATTTAGCTAGCGGAATCTGGTGGTCTTCGCTGATAAATTTGTGTGCGCCCCAGAAAATTAGTGCCAGCGGTGCAAGATATGCCGCCCAACCGAAGGCCCAGTAAGCTCCATTGAATAAATCCTTCGGCAGCACGCCGCCGGTACCAAAGCCGCCTAGTAGCAAAAACAAAGCCGCAATCATTAACAGCACTGCACCGGCTAGTGGCCAGAAGCTTGTTTGCTCACTAACCTCTGGTTTTTTCTGCTTTCGACTACTTTTTTTCTTTTTGGCCATAAGCGTTTCCTATTATACCCTCTCTAAGGGTAATCAACTAGGGTTGTCGGAGTCTTGCGCAGCCTTGTTTTTGAGCCATGCTTGCCGTCTGCCTTTAGCCATACTAAAACGCGCCTCATTTACCTGCCCAATACCTTCATTTTTCCGAGTTATTGGCTCAATCACATTATTGATACGATCCCAGTTCCGGGTAAAAACTTCATCATCAATTAGGCCGTCAGCTTTGGCTTGAATAAGGCTGTTACGCAACCGAAGTAATTGGTAAAGTTGGGGGTCGCCTTCTGCACGAGCCATTACTTGCTGGGCTGCATCTGGATTTGAGTCAAGTTCGGGCGGCGGGAATGGCCCATGTTGCATTCCTTCAGAGATTGGATAATTATCTGGTGATTCAGCAGACATAATATAAATATTGTAGCAGTTTTCGCTACTTTTGTCAATCTTATCTATTAGGAAGTCGGGCTGCTGATATTATCAATTTCGGGAATATCTTCCAGATGGATTACTCCGTGGATGAGTGTTTGGGCAATATCAACTAAAGCAGAGGCATGGTGTTCAAAAACGTCCACCGGTTTCTCCGGCAAGTCATTTAGGGCAATATGATGCATAAATTGAGCAAGCACAAGGCTTACTTCAGCAGTTGTACGCCAATCGGCATTAGGAAACATGTGTTCCGCTACATCGTGCCAATTTCGTGGGCGAAATGAAAATGCCAAATCTTGTTTAAGTTCCTGAGTATCAATAGCCATAGGGAGTAGTATCTTACAAGCAGATCAGTTTTTTGTCAATGCTGCCTTGTGCCCAACCTATAAACAACCATATTATAACGGTCAAATAAGCTAGGATTTCCACCCCTGTGGTATTTGTGCGGCTTAGATTGAGCGACAATATCTCCTTGCCCGATTTCTATTCTTTTGTAGCCGGTATATGCTTGTTTGGCGTTGTTGGCGGTTGGATGAAAATCAAAAATACCTTCTCTGGAAGCATGAATAACCGCTGCGCCATCCCTTACCATTCGATCACTGTGAAAGCCTTGAATCGTACAAGGCGGCTGGTGATTAACCAAAACAGCATAGCCGTGAAGACGGTTAAGACGTCCTAAAATGTATGAAGTCGCAACTCCACCAACCTCGACTAGTTCCTCGGCTGTGAACCTCCGCCTGCTAGCCGCTTGGCCCCTATACTCGTGCGGTTCATAAAATATCGGTCTGTCTGGCCAATCCAACTTCATATAGCCCGCAAGATCTGACTCAAGCTCGGCTGCTAGGCTAGGGCTAAGTGCACCATGCGCAACTTCAATACCA
>CAZILM010000001.1:0-11877 GCA_964540115.1 uncultured Candidatus Saccharibacteria bacterium | reverse complement strand
TGTTCGAACAAGAAATGAGTAACATGTTCCTTGAGTTCCTGTTTGAACCTATCCAGATCGATTCGCTTATAGCGCTGCCCTACTGCTCGCCGAAGCTCAGTGCGGAATGCATTCATTAAGTCCTCGCTGTCGCGCATGTAAATGAATCCGCGCGAAATGATATCCGGACTGGTAAGCAGTGCGCCGGTCTTTTTATCGACTGTAAGCACCACCGCTACTAAGCCTTCTTCGGCTAGCATCAGGCGGTCTTTAATTACAATATTGCTCACCATAGCACCGGTCTGGTCGACTAAGACTGTACCGTGAGGAACCTCGCCGGCCATTTCCATTTCGTCTTTACTCAGACTAAGCACCTGCCCGTTTTCGGCGTTTATAGTGTTTTTACGCGGGATACCTTGCTCTATAGCCAGTTCGATGTGGCGCTGTTTTGAACGGAATGCTCCATAAATAGGGATGAAGAATTTCGGCTTAGTCATTTGAATCATTTCGGCATATTCATCTTGCGAAGCATGGCCCGAGGTGTGAAGCGGACCGATGTGGTCAATCTCAGCATTGCGATGCTCAAACACATGCACGCCCTTGCGGACTAAATCGTCTACCATGCGGCCAATCAGAGCATCATTGCCCGATTCAGGGATAGGACTACTAGACAGAATCACGGTGTCTTGAGCCTTTAGTTTTATGTGCTTGTGATCGCCATCTGCCATACGCTGAAGGGCTGAATTTGGTTCGCCCTGGCTACCGGTACAAACAACGACTAATTCATTGTCTTTAAAGTTACCGGCGCTGGCTATCGGCACAAACGTGCCTTTCGGAATCTTCATGAAGCCATGGCGCACTGCCATTTCCAGCGTGCTAACCATGCTTCGGCCATCCATAGCAACCTTTTTGTTATGGTGCACTGCCGCATTTACAATCATCTGGACACGCTTCATATTGGTCGAAAATAGACCAACGAAAATACGGCCGGGAGCCTGATCCATGATATCTATGATGGTCGGCTCAATGATGCTTTCGGATGGGGTACGGCCGGGGCGATCAGAAGTAGTACTTTCGCTCAAAAGTGCCAGTACGCCTTCTTCTCCCAACTGCTTTAATCTATCGTAGTCAGTCAGTTCCTGGTCTAGCGGATGCGGATCGAACTTAAAGTCGCCGGTGTTGATTATGCGTCCCGCCGGCGTATCAATTACGACTACTGTGCTACCTGGTATGGAGTGCGTAACACGCACCAGTTCGACAAAGAAACTGCCGACTTTTAGCCTCTCATGGGTGTTTTCATTCATAACTACAGTCTTGAGCTCAAAGCCATTGGGCATTGGCAAGCCGAAGTTTTGGAAAATCTCTTCAACCCGGCCAATTGTAAAGCGGCTGCCATAGACTGGTACACCCGGAAATTTAGGCAGAATGTGCGGCAAGGCGCCAATGTGGTCAAGGTGTCCGTGAGTCATCACGAAAGCTCGGATTTTCTGCTTAATGCTGTCTAGATATGTGGTATCGCAGATTCCGTAATTAATACCTGGTAAGTCTACGCCCAAGTCGTTACCGCAATCTATAATTACGGCATCATTGAGGTATTCAATTACCATCATATTTTTGGAACCACCACCGTCCATACCGCCTAATCCGATAATCCGCAAACGCGGGCTATCATCTATTACATTGGCTCGTGGTTTAGCGGCCGCTTGTGGCGGCGCACTTAAGTATTGGTTCATTTTTACAGTTGCATCTTCGTGGCTGCGCCGCTGGGCGCGGATAGCTGCCCCGCGAGAGGCGCTTCTAACCGTTGAAGGTTTATTATTTGGTTCTTTTGGTTTATTTGGGGTCATTTTGTATCCTTTCAGGATTTATGTAGTTACGCGTTAGTTGCAAGTTTTTTTAGAATTAACGGGATCTTGGCAAAGTCGTCAATCAGGGTCTGGCGCATGCCACCGTTATATAGAGCAGCCGCCGGATGGAATAATGGCAGAAATACTCTACCCTTATAACGCTTTGGCTGGCCATGAACGGCGCTGATTGAGAGATCCGGCAAGAAGCAATTTAAGCTATGGCGACCAAGTGTAATGGTCAGCTTGGGCTTAATTACTTCCAACTGGGCCTCCAAATACGGCAGAAACGCTGCTTTTTCATCAGGCAGTGGATCGCGATTGTTTGGCGGTCGATACTTAACGATATTAGTGATATAAACGTTTGCTCGTTTAAGACCTATCATCTCCAACATTTCATCTAGAAACTTCCCTGCGGCGCCAACAAATGGTAGACCTTTCAGGTCTTCGTTTTTACCGGGGGCTTCGCCTATGAATACCAGTTCCGCTTCAGCACTGCCGTCGCCAAATACCAGCTGAGTGGCCTGCGCAGCCAGTTCCGAGCAGACTTTTTCGTCAATTATTTTCTGACGAATATCGTCAAGTTGAGCTTGTTTAGTCTTTTGTACCATGCTGTTTGAATGATTGAGCAATAAATTTAATACCAAGGACTAGGAAAACAACGCAGGCTAAATATTCCCAGTAGCTGCCAGTGTCAAGCGCTCTTGAACCGCTAATGTAAGCTAAGAGCAGGAACGCTACGCCGAAAGCTAGCTTTTTAAGGTTTAGGTTTTTCACCACTTTCCTCCTTGGCGGCTTGTTTCATGCTTAGGTTAAGTCGTCCGCGTTCATCAACAGCAACCAACTTTACGGTAACCAGATCGCCTTCTTTAACAACGTCGCTCGGCTTATTAACCCGCTCTTCTTTCATTTCACTAACGTGCACCAGGCCATCTTTGCCCGGCATAATCTGAACAAAAGCACCGAAGTCCATAACACTGACCACTGGTACGTTCTTATAGATCTTACCGACTTCCGGCTCGGCTGTAAGCGTCTGGATGTACTGCTTGGCTCCATCAATGCTGGCCTTGTCCGGGCTGGCAATGAAGACTGTGCCGTCGTCTTTGATGTCAATTTCGGCACCGGTCTCAGCAATAATCTTATTAATTGTTTCACCGCCCTTGCCGATGACTTCGCGGATTTTGTCTGGGTTAATCTTAATTGATTCAACGCGCGGAGCGTATGGGCTAAGGTCTGATTTATGGGTTTGAAGGGTTTCGAGCATGTGCTTGAGAATATGGTCGCGGCCTTGCTTGCCCTGCTTCAGGGCTTGTGCCAGCACATCCACCGGCAAACCATGCACTTTCATATCCATCTGCAAAGCCGTAATACCCTTTTCGGTTCCAGCTACTTTAAAGTCCATATCGCCTGCAAAATCTTCGGCATCGGCTATGTCGCTCAATATATAGTGCTTGTCGCCGTCTACCATTAGACCCATGGCAATACCGCTGACCGGTGCCCTTAGTGGCACGCCGGCGTCCATTAACGCCAAACAGCTGCTGCAGGTGGCCGCCATGCTGGTGCTACCGTTCTGGCTCATGATTTCAGTAACCGAACGAATAGCGTAAGGAAACTCGTCTTCTTCAGGTAAAACCGGCAGTAGTGCCCGTTCAGCAAGTGCTGAGTGGCCGATTTCACGACGCCCCGGGCTACCCAGCCGCTTAACTTCGCCTACGGTATAACCTGGCGCGTTGTAGTGGTGCATGTAGCGCTTAGTGGCGTCGTTTCGTTCCATAGTATCGAGCATCTGGGCGTAGCTCATTGGCGCCAGTGTAACGATGTTTAAAGCCTGGGTAACACCGCGCGTAAACAGGCTGGAGCCGTGCGCTCGCGGTAATAGTCCTACCTCACTGGATAACGGTCGTATTTCGTCCAATTTGCGACCATCGGGGCGGATATTTTCTTTTACAATTCCATCACGCACGTCTTTGTGCAGCGCCATTGTGAAAGCTTCATTGTATTCGCCTTTTAGTTCAGAGAATTGATCGCCGATTTCCTTTTCAAAATGGGCGAACATTGAATCTTTAAGCTTATTTACTAAATCATTGCGTTCCGGGTATGGAACGCGCAGTCCGGTGCCTAATTTACCGGCCAGCCAGGTTTCAACCCTTTTTTGGATGTCTTCATCAGGTTTGAGTAGTTCGAACTCAAATGGCTTCACGCCAACTTTGGCTATCAGCTCTTCCTGTAGTTTTATAGCCGGCTGAATGGTCTTGTGGGCAAAATCCAAAGCTTCGGCAATCTGTTCCTCAGTTACTTCGTTGGCTCCGGCTTCTACCATCATAATGGCGTCTTTGGTGCCTGCCACTACGAGATCCAGCGGACCGTCATTAAGTTCTTCGCTGCTGGCAAAGGCTTTGAGCTTGCCGTCAACCAGACCTACACGTATACCAGCTATCGGTCCATCAAACGGTGCACCGGTGAGCATTAGTGCCGCGCTCATAGCAGTCATAGCTACCATATCGGGGCGAAATTCAGGATCCATGCTCAGAACTGTGGTAACACCCTGCACTTCTTGGCGGTAACCTTTAGGAAATAGCGGTCGAATTGGGCGGTCAATTAGACGTCCAATTAAAATGGCGTCGTCAGACGGCCGGCCTTCGCGCTTTACGAATCGGCTACCGCTAATCTTGCCAGCTGCATAAAATTTTTCTTCATAATCAATTGAGAGTGGAAAATAATCCATACCGCTGATGCTGGCTGAACCAACCATAGCCGTAGCCAGCACAACCGTCTCACCGTATCGTGCTAACACTGACGCGCTGCTCCTAAAGCCGACTCTACCGACTTCCAGGCTCAGCTTGCGACCAGCTAGCTCTGTCTCTACTGAAATTATCTTTTTACCAAAGGGATTTATTGTACTTCCCATATGTTCTCACTTTCTGTAGGTAATGAGGTTCAATCCGCATATGCGAACTGTGCTCCACCACCTACGTTTAAATTTCAAACCTCAAAATTCAAAGTTCAGATAAACCTCAAATTTCAAATTCAAACCTTTAGAATTTAACTTTTGTAATTTCTATGAAGTTTGCTGTTTGAACTTTGAACTTTCATTCTTTAGCGGCGAATGCCGAGCTTTTCCTTCAAACTAAGGTACGCTTTGCTGTCCTTGCGAGCTAAATAATTAAGCAGTCTTTTGCGTTGGCCAACCATCTGTAGTAGTCCTCTTCGAGCTGCAAAATCCTTAGGATTAGCTTTCAGGTGCGTGGTCAATTCCTTGATGTGCTCACTCAAATGAGTAATCTGAACAGAGGTACTGCCCGTGTCTTCCTTAGCCGCCTTTTTAGGAGCTGCTTTTGCTTTATTTGCCGAAGTTACCATATGTTAAGGAGTACTTTAGCATACTCCCATCTGTTACGCAACACTTTGTCAGTTTGCGGGAACCGCATGAAGATCTCTGGCAAAGCTAGCATGCTCAGAGGCCATTTCATCTAAAATAGCCATAAAACCACATACCTGAACCACATCTTCATGTCCGTTATATACGGCGTGAGGTTCGCCCATTCTTTCCGTGGCTCCATTCACAGTTTCATACCAGAGGGTTTGCGTAGCCATTGGATATGTAGGGCAGTCCACTTCACCCTCAATGATTCGTCTGAAATCCTCTTCCCACTGACCAAGCTGTCCAATTCGGCCAATACGGTCACCAAACGGGTTACCGTCTGTTGGCAAACCTAGAAGTTCTAAGTTGCCCGTATTCTCGAACATATCAGATGATGGTGAGTCAATTCTGGCGGTTGCAACCGGAAAATGAACTTCACTAGCTATACCAAACTTAAATCGCGGTACAATTTTGCCAAGTGCGGGGTATGGTTCAGTATTAAGATGCCTGAGTTTTAACGAAGGGCTCTCCTCACCTGTTCCATCGCCAGGCGCAAAAGCAATAATAAACAACTTACCTGCAACTTCACCAAGATGCTTAAACTCGGTGGTGCTTCTGGCTGAATTAGGCTTATCGGGTGTCAGCTCAAGTTTGGTTGCTGCTGTTTTGGCTTTACCACTAATTCTAAATTTGCCATCGCTTACCTCCATAAGGCGGTTTAGAGCAGAGTAAATCGGCTCCACGAGGGTATCTAGCGGCACACCATTAACTTCCGGACGACTCATTTGACATATAATAACACATTTAGTATCGATGAGTCAATAGGTTAGTGGCGATATTCCCTACACTAAGTTTTGCTACCGGTATTGCCTTCTCTATCGAAAATTCTCCAACTTTAGTACGCCTTAGCGCTGACATGTATGCACCGGTGTCCAGTTTGTCGCCAATATCTTCAACCAGAGAGCGAATATAAGTTCCGGACGACACTTCAGCCGTAAACCTAACTTCTGGGTAACTGTAATCTGTTAGCCTCATACTGTGAACTTTTATTTTCCTCGGTTCCAACTCCACTTTTTGGCCTTTTCTGGCAAGCTTATAAGCCCTCTGCCCATTGACTTTAATAGCCGAAAACTGAGGCGGCACCTGCATAATCTCCCCCTCAAACTCCTCAAAAACCATTTCTATTTCACGCGATAGCGGAGAATAGGAATTTTTTTGAGTGGTCAGTATCCCCTCTGAATCGCCAGTAGTGCTCGTTTGTCCCAGCTTCATGGTTACTTCGTAGGTTTTATCAAGCTTAGAGAATTCAGCCGCCCGTTTGGTGTAATTACCTACTACCAGTACTAATAAACCAGTCGCTAGTGGATCTAAAGTACCTGTATGCCCCACTTTCGGCTTAGTAGCACCTGACTGTTTCAAAATACCGCGCACTTTAGCAACGACATCAAATGACGTCCAGCCAGAAGGTTTATCAACAAGTAACAAACCGTCCATCAAGGCTACTTTCGGCCAAATATTACAGGAGTAGTTCCGCTTGCTTGCTGATACTGGTCAACTAGGCCCTGCGTAACCGGTGAGGCAAAGCATAATACATTGGCGCCATTGAGAGGAAAATGTGACGACAGTGCTGACCAGTTTGGATCATTTGAAGTGTACCCGCTCGATAGCACACCGACGACTTTGCCGTCTTTATCAACAAAACTTGCCCCACTCATGCCACCCCCCTGACAAAAATCCTGAGGCAAAATATTGCTACCATTGTTGTTATTTACTATGAAGGCCAAATATTCAGAATCAGGTGGACCATTAATGCCATGGTCATCCAGCATGGCGCCGGTTGCCCTGCCGGCAAATTCAACTTCATATGGGAACCTTTGCCCATCTAATAGCGCAGGATAGCCAACAACACTTGTTAAATCCCCTGGCTTAAGTGCGCTCAAATCCTGCTCAGTTGCAAGCGGCATGATTGGAATTTTGTCCAGATTCTGAGTGCTATCAACCTTAAAAATGGCAAAGTCTGGCCCGGCTGGATTAAGAACTATTGAAGTAACATTCGGTTTGACGGTTTCACCTGTCTTGAAGTCACCACTAACTACACTGTAAGAAGGCAGGGGTAATTCAGCGCGTATCGCATCGTAAGGCTGCATAATGTCCTTGTCGAGCATAGAATTGGTAAAAGTACAGTGCTTCGCAAAAAGAAAAGTGGTTGGCCCAATACGCGTTGCACTACAGGACCTAAATTTATTGTCCGCGTTAGAGTTGCCATAAAGCTCAACTGTAGCCAAAAAGTGTTTATCCTTCACTTCTCGGGGGAAATCATTATTATGTGCTACATCGGCTTGATGATGAGGTATAGCTAGTTTGTCTGGAGCACTACAAGCACTAACGGTTAAAATACCACTGAGAGCCAAGCCAGCAGCCTTAACCAGAGGCCCAGTTCTTCGTCTAACCGTATTTGTCCCAATTCCCTGCTCAAAAGTTTGAAGCATTTGCATATTTTAACATAATTACCTCATCTAACAATGCCGTCGATCCCTCTTTTCAGGCGGGTTGCGACGAGCCATCATCGCCTGTATTCGCCAGTCTATAAATCAGAACTAAACCATTCACGCAAAAGCTAAAGCGTGAGTTTTATAAACCAGCTAACGGATCGTTGGGGTTGACTGTGTCTTCCGTCGGTGGTGCCATAGGCGGCATCATTGGTGGCGGTACCGGTGGCGGTGGCGTAGCCGGTCCGTTATTATCACCAGGGCTTGGAGTTATTGGCGGCACAGGAGGAACAAGATTGGGTGGTAAACCTGTATTCTGCGCCGATACTTGGGGCTGAGGTAATGGGATTGGTTCAGGCACTGGCGGCTTAGGAGGTGTTTCGGGTGGTGGAGGCATAAGTGGCGTGGATGGCTGCAAAGGGGTCGGCTCATCAAGATGCATAGGCATTGCATTTAGAGCCGCAATCGGGTCTGGTGTGGTAGGCAATGACTGCAAAGCTTCGCTTACTGCGTCACGTGCTTCGTCAGTATCGGGCAATGGGCCGTTTTGCGATCCTGAATCATCATTTTTCTCTGTAGATTGATCTGTTTCTTTAGCTGGTTGGTTTAGACTACTGACCGATTTTTCAATATCGCTGAGGAGTTCGTCGTCTTTGGCCATAGGAGAATTACTCGATGAGTCATTATCTTCGGCATCATCACGGCTAAGCAAAGGTGTTGAAACCTGTGGTAGTGACATTGGATCGGTGCTTGGATCTGCATCTTCGTTCTGAGTACTGGCAGTCAGCTGTCCCCCTCTTGAGGGCGGCTCTAGTACACGGCCATTAGTAGAATCACTGTTATCAGCTTTCTTCTCTATTGTCTCAGGTTCAAACTGTTGCAAGTTGCCGTGTTGATCAATTTTAATCTGATCGTTGTGTTCATTTGATTCATCCGTTTCGTCGGGTGCCGGTGGCGGAGGTAGCTTACCTTTGCTGTGGTCGATTAATAAAGTTCCGTCGGTAGTTGACGGGGCTTTAGCAGCTTCCTCTTTCTTTGTAGGTATTTCACTTTGAGGTTTTTCATCCCTATCTTTGATGTCGGGCTGTTTCCGCTTTTCTCTGGTTTGTTTGGGCGGTATTTCAGCTACCGGCTTCGGCTTCTCAAGTTTGGATGCAATAAGTTGCTGGTTAGCGCCCCAGCTCATCAGTTGAGCAGCCACTGTCATTGTATTCGGGCTGGTCTTGTTATTGCTGAAGCGTTCTGTCTCGGCAACCACACCGGTAAGAAAAGCTGTAGCTGCCTGTGAATCGAACAAATCAGGGCCAAGCAGTGTGCCCAGGCTTACTAGCATTTCACATAAACTACTGGCTTCCGGTTCCTCCCAATTAATTGTGCCTATTGTGCTTTTACTATGAGTATTAATAGATATGACCGTGGCATCATGCAAAATGCGTCCGTGAGCTGTAATAGCTGCATCGATTTGTTTCTGGTCTTGTACGCCCAGAGCCACCACGACATCTACATTAAAGTCGCCCTGACTGAACTCCAGATCTTTTTCGGTTAAAGAAGTCCTGTATGGTGTAATGAATATTCGAACCAGCTTGTCTTCTACTTTGTAGCGTAATTTGTCGGCTTTGGCTTTATCAAGTGCGATTATAAAATCCCTTAAGGAATCTGTGTTCTTCTCCAGGGTTGCTTCTGGTTGCAGAAACTCCAGCGTGTTTGGAATTTTGCCACTAAAAACTGCCGTGCCGTGCTTCCCTAGTTTGTTTAGGAGCAAGGTAAAGCCGATTGTTGCCGCCAATTGGTCAACTGACGGATCAGTGCTAACAGTCACCAAGATGTTATTGGCGTTTTTTAAACGTTCAGCAATCTGCTGTTTGGCTGGTGTATCTGTTGGAGGCATTTTTTATTTTTAGTTATTTACAAGCGTAAGCTTATCATATATATCGAATATAGTAAATATCATAACTACTTCTTTACAAAAACGCTCTACCCCTGTATAGTTGAGCCTCGACTAATTTGTTAAGTAATAGGATCTAATTTAATGCCAATTATCAAATCAGCCAAAAAGCGCGTAAAAGTTGCCCGAAAGGCAGCCGCTCGCAATGTTAAAACTAAGCGTGCTCTTAAAGGCGCTTTGAAGACTTTTCAATCTGCTGTAAGCGATGGCAAGAAAGTGACTGAAGCGCAGTCTGCAGCTCAAAGTACAATTGCTAAAGCCGGCAAAAAAGGCATCATGCATAAGAATAAAGTAGCTCGCAAGCAACGGCAGCTGGCAGCTGCAGCTAAAGCTGCTGGTGTTAAAGTGCAGAAAACCGTCAAGAAAGCTGCTCCTAAGACGACTCCAAAGAAAACTTCAGCTACCTCAGCCGTCAAGAAAGCTGCTCCTAAGAAAACTACTAAGAAATAGTCAGAAGAAGGTGCTGCAAGGCATCATCAGCATCAATAGTTTGGCTTTTGAGTTTTATGTCCAGCTCCAACACCCGTGATACCAGGTCTTTTAGCTCGGCAAGAGTCATACGGTTCACCAGTGGCAGATTTTTGCGCACCACAAACGGGTTCAAATGTGCCTCTCTTGCAATTTCATCCGCCGGGCGCTTCCCCGCGGCTTTAATAAGTGCCATCGTATGCAATTGCCAGGCCATCATGGCGATAATCTGAATTGGCTCAACCTTCTGCTTACGCTGGTCTTCATATAGTTCAACTGCCCGTTTTGTCTTCCCGGCAAAAGCCGCATCTATCAACTCAAAAATCGTGCTTTGCGGGGACGGCTCCGTTAAAAGATCGATAGTTTTACGCGAAACAGCGCTGTCATACTGCAAAAGTTTGGCGAGTTCATTATGCAGCAGGTATTGGTCTGTACCGACGCGTTCTATCAAGTAGTTGGCATCAGAAAAGCTTAGGCTGCCGCCTTCCGCTCTAGTTGTTTCGGCCAGCCACTTAGCCAGCTGCTGATTGTCCAGTTCGCTGAATTCTTTGAAATCGGTCAGTTTTTTGAGCGCCTTGTAGTACTGGGTTCGTTTGTCGAGCTTGGATTCAACAATAATTACATCTGTTGTTTCAGGAATTGTCGGAAGCAAATCCTCGAACTGCTCAGCAAATTGTTTATGCACACCGGGTTCGCGCAGCACCACCAGTTTTTTGCTGGCCAAAAATGGCAGGCTTTGCAGCGATTCGGTCAGCCGGGGGAATTCAGCTTCTTGCCCATCGACCCTTTCCAGCGCCATATCACCGTTCTCTTTTAGGAACTCAGCAACCCTGCGATCAAGCTCAGACTTTAAGGCATAACTATTACTACCCGTAAGCGTCGTAATCATGACCGCTGTCTTTTTCTGTAACGATATAGCCCTAGGAGTGCTCCAATAATGAGCCCAACTAGCATTAAAATAAATTCGATACCACCGAGGGCAAGACCAGTATCGGGTGCGCTTCCTGCACCAGTATGCGCTAAGGCGAATCCTAGAATAACCATAAAGACGATGGCTGCTAGCACTCCTTCTATGGCACCAAACGCCATTGCTCCTAGATAAAGAAAACCATTCATAATCATGTTCGTGTTTTTTGGCACTTTGGACATATATGCGTTCCTCTTCCAGCAACTCTCAGTTTAACAATAATTGTGCCACAGCGTTCACAAGGCTGACCTTGGCGGCGAAAGACTTTAGCAAAGCTCAGATAACTGCCCTTCTTACCCTCTGCGTCCACATAATTGCGATCCGTCGAGCCGCCTTTTTTGATTGCCAGTTCCAGGACCTCGCGCAGCGAAATATAAAGCTGATTTTGCTTATTAACAGATAGCTTTTTAACTAATGTAGTCGGGTGTATCTTAGCTCCCCACAGGCTTTCATCGGCATAAATATTGCCAACGCCGGCTATGACGCTTTGATCCAGCAGAGCTGCCTTAATATTTGTGTTCGCTCGTCTACTCAAACGCTCCCGGAAATCTTTCTGAGTAAAATCTGCACTCAAAGGCTCGGGACCTAAACGTTTCATAAAGTCTATCTGCGGCACTTCGGCAGTCGGAACCAATCTTACCCAACCAAATTTTCTCTGGTCGTTAAAGAATAGCTTACTGTCGCCTAAATCAAACACTACGTGCGTGCTTTTATCCGGCAGGTTGCCCACTAGGCTATCGCCCGGATGGCCGGCTCCAAATTTCTCTTTGTCGTCATTGCTGCGAAAAACTAACTGGCCGGTCATTTTAAGGTGAATTACCAAG